>JAFGRB010000175.1 GCA_016935365.1 Deltaproteobacteria bacterium
GCCGGGCGAGAAGGAGCTCACCGGCAAGGGGGTGGCCTACTGCGCGACCTGCGACGCGCCGTTCTTCCGCGGCAAGCGGGTGGTCGTGGCCGGGGGCGGCAACTCGGCCCTGACCGCGGCCCTGGACCTGCTCAAGGTCGACGCCTCGGTCACCCTGGTCAACTACGCCCCGGGCTGGCAGGCCGACGAGATCATGCTCGAGGCGGCCCGCAAGCGCCGCGAGCGGGTGGTCTTCCTGGACATGCACCAGGTGCTGTCGATCGAGGGCCGGGAGCGCGTCAGCGGCGTGACCGTCAAGGACCGCCGCAGCGAGAAGACGGCCGCCATCGAGGTGGACGGCATCTTCGTCGAGATCGGCCTGCTGCCCAACTCCGAGCCGGTGCGCGAGCTTGCCGCGCTCAACGAGGCGGGCGAGCTGATCGTCGACTGCCACTGCCGCACCAGCGTCGCGGGTCTCTACGGCGCGGGCGACGTGACCACCGTGCCGCAGAAGCAGATCATCATCTCGGCCGGCGAGGGCGCCAAGGCGGCGCTCTCGGCCTACGACGATCTCATGCGCCAGGGGGTCATCTAGTGAGCCTTGCATGGCGTCCCCCTCCCCCGGGCTTCGCCCGGCCCCTCCCGCCAGGGGAGGGGCGAAAAACTAGGGGTGGAACGCGCGCTGGTAAATACACGGAGGGAATCGAATGGGACTGATCGACGAGAAAGACGCCGCCAAGCTGGCCCAGATCTTCTCGGGCCTGCCCCACGAGGTCCGGATCGTCTACTTCACCCAGGAGCACGAGTGCGCCTACTGCAAGACGACCCGCGAGATCCTGACCGAGCTCTGCGCCCTGAGCGACAAGCTCGAGCTTGAGGTCCTGGACTTCGTCGCCGACAGGGCCAGGGCCGAGGAGTACGGCGTGGACAAGATCCCGGCCACCGCGCTCATGGGCGCCGAGGACTACGGGATCCGCTTCTACGGCGTGCCGGCGGGCTACGAGTTCACCGCCCTGGTCGAGGGCATCATCGACGTGGGCCGGCGCAGCGCCGACCTGCCCGAGCCGCTTCTGGCCGAGCTCCGGGCCTGGGACCGGCCGGTCCACCTCCAGGTGGCCGTCTCGCCGACCTGCCCGTACTGCCCGGCCGCGGTGCGGGCCGCGCACTCGCTGGCGCTGATGGGCAAGTCGATCCGGGCGGACATGGTCGAGATCTCCGAGTTCCCCCACCTGGCCGTCAAGTACGGGGTCCAGGGCGTGCCGCACACGGTGATCGAGGAAGTCCACTCGGTCGTCGGCGCCATGCCGCCGGCCGAGCTCTTCGAGCGCATCAAGGAAGCCCTGGCGTGATCCGCCACCGCAAGCGACTTGGGGGTGATCGATGACGATCCGCATTCTCGGCCGGGGCCTGCTGGGGCTCGCGGTCCTGGCCTGCGCCTGCGGCCGGCGCTTCGAGCCGCCGCCGCCCGTTCCCGCGGTGGGCGAGTTCGCGCCGGCGCACGGCTTCGCCGGCGACGAGATCGAGATCCAGGTCGAAAACCCGGGGACGGAGGGCGAGCTGGCGGTCTTCTTCGGCACGGCCAAGGCCGAGATCCTGCCCCGGACGGAGGGGGACGGAGGGATCCGAGTCCGCGTGCCCGTGCTGCAAACCGGCTCGCGGGTGGTCATCCAGGTCTCCACCAGCGGGGGCCAGGCCGACACGGGCGAGCGGCTCTTCGTCTACGACGGCCACGGCCACCCCCTGCAGCAGCGGGTGGTGCAGGAGCGCAGCTCGCGGGCCAACCCGCGCTGCGTCTTCACCGCGCCCGAGCTGCCGCTGGGCTTCTTCGGCTACATCAACGGCAACTCCAACCAGCTCGGCCTGGCCCAGGAGGACCTCAGCCTGCACGCGGACACGGGGCTGTGCGTCTCGCCGCTCTCGGCCGGCGTCAGCAACTCGCCCGAGGACGCGACCGGCGCGCAGTTCTGGATCAGCGGGCTCGAGCCCGGCCTGAGCCTGGACGATCCGCAGCCGAGCAAGCTGCTGCGCGCCCGCGTGCAGGTCGACCTCGCCAACGCCACGGTCGAGCTGGGCGGCTTCCAGGAGCTGGACTTTCCCGGCTCGGGCGATCCCTTCGTGCCGCTGTTCGTCGAGACCATCTGCGCCAACATGGCATGCCTGGCCTACCGGGTGGTCGTGACCGACGGGCTGCACTCCCGGGTGGCGCTCTTCGATCCGGTGCCCATGGACCAGACCCCCGTACCGGAGATCCTGGACCTGGGGGCCGGGGCCGCCAGCCTGTGCGCGCCGGCCCGGGCGCCGGGCGCCTTCTTCGACCTGTGCCACGACCGGCCCAGCGGCGATCTCTACGCGGCGGCCGGCGACAGCCCCGAGATCTGGCAGCTGCCCACCGGCGGGGGGACGGCCGAGCGGGTCTGGCCCGCAGACCCCCAGGACATCAACTGCGGGCAGACCATCCTGTCCATCTCCATCAACCCGTCCCGCGAGCGGCTGGCCGATCCCCTGCGCCTCTTCGCAGCCTACCTGTCCCCGCCCATCATCAGGTCCCTGCAGCGGGTCGGCGGGACCTGGGTGGAGATGGACGCCAGGCTGGTAGACGGCGTGCCCTTCTCCCTGACCGCGGGCCAGTTCGAGGACGAGAGCGGCGCGGTCATAGAGCGGCTCTACGCCATGACCTCCAACGGCCTGCGCGGCTTCGACGTCAGCGACGGCGGGCTGGACCCGGTGCTCAGCATCCCGGAGCAGGTGGCCATCGGATGGCCCCAGGCGCTGGGCACCGACGACAAGTACGGCTCGTTGCAGTCCCGGCCGGACACCATCCTCTGGGCCGACGAGGAAGGCGACCGGCTGGTCACCTGGCAGGCGGGCCATGAGCGCGAGGTCAGCCACACGCTGCCCCTGGCCAACCTGGCGCCCAGCCTGGCCCGCTCGCCCTCCCAGCCCTACGACTACCTGGCCGATCTCGCCTCCAACGCCATCCGGGTCCTGGACCGCGACAGCGCCGCCCAGGTAGGCCAGTTCGGCATCGCGGGCAACCAGGTCTACGGCGCCGACCTGAGCACCTTCCAGACCGGGTCCATGGACCTGCTGCTCATCCCCGGGCACGGCACGGGCGGGGCCCTGCACAGCGGCCTGCAGCTGCGGCGGATCGACGGCGACGCGGCCCTGCCGGACTGCGCTCCGTCCCTGGTCGAGGGGCGGGCGGACGACCCGGACTCGCTGTTCCTCTTCGCAGACGAGGATCACTACGACTTCTTCGCCGCGGCGGCGCGGCCCGAGCCCTTGCTGGTCTTCGTGCGCAACAAGAGCGCAGGCCAGCCGGGCAGGCTATGGACCCGCAGCCTCGATGCGCAGGCCAGCGCCCTGGACGCGAGCATCGTCGGCCAGCGGGCGAACGAGCTGGACGTCCCGGTGCGCATCAAGCTGCTCGGCACGGACACCGACGAGCAGGTCATGGCCCTGGTGCCCGGCCTGGACTCGGACGATACGTCCCTGCTGGTGATCGACGTGCCCGAGCAGCGCGTGCTCCGGCACGAGCTCTCCGAGCTCCATCGCCAGCTGGCCCAGGCCGTGGCCGTGAAGAAGACGCGCGATCCGGACTCCGGCCAGGCGCGCTACACGGTCTACCTGGCCATGGGCCAGCTCGGCACCGTGCGCGCCCTGACCCTGGACCCCGACGGCGGCCAGGTCTCCGACTTCGCGGTGAGCACCGGCGGCCGGCCCAGCGGCCTGGTCATCAGCCCGGACCGCAGGCGGCTGTACGCCAACCACCTGACCCACGGCCTGCTGAGCATCTTCGACATCGAGGACGTGGAGCCGGGCCCGGACCTGGAGAGCATGCTGGACCTGGACGTCTACCCCTACAAGGTCATCTTCACCAACGACGGCGGCCAGGCCGTGGTGCTCCACCTCTACACCGGGCACCAGACCGTCATCGAGTGAGCTCCGGGACGCCACCTCGTCGCGCGACTCGGCGTAGCGGCACCGAAGTCGATGCTCGACGTGGAGAACCACGCCTCCGCTCGACTTCGGCACAGCTCCCTTGATTCGCACGACGATCTGGCGTCCCGGATCAGCGGGAGAGACAGCTCAGAGGGGGTGCGCGTCGAGGATGCGCTGCAGGCCGGGGTGCAGCTCGGGCAGGTAGCCCTTCCAGTCGGCGGGCGGGGGCGCGAGCTCGATGCCGGGGAAGGCGTCCTGGACGAACTCGCGGAAGAACTCGCCCATGTCGGCCATCAGCTTGAGGTACCTGGGCACCGAGGCCCGGATCTCCCCGGCCACCCGCTCCCGGTCGGTCCACAGCTTCTCCAGGGCGGCGTGCAGCTTGCGGCCCAGGTCGGGCTCGTCGGTCGACAGGTAGTAGTCGTCCAGGTGGCCGCACTCCTGGAAGATGTTGTAGAGCCGCTCGTCCATGGACACGGCCACCGAGGGGACGGAGCCCGTCATGGACAGCACCCGGGCGTGGTAGCGCGAGGTCACCAGCATGCCGAGCGAGTGCAGCACCGAGCAGAGCTGGTAGCCGTCGTAGAAGCGCGAGCTGAACACGTGCTCCGGAAGGCCCAGGGCCTTGCACAGGTCGGTGCACGGCTCGAGGTCCAGCGCCTCCATGCCGATCGGGATCACGTGCACGTCGCGCTCCCGGCGGAAGAGCTCGACCGCGTCGGCGATCCCGCCGATGTAGCTCCGGTACAGCCGCTCGCGCTCCTCGGACGCGGAGAAGAAGTACCACTTCTCGTAGTGGTGATCCCAGTTGCGCGTCGCGGCCGCCTTGGCCAGCCTTACCAGCGAGGGCTTGACCGGCCAGTAGAACGGGTTGATGACCGCGATGCCGACCAGCGGCTTGCTCCCGTCCCAGCCGGTCTTGGACTGGATCTCCTGACGGGCCCAGGCCGGATCGCCCGGCGGGAAGGGCCAGGCCGTGTCCGTGCCCAGGTGGCCCCGCAGGCCCATCTGGCTGATGATCTCCAGCGAGGGCTCGGTCCGGGCGATGAAGTAGGTGTCCCGGCACAGCCAGGCGGCCAGCTTCTTGACCAGGGCGTCCATGTCCCCGGCCTCGGAGCCGTAGGCGATGCACGGCTTGCCCTGCTGCTTCATCACGCCGGCGGCCTCGCAGAAGAACAGCGTCAGGGCGTTGGCGAACTTGGACTTCAGCGTGCTGCCCTCGCAGAGCACGGCCATGTGGTAGCGGTTGCAGGCCTCGAGCAGGTCCTTGAAGAAGATGGAGCTGAACTCGATCAGCTCGGTGGGCGGCTGGAAGTAGACCCGGATGTTCTCGACGTCCAGGGTCAGGATGCCGATCTGGATCCGGTCGCGGCCCAGCGCCCGGTAGAACTGCTCCACCATGGCCGCCACCCGCACGTCGGCGCCCGTGTTGCGCTTGCCGTTGTAGCCCACCAAGAGAATCTTGAGCTTCTCGCCGGGGCGGTAGCGCTCGTAGCTGGGCAAGCGGGCCACGGACGACGCTCCCACCACGCCCAGAGCCGTGATCGTGTCCATGTCGAACATGAGCACCTCCTGCGTTCTCGGGTTGTCTACCGATACCAGAAGAAGGGACGGAGGTTCAAGCTCCGAAAGAAGAGAGACAAGACTGTCCGTCCCTCCCCTGGCGGGAGGGACCGGCCGAAGGCCGAGGGAGGGGGACGCGTAGCTCCGGCGCCTTTTCCACTTGACAGTTCGCCGCTAGACGGGCGATCACGGCAAGGCCATGTCAGGACATGCTTCCGCCTGTGACGTGTGCGTGATCGGCGCGGGCCTCGCCGGCCTGTCCGCCGCAGCCCTGCTTCGCGCCCGGGGCGTGGACGTGCGGGTGATCGAGCGCGCATCCCGGCCGGGCGGGCGGGCCGCGGTCAGCCGGCGAGACGGCTACACGCTCGACTTCGGCATCCACTCCCTGCGCTTCGGGCATCGCAGCCCGGCCGCGCGCGTGCTCCGCTCGCTGGGCGAGCAGCTCGAGCTCTGCCCGCAGCGGGACAGCGAGAGCTACGTCATCGCGGGCGGAAAGATGATCCGGCGATTCGACGACCCGCAAGCCTTCCTCGCCACGCCCGAGCTCACGGTCGGCCAGAAGCTCGCCGTGGCCGCCATGGTGAGCAAGCTGATCCTCTGGCACCCCGCGAGCGCGTACGCCACCAGCCTGGCCGAGGCGGTCGGCCCTCTCGCCCGGGATCCGGCGGTCAAGGAGGTGATGAGGTTCATCGGCTTCGCCATCATGGCCCCCGACCCGGAGCGAGCGAGCGCGGGCGAGGTCTCGGACTTTCTGCGCGCGCAGGCCCTGACCCGGGTGCGGGTGGCCGACCCGCGGGGCGGCATGGGCCAGATCGTAGACAAGCTCGTCCGCAAGCTGGGCCCCGGGCGGCTGAGGCTCGAAAACCCGATGCGGCGTATGGCTTTCTCGGGCCGCCGGGTCGATCGGCTCGAGTGCGACCAGGGGACGCAGTGCTGCCGGGCGGTGCTCTACGCGGCGCCGCTTCAACAGCTCTTCGACGTCGCGGACCCGGCCTTCTTCCCGGCGGGCCTTGTCCACGCCTGCCGCGCCCTGGAGCCGACCAGCGGGCTCACGCTCGACTTCGGGCTCAAGCGGCCGGTCTCGGATCTCTCGGGCAGCCTGATCGACCTCGACCGGGGGGCCATGGGCAAGTTCCCGTCCAACACCGATCCCGGCCTGGCCCCGGCCGGAAAGCAGCTCGCGAGCTGGCTCGTCATGCTCGAGCCGGGCGCCTGCGCGAGCAAGGAGCGGATCGAGGAGGCCGAGCGCGCGCTCAGGGCCCTGATCGAGCGCTTCTGCCCCGAGCTCTTCGCGCAGGTCGAGTGGGAGCGAAGGCTGGTGCACCCGATCATGGACGGCGTGCACCTCAGAGTCGGCCAGGCCTTTCCGGACCGCCAGCCCGTGCGCTGCCCGCAGCTCGACAACCTCTTTTTCGCCGGCGACACGGTCCGCGCCAGGGGCTGCAGCGGCGACATCGCGTTCCAGTCCGCGATGGAAGCGGCCGAGGCGATCCTCGGCTTCCTGCGCTGAGAACATCTTTCTTCGATGGTCCGCTCCAGGACAGTCCTCGACAACATCAAGGAGGCCATCACGGCCTGGCTGTGGGCCGAGGATCAGAAGGCCGTCTCTGCGATGCCGAACAAGCCGGGCAGGCAATCCATTGTCGTTGCCTTGTGACGTATCGTGGGCAAGCCCATTGGCCAGGTGGGAAGCCATCTGGTGTTGATAAAGACCGGAGTCCGGGCCAACCTGTCGATTCCTCAGCACCGTGAGCTCTCCGTGGGTACGCTCCGGGCGCTGATCCGTTGCTCCGGCATGACCGTGGATGAGTTCCTGGCGCTCCTCTGAGTCGAGGCGCCTGCTTGCCTTCCTTTCTGTCATATACGACG
The DNA here is from genome assembly GCA_016935365.1 of Deltaproteobacteria bacterium. GTDB lineage: Bacteria > Myxococcota > B64-G9 > B64-G9 > B64-G9 > JAFGRB01. The sequence continues at coordinate 7,354 of JAFGRB010000175.1, forward strand.
CAGCATGTCCTGCTCGGAGCTCAAGGACGACTCGCGCGGCGTGCGAGACACCTGTGGCCCTCGGGCGGTGACTTCTCGATCGGCCGTCCTCCCTCCCAGGACACCGGGACCTCTCGCCACACGTCCTGCAGGAGCTCGCAGTAGTCCCGGAAGTAGGCGCTCAGGTCCCAGGCGACGTGCTCGCCGGTCTCCGTGGCCGCGTAGAGCGTATTCTGCGCAATCCCGATCTGGACGACGGGTCCGAACAGGCGGACGTGGTCCAGTTGGACGCCGGTTTGGGTATCCCAGATGCCGATGTGGCCGCTGGTGAAGCCGATGATGACCGTGCCCCTGGGACCGCGCAGGAGCCGCAACGCGGTGCTGTCAGGAACGTCATCGAGCGCGGTTCTCTCGGCCGACGTGCCGTCGGCCGCCGGCACCAGCTCGATGCTCCCGTCCTCCGAAGCCAGGACCAGAGACTCGCCGAGCCTCAGCGCAGCCACCGCGCCGGTGCCCGCCTGGTGCGTCTCCCCGCGCTTGCCGTGCGCGTCGAAGGCCAGGACCTGCTCGCCGCGCGCCACCAGGATCTCCCGCCCGTCCCAGGAGATCGCCCTGGCGTCGGAGCACAGCTCGAGCGGATCTTCGCCCCGCCGGAGCAGGAGCGCCTTGCCCTCTGCCA
>JAFGRB010000176.1 GCA_016935365.1 Deltaproteobacteria bacterium
ACACTTTCGAAAAAACACCTCCCCCTTGACGGGGGAGGTCGGGCGAAGCCCGGGTGGGGGTGAAAACGCTACAGCGCGGATAGCTCGGGCTTTGCTTTTTTTTGATATCGGGTAGACTGCTGCGTTGCCATGATACGCGGCGAGCGACTGGCCATACTCCGCGGCCTGCCCAAGGTCGATCTCCACCGCCACCTCGAGGGCGCCATGCGCCTGGACACGCTGCTGGAGCTCGGCCGCAAGCGGGGGGTGGACATGCCGCTCGACAGCCCCGAGTCGCTGGGCGGGGTCGTGTGCTACAACGAGGGCGAGCCGCGTTCCCTGGCCCACTTCCTCGGAAAGTTCCACGACGTCTGGTACGCCTCCTACGCGGACGTCGAGCGCGTCGCGGCCGAGGCGGTCTACGACGCGGCCGAGGAGGGCGTGGTGCACCTGGAGCTGCGCTTCAGCCCCGAGCACTTCTGCCGCAAGACGAGCCTCAAGCCGCTCGAGGTCATGCGGGCCGTGGCCTCGCGGGCCCGGGCGGCCGGCGAGGAGATGGGCATCGGGGCCCGGCTGCTCATCACCTTCGCGCGGGAGCGGCAGGACTTCGACGCCTGGAAGGCGATCGTGGACCGGGCGGCCGAGATGGCGGACGAGGGCGTCGCGGGCGTGGACCTGGCCGGCGACGAGTTCGGCCACCCCAACGAGGAGTTCGTGCGCATCTTCCAGCGGGTGGCCGACACCGGCTCGCTGCGCGCGACCGTCCACGCGGGCGAGGGCACCTCGGCGGCCCAGGTGGCCTCGGCCGTCGAGCGGCTGCACGCGCAGCGGATCGGCCACGGCGTGCAGGCGATCGACGATGAGGCGGTCGTCTCGCTGCTCGTGCGCCGGGGCGTGGCGCTCGAGATCTGCCCGATCAGCAACCACCAGACCGGCTGCGTCCACGACCTCCAGGATCACCCCCTGCCGGCGCTGGACCGGCTCGGCGTGCGCGTCACCCTCAACAGCGACGATCCGGCCATCCACCGCAGCACGATCAACGACGAGTACGACGTGGCCATCACGCGCTGGGCATACGGCCTGGCGGACCTGGAGCGGCTGGAGATGAACGCCGTCGAGGCGGCCTTCCTCGACGAGGACGAGACCGAGGCGCTCCGGGACCGGGTGCGGCGCGGCTACCAGGAGAGCCGGGGCCAGGGCCTGAGCTGAGCCGGACGGGGGCCGTTCGCGTGCAGAACCTGAGGGACAAGCTGCTCAAGGCGGGGGTGGTCAGCCAGAAGGCCAAGAAGAAGGCCGAGCACCAGTCCCGGCTCGAGCGGACCCGGCGGCGAAAGCAGGGGCTCGACGGCGGGCAGGCGGAGCAGGCCGAGCGGGAGCGCTTCGAGCGCAAGCGGGCCGACAAGCGCGCAGCCGACCAGCAGCGCGAGATCGAGAGGCAGCAGGACCGGGCCGCGTGCGGCGCCCGCCGGGCCGAGCGCGTAAGCGCGCGCGAGGAGGAGCAGGACGGGCTGCGGCGCGTCTACCGGGCCCGGGAGCTGCTCCAGGCGAGCATGTTCCTGCCCGCGCGGCCCGGCCCGGTGCGCTTCTGCTTCGTCTCGCGCTCGGGCGGCATCCGCTGCCTCGAGCTCTCCACGCGGATCGCCCACGACCTCTCGGCCGGCCTGCTGGCCATCTGCCAGCTGCCCGGCGAGCGGCGCTGGGGGCTCGCGCGCCGGGACGTGGTGGAGCAGGTGCTGGAGGTGGAGCCCGAGCTGGTGCGCTTCTTCGTCCGCGATCCGGGCTCGGGCGCCGAGCTCGCCGAGACGCCCGCGGCCGTCGAGACGGCTCGCAGGCGCCGGGGGCTCGGGCGGCGCTTCGGGCCGCAGGCCGCAGGCCGCGACGATCGCCACGAGCGCTAGAGCCGCCCGAAGAGCGGTCGTTTTGGGGTGAAGAAGCTGGAATTGAATTCGATGCATATCCCTGTTTGCTCGGGTCCTTCGATTGAGCAAGGAATGTAATGGAGCGCCCCGCTCCATATGGTCTACACGGTCCATTGAATTGAAGGCCTGCTGTACGGGTTGTCCATCGATGGTCGGAAACTGGGATTTGCACCCAATTCAATTCCAGCATCGGGGGGGCTTTGCGAAAGCCCCCTGAAAGCTACTAGTCTTTCCGGCAGAACACGAGCTCCTGATACGGCGGCAGGTGGGAGGCCGGCTCGCTGTCGCCCTGGACGCTGATGAGGTGATCGTGGCCGGCCTGCGGCGCGGTCCGGGCCATGGCCCGGGGGGCCGAGCTGCGGGAGCGGCCGCCTTCCTCGAAGGCCTGCAGATAGCCCTCGTGGATGCCCAGGTGGCCGAAAATGCCCCGATCGATCTGGACCGGCTCGCCGCCCTCCAGCTCGTGGGCGTGCTCGCCGTCGGTCGAGGTGCGCGCGACCAGGTCGTAGGCGTGGGTGTGGGTCTCGGCGCCGCCGGAGCGGCCCGGCACGACCGCGCCGCGGGCGAAGCGGCCATCCAGGCTCTCGACCCGGCTCCAGCCCGCGGGGCAGTCCTGCTCGAACATGGCGATCAGGCCCGCGGGCACGGAGCCGGGGGTGGTCTCGCAGGCGGGCAGGAGCGAGCAGGCGAGCAGGGCGATGAGCGGGCTCGGTCTCATGGCGGGCCATACTACTCCGTCGCCGGCTCGACGACAATCAAGTCCGCTCCATTGACAATATCTTGGAACAGTGGTATGACCACTAGACCTTTTCTGGCGGGATGCGGAGGCACTGAGACGAATGGACGCGGCTGTCGATGGAAACCTTTTTTCTGTCAATAAGTTCAGGGCACCCAGCTCGGTCGATCTGCTGGCCGATGACCTGAGGGTGAGGATTCTCTCCGGAGAGGTCGAGGTAGGAACGCTGCTTCCTCCGGAACGCATCTGGGCAGCCGAGCTCGGCGTCAGCCGCACCACGGTCAGGGGCGCGCTGGCTCGTCTGTCGTCAGAAGGGCTCATATCCATCCGCCAGGGAAGGGGGGCCGAGGTGCAGGACTTCCGCAGGATCGGAAGCTTCGGTCTCCTGGACAGGATGCCCAGGGAGATGCAGGACGCCATGTTCCCCGGTGTGCTGGAGCTGCGCACGGCCGTGGCGCTCGAGCTCATCAGCCTGGCCTGCGAGCGCGCCTCCGGGCCTCAGCTGGCCGAGCTCGAGGCGCTGGCCAGGGAGATCGAGCGGACCGAGGAGCCCATGGAGCTCGCCCGCCTCGATCTGGAGTTCTCCAGGGCGCTGTGCCGGGCGGCAGACAACCTCCCGATGGAGCTGATGCTGAACTCCATCAGCGCGCTCTATGCCAGGCGTCCGGACATCCCGCGGGCGCTGTTCGAGGATCGAGACGACGTCCGCACGAGCTACCTGGCGATGGTCGAGCTGCTGCGCGGCCGGCGCGTCCCAGAGGCGCGGGATGCCCTGAGGGCGGGGCTCCAGGCGCGAGACCGCTTGACGCTGGAGCGCCTGGGGATCGCAGCTCGGGAGAGCTTCGCGGAGAACTAGGCCTAAAACAAGCGTGGCTTTCCAAGCCGCGTTTGTTTTCAGGGACTAGGTACGAGGGAGGACAGATGAGAACCCGGTTCATACGGCTGGCGGTGGTGTTCCTGTGCTTGGCTGGCTGCTCCGATGGCGCTCCGGACGGCGGGGATGCAGGTCTCGTCGACGCGTTCGATGGGGACGCCGGGGTTCCGGACGCAAAGGACGGTGACGCCGAGACCGATGGCGATGGGATCGAAGACGGCGGGGACCGGGAAGACGGCGGGGACCGGGAAGACGGTGGGGACCGGGACGGCGGGGAAGTCGACGGAGACGGCGGGACCGGCGAAGAGCTGATCGGCCGCAGCTACCTGGTGTCGCAGACCTACTACTTCCTCGGGCGTGAGCTGATCGGGCTGCCCAAGACCACGGATGCGGGGGCCGCTGCGGTGTTCTTGGGCTGGCGTTCACTGCCCGGCGATGTCGATGGCGTGGCCTTCTCGGTCCGGCGCAGCTCGGAGTTCCTCGACGGCGACTGCGGTGTCTACGAGCAGCTCACCCCACAGGCGATCGGCGACAATTTCTACTGCGATGAGTCTGTCGAAGTGGACATCCCGCAGTTCTACTGCGTGCAGCCGGTGCTGAACGGTCATCCCTATGGCGCCCCCTCCAACGTGGTCCGGGTGGTGCCGATCGCCGGCGCGAGCCCGACCGTGGGTCGGATCCACATTCCCCTGGGCTCGGTCTGCGCAGGGGCCGAGCGGAGAGTCGGACACGTGGTCATGGGCGACCTCAACGGCGACCAGCTGACCGACTTCGCCTTCGGGTACTGCAACGAAGACGGCGAGACGATGAGCTGCCAGGGAAAGGAGCTGTACTTCGGAGCCGCGCTCCGCAACGAGATCGGAGAATGGGAGGTCGCCTGGTGCCAGCCGGCCAATATCGAGGAGGGCGATCCGGCCAAGAACTGGCCGCTGCTCGTCTGGGACATGAACCAGGACGGCAAGGCCGAGGTGATCACCCGAACCGATGACTTCCAGCATCTATCCGTCTTCGATGGCGAGACGGGTGTTTTGATCGCGCAGGCTGACTGGCCCCACCAGCCTTACTACCTCGCCACCTATCGCAACTACACCAGCATGGGCTCGCTGGATGGCAGCACGCCCCTCGTCATCATCGAGCACTATGTCGATCTGGGGGCCGACTACAACGCATTCGGTCTCGAAGATGGCGTGCTCGAGGAGAAGTACATGTACCACGGCCAGTTCAAGGGCACCCACGGCTTGCTGGTCGAAGATACGGACGGCGATGGGCGAGATGAGATCATTCCGGCCAGCGCGTTGATCGAGCTGAACCAGGACAACAGTGCATTGGCGCCTCGCTGGATCAACATGCACGGGCACTGCGACCTGGGCTCGGTGGGAGACTTCCGTCCGGATATCGACGGGCTCGAGGTCTTTCAGGCACAGGAGAACAATCCGCGGCTCGTATGCCTGATCGGCAAGGACGGCACCGTCTTCTGGTCCCATGAGCAAGGGTATTTCTTTGCCGACTTCGTCGAAGGCAACCCGACCCGGAACAACTCGGACTTCGACACCGAGCATTTCGGTGGATCGGTCGAGTGTGCTTTCACCAGCGGCTGGGAGCGAGGCCCCTGCACCATCCTGGACGAGACCACCCGCGAGATCTACTGCGCCACCGATGACTACTGCGAGGGCATGTGCATGAGCAATTGCTACTGCGAGCAGTACGATGATTGTACCGCCGCGGACCGGACCGCCGCCGAGAGTATCAGCTTCGGCGCTCCGCATCTCTTCCGCCCGGACGGCAGCGATGCTTCGGAGCTGCTGGGGGGCGGAAGCAACTTCATGGACTGGATGAACGGAGAGGGAGTCGACGAGAAATACATCAAGCCGCCCGGGACCCAGTGGACGCCCAGAAGCCACAATGGCCCGATCAAGGCAGATGTCGTCGGTGATTCTCGGGCCGAGTTCATCGACTTCGGCATGGATCAGTTCGACATCTGGACGAACATCAACACCTCCAGGGAGACGGAGCCGCGTCTGGCGCGGAGGATCACCCCCTTGGCCGAGCCTGGCTACTACAAGGCTGTCACGCGCTCCGGATGTGGATACCAGCCGAACTACAACTCCGTAGCGTACCCCACCCTGGCTCTGTCCTGCGACCGGGCGAGCTACTCCGGGCAGGACACCGAGCTCCATTGCGCAATCAGCTCAATCTCGGGCTTCTCCCAGCCCGTGGCGCTTCGCTGCGAGGGGAGCTGCGACCTCGCGGGCCGAAACGTGGACGTGCCGGCCCACGGCTCCGTGGTCTTCTCCGTGCCGCTTGCCCCTGGCGGGACGACACCCATCCGGGTCGTGGCCAGCACGTCGGGGCCGATCGTGCTGACCCGCTCGGTGATCATCGTCAGACGAAGCGGGCCCTGACCGCTTTGTCGAGCGCAGAGTCGATGAGGAGGGTCGGAATGCACTCGAGATTCCTTCGGCTGGGTATCTGGCTCGGCCTGAGCGGAGGCCTTCTCTGGACCGCGTGCGGGGATCCGCAGGGCGACCCGGCCTGCCCCGGCGGCGTGGTCCTGGATGGTACGTGCTGGCCCTTGGACTGCGAGCTCCGCGACTGCCCCGCGGGCTTCGTCTGCCAGGCGGAGCTCTGCGTGGAGATCGCCTGCCTCGGTGTCGCCTGCAGAGCAGATGAGGGCTGCGCCAAGGGGGCCTGTCACCCGAGGGACTGCGCATGGCGGACCTGCCCCGGACTCGGGGAGATCTGCATCGAGGAGGAGTGCCTGCCTGCTTCCTGCGTAGGGGTGGACTGCCCAGACGGTGAGGATTGCGCCCAGGGGCGCTGCTACCCCAAGGACTGCGAGACCAAGGTCTGCAGCGGCTTCGGAGAGGTGTGCGTGGAGGACAGCTGCCAGGAGAGGACCTGCGTGGGCGTCCGGTGCCAGGACGGCCAGGTCTGTGCTGGCGGACAGTGCTACCCGGCCGACTGCGCCGAGGCCGGCTGTCCCGGTCCGGACGACATCTGCGTGGACGGGCTGTGCGTCGAGCGCAACTGCGCCCATGTGGAGTGCGACCAGGGGCTGTGCGTCGACGGCCGGTGCCTCCCGGCGGATTGCATCCTGGAGGACTGCGCGGAGGGGCTGGAAGTCTGCATCGAGGACGAGTGCGTGCCGCTGGCGTGCGTGCAGGTGACGTGCGAGCCGGGCACGCGCTGCGCGGCCGGGACCTGCTACCCGACGGAGTGCGCAGGCGTGACCTGCGCCGCGGACGAGGTGTGCCTGGATGGCACGTGCCTGGACAGGCTGTGCGTGGGAGTGGACTGCGAGACGCCGCCTCCGGCCGAGTGCCGGGGATCTCAGCTGGTGAGCTTCCTCGCGCCCGGGATCTGCCAGGAGGGGAGGTGCCGGTTCGAGGAAAGCGCCGTGGATTGCCCGGAAGGCTGCAGCGACGGCGTGTGCAGCGGTGCGGACTGCGGCGGCGTCCCCTGTGACGACGGCAACCCATGCACCCAGGACCGCTGCGATCCAGCCCAGGGTTGCGTTTTCGAGCCGGTGGCCGACGGCACCGACTGCGGCACCTGCGCCGCCTGCGAGGGGGGCGAGTGCATCTTTGACCCCGACCAGCACGAGGACTGCGGGCCGTGCGAGAAGTGCACCGCCCGATTCACCTGCGGCTTCCAGACCAGCACCGAGG
>JAFGRB010000177.1 GCA_016935365.1 Deltaproteobacteria bacterium
CTTGGTCCCACCCACTGTCTTCACCACGGATCGGTCGAACCTCTTTGGGTCACACGGCCAAAGGCCGTGGTATTCGCTCGCAATAAGTTGGACATGAATCAGTAAGCCCTGTAAGGGCGAAATAGCCGAGGCTGGCGGATGCTGTTGCGCCCTTACAGGGCTCTCGCGCTTTTTGCATCTCTAACCCAGGGCTTCGCCGGCTTTGCCGGCTTCGCCCTGGGCTGTGTTGTGCCGCCCCTTCGGGGCTTTCGGATACCGAATCTCCGTATCGATTATTAGGCGATCACCGCGATCCCGCGTCGCCTGCCAGGTGCCTGTCCAGCCAGGCGACGATCTCCTCCAGCAGGCGCTTCTGGCTCTCGCGGCGCTGGAAGTGATGCGGCTCGTCGGGAAAGCCGACCAGGCGCACGCGAGCGCCCGCGTCGGCGAGCGCCCGGTGGAGCTCGATCGCCTGGCCGTAGGGCACGCGGCGATCCGCCTCGCCGTGGACGATGAGCACGGGCGTGCTCACCCGGTGGGCGAAGAAGACCGGCGATCGCTCGCGGAGCAGGTCGGGCATTTGGAAGGGCAGGCGGCCGAACTGCTCCGGCAGGAAGTGGGGGATGTCCGAGCAGGCGTGCATGGAGAGGAGATCGCTCACCCCGGCCCCGACGACCGCGGCCCGGAAGCGCCGGCTCGAGGTGATCATCCAGGCTGTCATGTAGCCGCCGTAGGACCAGCCCACGATGGCCAGCCGCTTCGGGTCGGCCAGCCCCCTCGCCACGAGATGATCCAGGCCGGCCTCGATGTCGGCCCGGTCCGCGCCGCCCCAGTCGGCCAGGGCCGCCTCGGCGAAGCGCTGGCCGCGCCCCGTGCTGCCGCGCGGGTTGGGCAGCAGCACCCGGTAGCCCCTCGCGGCCAGGACCTGGGCCGGCTCGTGCCAGCCCCCCAGCCAGCCGCGCCAGTACTGCCACTGGGGACCGCCGTGGATCATGAGCACGGTCGGCGCCGCGCCCTCGCTCTCGGCGCCCGCGGGGTGGACCACGAGGCCCTGGATGCGCTCTCCGTCGGAGGCCTGCCATTCGATCGCCTCGACCCGCCCGAGCGCGCGCTTCTCGATCTCGGCATTCGTGAAGGTCAGCCGTCGCGGGTGGAACGCGCGCCGCCTGCCCGCGGGCGGCGAGGCGGCGAAGACCTCGGGCGGGTGGGTCGGATCCTCGGCCAGGAAGGCCATCCAGCGGCCGTCTGCGCTCAGGCTCAGCGCTGGATCGCCCCAGGCGCGAAGCGGCATCCGCTGCCAGACCTGCACCTCTCCTCCCCGCAGCGGCGTGCAGCCGACGAAGCCCTCGACGCCCTCGTGGCCCCAGAGCGCGAGCCGCTCGCCGCCCGGCAGCCAGGCGAAGTCCCAGATCGTGACCGGATGCTCGGGCGCCAGGCTGCGCCTCGATCCGTCCGCCAGCTCGACGATGGCCAGACAGCGGTGGTGGTGGCCAGCTGGTGCGGCCAGGAGCGCGAGGCGCGCGCCGTCCGGCGAGAAGGCGAGCTTGGAGCTGCCGAGCCCGGCGGCCAGGGTCGATGCCTGGGTGCTCTCACGGTCGATGAGCAGCAGATCCGCTTTCCAGTAGCCCTCGCCCGGACCGGGCTCGCTGGCCGCGAAGGCCGCGAGCCGCAGCCCGTCCGGCGACCAGGCGAAGTCGAACACGCTCCTGCCGGCCGGCGAGACGGTCGAGCTCGAGCCGCCGTCGGCGGGCTGGATGCGCAGGACGCGATGGCAGATCTCGTCGCGCACCCTGGCCACGGGGTGCTCGGCGCAGGCGGGGCATTCCTGCTCGGCCTGCATGACCGTGAAGGCCAGCCAACGGCCGTCGGGCGAGAGGCAGAAGTCCTCGACGTCGCGCGCCTCGGCCGTGACCGGCTGCGATTCGCCTCCGCGAAGCGCGATCCGGTGGACCTGGACGCGCTTGTCGTGGCGGGCCAGGAAGTACAGCCAGCGCGAGTCGGGGCTCCAGCGGGGGTGGTGCTCGAGGCCGGCGCGGGTCGTGTATCTCCGTGCCGGGCCGCCGTCCGCGGGAACGAGGTGGATGTCGCCTTCGACGGGCTCGCTGCCGCTGCCCGCGCGCTGGACGACGTAGGCGATCCAGTCGCCGTCTGGCGAGATGCGCGGATCGGACACTTGGCCGAGGTCGATCGCGTCGTCGATGGACATCTTCTCGGCGGCCGGCGCCGGCAGCGCGAGTAGCAGCGCGGGGAGGCAGGCCAGCTTGAGTGTACCCGCCATCATGCCGGCAACCTGTCACACAGGGACGTCCGCGTCGCTGCAACGCCGACCACCTCCGCTCGTGCTCTGGCTGTGAACCGCCATCCGCGCGATCGGGGGCCTCCGGTCGGCTGCGCGCAACGCTCTCGTGGCATGTGCTTCATGGCTTAGAACGCCACCTGGTAGTCGGACAGCCTGGATTTCGAGATCTGCACGGACATGGCCTTGACCTCGCCGCTGACGGGATCTTTCAGCATCACCCGGTACGCTCCAGGTGGGAGCTTCTTGCGCTCGATGGGCGTCATGCCGGCTGCTTTTCCGTCGATGAACACCATCGCGCCCGGGCTGCAGTCCAGGTGAAGCGCGCCGGTTGTGCGGCTCTTGTAGGGACGCTGGGTCGAGACGATCCCGCTCGGCCCGGGATAGGTCCTGTCGGGTGCGGGGGGCGGCTCTGCCGGCGGGGCGGGCCGGGGCAGCTCCGCGACGGGCTGCGTCGGGGCGGGCCTTGTCGGGGCGGGCTCGTCGGCGGCCCGGGCATTCGGGGCTCGCTCTTCCCGGAGCAGGTACCAGGTGCCGGCGACGATGGCGGCTCCCATCAGCACGACGGCCGCGACGAGCCAGACGAGCAAGCCGGTCCGGCCCGAGCGGGGCGCGCGCGTGCGCGTGGGCGTCGACGGCGTGGGGAGGACGGAGCCGGAGTCGGCGTCCGCGGGGCGGAAGGACGGCACGAAGGGATCCGTCTCCCGCGGCGCGGACAGCGACGCGTCGGTCCGGGGCTCCATCTCGAAGTCGAGCTCGATCGAGCCCGAGCTGCCCAGGTCGTCTCCCAGATCGCCGAAGAGCCTCATCTGCAGGGCGTCCTGGCGGATGAGGGAGTCGATGATTCCCTGCTTCATCTGCTGGCGCTTGTCGAGGGTGCAGGCGATGAACGCCTCGACCTCGTCGGCGGGCGCGGCCTGGCTCTCGACGAAGGCCGCCAGGGCCGCCTGCAGCCCGGCCGCGTCCGCGAAGCGCTTCTTCGCGTCCCGCTCGAGGCAGCGGGCCACGATGTCCGAGAGCGCCCGGGTGGCGTCGCGGCGCATCAGCAGCAGGCTCGGCGCGTCCTCCTCCAGGATCTTCTGGAGCACGTCATACTCGTTGTCGAGCTTGAACAGCCGCTTTCCGCAAATCATCTCCCACATGACGATGCCCAGGGCGAAGAGGTCGCTGCGGCCGTCGATCTCGCGCCGCCGGATCTGCTCGGGGGACATGTAGCTGACCTTGCCCTTGAGCATGCCCGTGCGGGTGACCACGTCGCGGTCGGCCGTCAGGGCGATGCCGAAGTCGAGGATCTTCACCCGGCCGTCGTAGCACAGGAAGATGTTCTGGGGGCTGATGTCGCGGTGGACGAGCTGGAGGGGTCTGCCGTGTCGATCCCGGGCGCTGTGGACGTAGGCCAGGCCAGCGGCGGCCTGCATGGCGATCCGGGCGGTCAGGGTGGGGGTGATCGGCGCCTCGTGGCGCCGGGCGGCCCGGATGGCCACGCCCACGTGGTCGCCGGGCAGGTACTCCATGGCGATGTAGGGGCAGCCCTGCTCCTCGCCGTGATCGATCACGTGGACGACGTTGGGGTGCTGCAGCCCGACCATCAGCCGGCCCTCGGCGCGGAACATGCTCACGACCTCGGCCTCGCCCTTGAGGTGCTCTCGAAGGACCTTGATGACCAGCATGGATTTGGGCTTGGGGCCGCGGGCCAGGTAGACGTCCGCCATGCCGCCCGAGTCGAGGTGGGCGGCGATCTCGAAGGGGCCGATCGATCTGCGGGGGACGAACTCCACCTGCGCACCTCAGAAGATGAACTGTCGGGATGTCACCTCGCCCTTGCGGATGACGATGGAGAAGCGCCTGTCGATCCCGGCCTCCTTGTTGAGCAGCTGCACGCGGTACTTGCCGGGCTTGAGCGCCATGTCGGAGACCGGGCTGCTGCCGATCAGGCGATCGTCGATGTAGACCTCGGTCGTGGGGGTGGTGTGGATACGGAGGAAGCCGGCGTGCTGGGGATCGAGCCAGGCGTTGAAGTCCTTGCCGGTGTTGGGATCGGTGCTCGGATCGGCTGCATCGCCGGGATGCTCGCCGGTGCCGGGTCCAGTGCCGGGCTGGGTGCCGGGCAGTGTGCCGGGTCCGGTGCCGGGCAGCGTGCCGGATCCGGTGCCAGGGCCAGTGCCAGGGCCAGTGCCAGGGCCGGTGCCGGGTCCGGTGCCGGGCAGCGTGCCGGTCCCAGTGCCGGGTCCGGTGCCGGGCAGCGTGCCGGTCCCAGTGCCGGGTCCAGTGCCAGGGCCGGTGCCAGGGCCGGTGACGGGTCCAGTGCCAGGGCCGGTGCCGGGTCCAGTGCCGGGCTCGGTGCCGGGCAGCGTGCCGGGCCCAGTGCCAGGGCCGGTGCCGGGTCCGGTGCCGGGCAGCGTGCCGGTCCCAGTGCCGGGTCCA
>JAFGRB010000178.1 GCA_016935365.1 Deltaproteobacteria bacterium
CCTGCGGGGCTTCGCTGTGCTCGATCTTGCCGAGGTGGATCTCCATTGACGGGCATTTCGCAGTATTACGGAAAACCGAGAGGAGCGCTAATTAATTTAGACTCTTATATGGTCCGCCGCGGATGAGAACATGAAGAACATACGGGTCTCCAAGAACATCATTCCTGTCAGCGAGTTCAAGGCACGGGCAGCCGAGTGGCTCAGGCGCCTGGGAGATCGCTCCGAGCCCCTTATCATCACGCAGAACGGCAAGGCAGCTGCGGTCGTGCTCTCACCTGCCGCGTTCGACGAGCTGACGGATCGACACCGATTCATCGAAGCGGTTGAGGAAGGCCTGGCCGACGCCGAAGCTGGGCGCATCACGACTCACGACACGCTCGTCGCCGAGATACACCGCCGCTATGACGCGGTCGATGACGAATGACAGCCAAGACAGGAAGGCCCGGTCGGCCCCTGATCATCCTGTGGACCGACCGAGCACGTCGCGACCTCGCGGCGATTGGAGACCACATCGCCGCGGACAATCCCTCCGAAGCCAGGCGCTGGGTCGACCTTCTCATCGCCGATGTCGAGCGGGCTGCCGAGATGCCCCTTGCCGGTAGAGTGGTGCCCGAAGTGGACGACCGAAAGGACATCCGCGAGCTGATCCGACGCACTTTTCGGACCCGTCCTCGTCAGCTGCCGAACTCGCACCGGCGGTGGTGCTTCTGCATCAGCGCGTCGTAGTGCTCGTAGGGGGTCGTGCCGTCCTTGCGCCTGGGCAGGCCGATGCCCAGCAGCTTGGCGGTCAGCAGGCCGCACAGGGCGGCCACCCGATCGCGCTCGTTGTAGCGGGCCGGGCTGGCCAGCTCGTTCAGGCAGGCGGTCAGCCGCCGCCGGATGCCGTCCGCGATCCGCTCGGGCACGCCGGGCAGGTCGTACAGCGGCGCCAGCTCGTCCGCGTAAGGCGCGAAGCGCGGATGGAAGTCCGGGTCGTCCCGGGCTGCGCGCTGCTGCTCGCGCTCCTGGGCAGACTCCAGGTAGGCGTCCACCACCGCCTGGAGCCGGTCGAAGACGAAGGGCTTGATGATGTAGCGCAAGCCCAGCTCGGCGCTCTCCTGCTCGAGCCTGTCCTCGGGCTCGCCGGTCACCAGGGCCACCTGCATGTGGGGGTTGTTGCGCCGCAGGTAGCCGCCCAGCACCAGGCCCTCCATGCCCGGCAGGTGGTGATCGATGAAGGCCACCTGGAAGGTCTGGTAGGGCAGGAGCTCCAGGCCCTCCTCGGCCGAGCCGGCCGTGGCCACCATGTGGCCCTGCTTGAGAAAGGCCTCGGCGATCACCCGCGTGACCTCCTCCTCGTCGTCGATCACCAGGATGTTGAGCTGATCGTCGTCTCCCGTGTGCTCCATGGCCGCTGCCTCCCGTTTCGCATCCGATCAATCCCCTAGAAGGTTACTCGAAATCCGCCACTTGTCGAGCGGGCCGGATGCGGATACCATCGACATCGAGGAGGATCGAACATGCGACCGCTCCGATATCTTCTGTCCGGACTGTGCTCCTGTTGCCTGCTCGTCGCCTGCGGCGACTCCAGCGGCGACTCCGGAAAGCCCATGGAGATCACCGCCACGGTCGACCTCTCACAGCACGGGATCCTGTATGCCCTTCTCGCCGATGGCGATCACTGCTACATCGGCACGACCGAAGGCGAGCTGCTGATATACGACATCGGAGACGAGACCGCTCCCTCCCGGGTGGGGATCTACGAGCACGCCAGCGGCTCTGCCCTGACCGGCCTGTGCAAGGAAGGCGACCTCGTCTACGCCACCTTCCGGACCGGGATCCTGGCCGTCATCGACGTCTCCAACCCGGCTGCCCCGACCCTGCGGGGAAGCGACGAGCCGCAGGGCGCCAGCGGGTGGGAGCCGGTCAAGGACGGCGACCGCGTCTTCTGGGTGGGCGGCGGAAGCCCGAACGGCGCTTACTTGCAGGTGACCGAGGTCGGCAACCCGGACGCGCCGCAGCACGTCTCGACCTTCTGCGCTGCGGACCAGACCCAGGACTCGGACGCCATCGCCAAGGACGGCGACCACGTCTACATGGGAGACCTCCGGGGGGATTTCTACGCGGTGGACGTCTCCGACCCGGCCGCGCCCCATCTCGACGGCTCGCTCACCTTCACGTACATGCGGGGCGTGGACGACGCCGAGATCCACGGCAGCCACGTGTTCTTCGCCAAGCGCCTGGACGGCCTGTTCGTGATCGACGTCTCGAACCCCGCCGAGCCGAGCCAGGTGGGGACCTTCGCCCTGTCCGACGGCTGGGCGGCCGACAGCCAGTACGACGGCGAGCACCTGTACGTCGCATACGGCGATGCGGGTCTCGTCAGGGTCGACGTCAGCGATCCATCGAATCCCGTCCAGGTGGGAGCCGCCCTGCGGCCGGACGGCGACTTCCAGCTCGAGCGGGTCTCGCTGACCGGAGACCTCGCCTGTCTGCTCGACACGGGCCTCAGCTCGACCCACCGCTTGATGGTCGCCAGGATCAAGTAGCCGCCGCGCTCAGCGGCCGTAGAGCTCCAGGACGAGACGCGTTCGCGCCCCCCGGGCGCCGGGCTCGGGCCGCTGGAGGGCGCTGACGTGGACGAGCAGGGCATCGTCCAGCTTGGCGATCTGCGCCTCGCCCGACAGCGGATCGCCATCGATCTCGATCTCGGCGACGTGGAGCCCGAAGGCCCCGGCCCGGCTCGGCTCGCGCAGGGTGATCGAGGCCGGCTCGACGCGAAGCTCGGAGAGCACGGCCCGCAGCTCGCGCTCCACGCCGGCTCGATCGATACGCGCCGGCAGCAGCCGGGCCTCGAGCTCGGCGACCTTCTTCTCGATCATCTCGCCCCGCTTCTTGATGACGGACAGGTTGCCGGCGATCTCCTGGGCGCGGTAGAGCTCCTGCTCGACCGCGCGCAGCCGCTCCTTCAGCCGGGCCAGCTCGACGACCCGCGGCTGGTGGGCGAGCAGGAAGTACGCCCCGATCACGCCTGCCCAGACCAGCGCGTAGGCCAGCCAGCGGATGCGCGCCGCGCTCATGGCCGCACCTCCGGCGCCAGCGCGCAGCGAAGCTCCGCCCGGCCGGCCTCGGCAGCGGGCATCCCCGTGCAGGAGGCGTAGACCGGGCTCGTGCCGAGGGCGGTCGCGAGCTTCAGCACCTGCTCGTCCGCGCCCCGGAGCCCAATCTGGATCTCCTGGCCGTACTGCTCGAAGCGGAGCAGCGCGACCCCTTCGGTCAGCCGCAGGGCATCTCCGAGCGCCGTGTTGTCGGCCCGGCGCGCGAGCCGCTCCAGCTCTCCCAGCCGGGCCTCGGCCCGCGAGCTGCCGTCCGCGTACTGCCTGACCGCGCCCATGGCCTTGTCGTACTGCTGGAGCTGCTGCAGGGTCGCGGTGATATCCCGGCGCAGATCGGTCACGGGCTGCTCGGCGAAGTGATCCCAGACGACCAGCCCGGCGACGAGCAGCGCGCTCAGCAGCCCCGCGATCAGACACTCTTTCCAGCTCGGCATATCGCCTCCCTCAACGCGCCGCCCGGCCGACATTCCATAGCGAGGCGGCCAGCAGCATCGAAAGAACCGAGCTGCCGATCCAGAAAACGACCGGCAGGCTGAAGTCGTAATGCCGGATCCCACCCGTGAACGTGGTGCCGCTGCCGACCAGGTAGCCCGAGACCAGCTCCTGGATACCAGCGCCCAGGTAGGAGAAGACCCCGATCATGCCCATGGCCGCCCCGGTGACATGCTTGGGGGTGATGTCGACCGCGAACAGGCCGCCGAGCACCGCTAAAAGACCGCTCAGGGTGAAGCCGTAGAGCACGAAGCCCAGAGCCATCGCGTAGAAGCTCCTGGCCGGCCCGAAGAAGATGATGAACAGGGCCGCGATCTCGACCAGGCCGAAGATCAGGGTCAGCGGCGGGCGGCGGGCATCGAAGAAGCGGTCGGAGAGGTAGCCGTATGCTATACAGCCCATCGCTCCGGTGACCGTGTTGAGCCCGATCAGCGTACCCGCCTCGATCAGGGTGAACTTGTGGACCTCCTGGAGGTAGAGGATGCCCCAGTTGTTGATGGCGTAGCGGGTGACGTACATCAGAGAAGAGGAGATTCCGATCACCCAGATGGCGGGCATCTTCAAGATGGACAGCTGGGCCGAGATGGTCGACCTGGACATGGGCTCGGGCGGTTGGCCGCTCCACTCGGCAACCGGCGGCAGGCCGAGGGTCTCCGGGCGATCCCGGAGACCCAGGTACACGCCCACGGCCACCAGCAGGCAGGTGATGCCCGGGCCGATGAAGGCCGCGTTCCAGATCGAGATGGCCACCAGGGTCGAGGTCCCGAAGTAGGTCAGGCCTTCCCCGATCGAGTGGGCCGACGACCACAGGCCGTACATGGTGCCGCGCTTCTTGCCCGAGAACCACTGGGTGATCGAGACCACCGAGGCCGGCGCCCCGAAGCCCTGGAACCAGCCGTTGACCCCCCACAGGACCACCGCCACGAAGACCAGCGTGTTGAGTCCCATGATCAGGTTCAGGCAGGCCGAGACGGCCAGGCCCGCCGGAATGAAGCGGCGCACGTTGACCCGGTCGGCCAGAAAGCCGTTGAAGACCTTGCCGGCCCCGTAGCCCCACAGGTAGGCGGCTCCGATCCAGCCCAGCTGCTCGGCGCTGAATACCCCGCCGTCGATCAGCGGCTTCTTGACCACCGACAGCCCCAGCCGGCAGGTGTAGGCGAAGCCGTAGCCCAGGGTCAGCGTGATGATCACCGACAGTCGCGTTCGCCGGTACAGCCTGTCGACCTTCGCGGGATCCTGGATCCGCGGCGCGGCCTGGCCGCGCGCGAAGAATCCCAGCAGTCTCCTGATCGGCGAGCTCGGCTGAATCACGCGGCTACTCTACCCTCGATGGCAGCCAGCCGACAGGAAAAATCCAGATTTCCCACGTCCAGCGTACAGCGCGGATGCCTCGAAAACGGGGCCAGCTTGCCGAGCACCGTTGCCGCGTGCTAAATTCAGCTCCATGATCCCGCGCATCTGCTGCATGGCCATGGCGATCTGCCTGGCCGCACCCCAGGCCGCCCCGGCCGAAGAAGCGCCGGCCCGCCCCCGGGTGGCCGTGCTGGACCTGCAGGGCGAGAGCTTCCCGTCCGAGACCCTGGCCACCCTGACCGGCGTGCTGCTGAGCGGCCTGAGCCAGGGCGGCGGCCTCGACGTCCTGGGCAAGGCCGACCTGGGCCGGATCCTGAGCGTGGACCAGATCAACCAGCTGCTGGGCTGCGACGCGAACGACGCGCGCTGCACGCTCGAGCGCGGCCGCTTCCTCGGCAACGCCATCCTGGTCTGGGGCTCGGTGGGCCGGGTGGCCGACAAGGCGGTCGTGACCGTCTCGGCGGTCGACATGCAGGCCGGGCTCGCCATCGGCCGGGCCAGCCGGACCGTGGACGCCGACGACGGCGACGATCTGATCGAGGCCACCGGCGAGCTGGCGGCCGAGATCCGGGCGCTGCTGGGCCTGGAGTCCGAGGCCACCTGGACGCCCATCATGGCCGTCAGCCTTCGCTACGGCGGCTTCATATCCGGCTACGTGGGCGGCGAGGACGCCGATCCGGCCACCTACCTGCACGGGATCGAGCTCGAGTTCAACGCCTTCATCATCCCCGAGGTCCCGGTCTACCTCAAGGTGGGCCTGACCATCGGCGGCGGCGAGACCGGCGTGGTCTTCGTGCCGGCCACAATAGGCGCCAAGTACCGCTTCATCCGCGACTGGCTCACGCCGTACATCGGGCTCGGCCTGGGGCTCGAGTTCCTCGACTTCGACAAGGAGAGCGGCAACGCCTTCAGCCTGCACGTCATCGGCGGCCTCGAGATCAACCCCTGGAAGCGCCTGGGCTTCTGCGTCGACGGCGGCTTCAACTTCAGCCAGTACTTCAACACCGACACCAAGGATCTGAGCCAGATCGGCGGCAAGATCCATGTGGGCGTCATCTACCGCTTCTGAGCCATGGCCGGATCCGCCTGGAGACGGGAGATCGCCGCCTGCGTGAGCGATCCGGAGGCGCTGCCCTTGAGCGCTGCCGTCAAGAGTCGCGTCCGCCGGGTCGCGGCGCGCTTTCCGATGCGCATCCCGCCCGCCCTGCTCGAGCGCGCGGCGCTCTCCGATCCGCGCTGCCCGATCCGCCGCCAGGTGCTGCCGGACCCCCGCGAGCTCGCGCCGGGCGGTGCGCTCGATCCGCTCGACGAGGAGTCCTTCCTGCTCGCCCCGGGCATCATCCGCCGCTTCGAAGACCGGCTCGTAGCCCGGGTCAGCGACCGCTGCCCGGTGCTCTGCCGGCACTGCAACCGCAAGCGCTTCTGGAACACCGACGACGATCTCGCCACCCGCGAGGGCCTGGCCCGCGCGCTCTCCTGCGCGCCCGAGGTGCGCGAGGTGATCCTGAGCGGCGGCGAGCCCCTGATGCTCGCAGACCGCAGCCTGGACGCGTGGCTCGAGGCGGCCCGCAGCCGCGCAGGCGTCGAGGTGCTGCGCGTCCACACCCGCGCCCCGGCCGCCCTGCCGGCCCGCCTGACCCCGGGCCTGGCCCGCACCCTGGCCCGCCACCGCCCCCTGTGGGTCGTGACCCAGTTCAACCACGCCCTGGAGATCACGGACAGCGCCCGCCGCGGCATCGCCCGCCTGCTGGCTGCCGGCATCCCGGTGCTCAACCAGGCCGTGCTGCTCCGCGGGGTGAACGACTCGGTATCCGCCCAAGCGCAGCTCGGACGCGGCCTGGTCGCTGCCGGGATCAAGCCCCACTATCTCTTCCAGCTCGACCGGGTCACGGGTGCGCTGCACTTCCAGGTGCCGGTGCGGCGCAGCCTGGCCATCGCGGCCGGCCTGCGCGCGCGCTGCTCCGGGCTCGTCGTGCCCCACCTGCTGGCCGACCTGCCCAGCACCGGCGGCAAGGTGCCGCTCAACCCGGACGCGGTACTGGGCTTCGTCGAAGGCGGCGTGATGCTCCGCGGCGCGGACGGCAGAGACTACCTCTACCCCGGCCCGTGAGCGCCGCCGCGTCTCACTTCGGCGCGATCAGCCCGCGGAACATCTCCAGCGGCACGGGGAAGATCACCGTGGACGAGTTCTCGGTCGAGATCTCAGCCAAGGTCTGCAGGTAGCGAAGCTGCAGCGCGCTGGGCTCCTTCTGCAGGGCGGTGGCCGCCTCGGCCAGCTTCTTGGACGCCTGCATCTCGCCCTCGGCGTGGATGACCTTGGCCCGCCGCTCGCGCTCGGCCTCGGCCTGCTTGGCCATGGCCCGCTGCATCTCCTGGGGCAGGTCGACGTGCTTGATCTCGACCTTGCTCACCTTGACACCCCAGGGATCGGTGTCCGAATCCAGGATGCTCTGTAGCTGCTCATTGAGGTGCTCTCGCCTGGTCAGCAGGTCGTCCAGGTCCACCTGCCCGAGCACCGAGCGCAGGGTGGTCTGGGCGAGCTGGCTGGTGTTGTAGAGGTAGTTGTCCACCTCGAGCACGGCCTTGTCCGGGTTGAGAACCCGCATGAAGACGACCGCGTTGACCTGGACCGTGACGTTGTCCTTGGTGATGATGTCCTGGGGTGGCACGTCCCGGGCGATGGTCCTGAGGTCGACCTTGACCAGCTGGTCGATGAAAGGGATGATGAAGCGCAGGCCTGGCCCCTTCATCCCGGCGTACTTGCCCAGCCTGAAGATCACGCCCCGCTGGTACTCCAGGATGGTGCGCAAACCCATGAGGATGAACAGCACCACGATTCCTACCGGCACTCCGATCGCATAGCCCATTGGATCCCTCCGTCGCTTTGACTTCGCGTTTATGGCGTTCCGCTCTTCGCCTTGACTATCATCTTCAGCCCGTCCGTGCGGACCACCTCCACCGATGCACCCTCCGGGATGCTGCCCTCCTCGCAGACGGCGTTCCAGTACTCGCCGTGCACGAAGACCTTGCCGCCCGCGGGCGTGACCTCGCTGCGGGCCGTGCCCAGCTCGCCCTCGATCCCGTGCGCCCCGGTTCGCACCTTGGATCGCTGGGTTCGCACCACGTAGTAACCTATGCCCAGAAAGAGGATCCCCAGCACGATCACGGTGGGGATCAGGACGGTCCATTCGACTTTCATGGTCGGATCCATGTAATGCGGTTGTTGGCTTGGATCGACGAGCAGGATGCCGCCGATCACCATGAGGATGGCGCCGCCGATGCCCAGCATGCCGTAGCTCGTCACGTAGATCTCGCCGATCATCAGGCCCAGCCCGGCGAGCACCAGCAGCAGGCCGCCCAGGTCCACCGGCAGGATCTGCATGGAGATGAAGGCCAGCAGCAGGCACAGCGCGCCCACCGCGCCGGGCACGATCATGCCTGGGTGGTAGAACTCCATGGCGATGCCGGCCAGCCCGATCAGGAAGAGGATGATGAGCAGGTTGGGGTTGGCGAGCCCGCCCAGCAGCCGCTGCTTGAGGGTCTTGTCCCAGCGCCGGACGGCCGCGCCTTTTGTCTCGAGCACGACCGCGGTCTTGTCGTCCAGGCGGATCTTGCGGCCGTCGAGCTTTGCGAGCAGGTCGTCCGTGTCGTCTGCGATCAGGTCGATGACGTTCTTCTTCAGCGCCTCGTCGGCCGGAATGGAGACCGACTCGAGGACCGCCTTGCGGGCCCAGTCCACGTTGCGGCCGCGCTCCTTGGCGATGCTCTCGATCAGGGACACGGCGTTGTTGGTGACCTTCTCGTTCATGATGGCCTGCTGGTCCTGGCGCTTCTTCTTCTCCTCGTCGTCCTTGTCGCCGCCCATGTCCGGTATGAAGCTGATCATGACCGGGTGGGCCGCGCCGATGTGCGAGCCGGGCGCCATGGCCGCCACGTGGCCGGCCAGGGTGACGAAGGTGCCCGCCGAGGCCGCCTGGGCGCCCTTGGGCGAGACGAAGACCACGACCGGCACCGGGCTGCCGAGGATGTGCTTGACGATCTCCTTGGTCTCCTCGAGGTCGCCGCCCGGGGTGTCGAGCTCGATGACCAGGCAGGCCAGGTCCTGACTCTGCGTGCGCTCTATCGCGTCGTCGATGTAGTCGGCCGTGCCGGCGAAGATGCCGCCCTCGACCCGGATCAGGCCCACGGCGCCCTTGCGGTGCTGCGTCTCTGTGGGCTCGGCCTTCGCATCGGCCTTGGCCTTGGCATCGACCTTGGCGTCGGCCGCGGCCGCGTCGCCGCCAGCCTTCTCGAGCGCTTCCCGGGTCCGATCGAGCTCGGCCTTGGCCTTGGCCTTGGCGTACTCGGCCTCGGCCCGGACCAGGTCCAGGGCGGCCTTGGCCTTGGCCTCCTCGTAGGCCTTGCGGGCCTGCTCGTAGTCCTGCCGGGCCCGCGCCTGCTCCTCGTCGCCGGCCTGGGCGCCGCTCGCGGCCAGCACCGCCGCAGCCCCGAGCAGCGCGAGGAAGGCGAGGCGCTGGACGCGGCGTCCCCATCTGCGCATGCGGATCATGATCTCACGTCTCCTCCTCCGCCGCTCTCGCCATCTCGGCCATGACCAGCTGCACGTCCTGCCAGACCGGTTTCTTGGCGGCCTCGTTGCGCAGCAGGTAGGCGGGGTGGTAGGTCGGCAGCAATCGCGATCCGTCCGGCATGTCGTAGAGCCGGCCGCGCAGCCGCCCCAGGGAGCGCTCGGTGCCCAGCAGGTACTGGGCCGCCGTGGCGCCCAGGCAGATGATGTAGCGCGGGCGGATGATCTCGAGCTGCCGGGCCAGAAAGACGCCGCAGGTGCGCATCTCGTCCGGCTCGGGCGTGCGGTTGCCGGGCGGGCGGCACTTGACCACGTTGCAGATGTAGACCTCGGAGCGCTGCACGCCCATGGCGGCCAGGATACGGTCGAGCAGCTGGCCGGCCGGGCCCACGAAGGGCCGGCCGCAGCGATCCTCCTCGCCGCCCGGGCCCTCGCCCACCAGCACCAGCCGCGCCGTGGGGTGGCCCTCGCCGAAGACGATGTGCTGCCTGCGCTCGTGCAGGCGGCAGCGGGTGCAGCCGCCCAGCCGCTGCCGGAGGAGGTCGAGCTCGGCCCCGGCCTGCTCGGCCGACAGCGGGTTGGGCCGCCATCTCTGCGGGGCGCTCCTGGGCGCGGCCGGCCTGCCGGGGGCGAAGAGCCCCGCCTGCGCCTGCTCGCGGCTCGGCCCGGCTGCGGGTCGATCAGAACTGTGCACCAGCTCGACCGGC
Organism: Deltaproteobacteria bacterium; assembly: GCA_016935365.1. GTDB lineage: Bacteria > Myxococcota > B64-G9 > B64-G9 > B64-G9 > JAFGRB01. The sequence goes on from JAFGRB010000178.1 coordinate 10,215, forward strand.
CCCGGGCTGCGCCGGGGCAGCTGCTGGATGCCGAAGCTCCGCAGCAGGCCCAGGTGGACCTCCAGGTCGCGGACGAGGTGAGCGAGCTCGGCGTGCAGGTCCAAGAACACCTCCCGGATTGACCCGCGGGTCCGTCCCATATAGCATTTCACCTGGCGGACAACAAGCCTTGCCGCCGGTCCAGCTCTTTTGTGCACCAGCGAGGTGGCCGCATGCGGCCGGTCCGGATCGTACTCGTCGCCTGTGTGCTGCTGCTCGTCCCGTCCGAGGCGCTGGCCTGGGGTCCGGCCGCGCACATCGAGTTCGGCCTGGCCATGCTTCGCGATCTGGCCCTGCTGGCCCCGGCCCTGGCCGCCCTGCTGGGCCGTTTCTCCGACGACTTCCTCTACGGCTCCATCGCCGCCGACATCACCGTCGCCAAGAACCTGTCCCCCTACCACCTGCACTGCCACAACTGGCAGGTCGGCTTCTCGGTGCTCGACTTGGCCGAGAGCGACGCCACCCGCGCCTTCGCCTGGGGCTACCTGTCCCACCTGGCCGCCGACACCGTGGCGCACAACTACTTCGTGCCCATCAAGACCATCGAGACCTGGCAGCGGCGCGCCACCTCGCACGCCTACTGGGAGATCCGCTTCGACACCCGGGTGGAGCGAGAGGTATGGGGGGTGATCAGGAAGCTCTCCACCCGGGCCTACAAGGAGCACGACCGCCACCTGCGCCACATCCTGACCGGGCCCCTGTTCCCGTTCCGCTTCAACAAGCAGATCTTCAACAACATGGTTCTCTTCTCCCGGGTGCTGCAGTGGCAGCGTATGGTCGAGGCCCACGCCCGGCGGAGCCGCAGGGTCCTCTCGGCCGAGGAAGTCGAGGAGAGCCGCTGCATGTCGCTCGCGCGCATCGCCGACCTGCTCGCCCGCGGCCCGCAGGCCCGCTGCGTCCTGGCCGATCCGACCGGCCACCGCAACCTGCTCATCGCCCGCGACCTGCGCAAGCGCCTGCGGGCCCTGGACCGGCACGGGCGCCTGCGCGACCCGGCCGAGCTCGGCGCGCTCTTCCGCCCCCTGTTCCGCGAGGCCATCGAGGACAAGCTCGACCTGCCCTCCCTGCTCGACCTCGCCCTGCCCGGCAGCGGCGTGGTCCCCGAGAGGGCGTCCAGGCGCCGCCGCGGGCTGCTGGCCGAGCCCGGCGAGCTCAGCCGGCGCCTGCGCGCCGCGAGCATGCGGATCCGCAGGCGCATGCGCAGAAACCGCCTGGCCCGCAGCTCCGAAAGCCGCGCCCCTTGGCCCCCCGAAGACTCGTGAGCGGCCTGGCCGCCCGGCTCGGACGGCTGCTTTCGGGCCGCCCGGCCCCGCTCAAGCTGCACGTCGTCGGCGTGATCCGCTCACGCGCGACCGCCACCCCGCGCACCCGGCTCGGGCCCCGGCCAGCGCCCGCCGAGTCGGTCTTCGACCTGGCGGTGGAGGAGGCCTGGCTCGACGACGGGCGGCGGCGCTCCGCCCAGGCCATCGACGAGGCGGTCTTTGCGGGGGACCTGGCGCTCGCGGAGCGCTTCTCCGAGGGCCAGCGCGTCCACATCGTCTGCACGACCGCCACGGGCAGGCTGATCGAGTCGATGGAGCCAGCGGAGCCGTGACGGGTGGTCTCTCGATGTCCTGGCGAATATCGACGGTCTCTCAGCCGAGGGGCAGGACCCGCCGGGCGATCGTGTAGCCGGCCAGGACCGGCGCGCCGGGCTCCCGGCGGCAGGCGTGCTCCTCGAAGTAGGATGTCGCCAGGGTCAGCCAGCCGAGGAAGAAGCCGACACCCCCGCAGATCATCCCCCCGCCGTCGCCGCCGCGCGTCGTGCCCGGCTCCGCGACCAGCTCGCACTTGTACGGATCCGAGGCGATGAAGAGCCCGAATGCGTTGGGCTGGCGATGGAGGTCCCAGTCGGATTCGAAGCCCTCGGGCGGGCGCTCGAGCTTGCCGCCGGACAGGACCCACTGCCTGCGCCAGGCGGCCTCCTCGGGGCTGATGTCGGTCGGGTAACGGTCGCAGGGCGCGTGATCGCCCCAGCGGAACAGGGTCCTGGCCCCCGCCCCGCAGGCGTGCTCCCACTCTTCGCCCGTGGGAAGCCTGAAGCCCAGCGAGGCGAGCCGGGCCACGACCTCCTCATGCGTGATCGGCTCCTCGGTCCGCACCGTCACGCCGCCTTCGTCGTCGTAGTCGATGTCGAGGCTCTCGCCTCCCCGGTAGATCCGGACGTGCTGGCCCCGCATGTCGCCCCGCTCATCGAGCAGCTCGCGCACGCGAGGATCGTCGGAGTCGAGGGTCCTCCATCCCAGCTCGCCGGCCGTCGTCTCCATCAGGAGGGCGGGCAGGACCGCGGTCCTCGGTCCGAGCGTGACCCTGGCGATGTGCTCTCGGATGTCGAGCTCGATGCCGTACTCCTCTGCGGAGGCCTTCCAGCTGGCCAGCTCCTCGGCCGTGGGCTCCCACGGCCGGGCTGGATCGAGGCCGAGCTCGACCTCTCCGCCCGGGACCAGCATGAAGCAGGAGTCCCGCCAGTCGAACTCGGCCACCCGGTGCTCCCGTTCGCCCAGGGAGCAGGTGCGTATCCGCCGGAAGGCGAAGCCGGCAGGCAGCCGGGCAGCCAGGCGCTCTGCCCAGCGTGTGCAGTCCGAAAGCGACATCGAGCTCCACTCTTCCAGGCTGAGATCGTTCATGGGATAGAAGGTAACCCTCTCCGCAGGAAAAAAGCCACACGAAACCCATCGGGCAGCTGACCCTTGAGGCTGTCAGAGCCTGCGGCTATAATAGCGGCGCATGAGCCCGGCAGCCCACAAGGCCCCCGAGCGCGAGGCCAGGCCCTTTCTCAAGTGGGCCGGCGGCAAGCGCCAGCTCGTACCCAAGCTGCGTAAGCTCGCCCCGGCGCGCTTCGGCACCTACTTCGAGCCCTTCCTGGGCGGCGGGGCGCTGTTCTTCGCCCTGGTCGGCGACGGCCGCATCCAGAAGCACAAGGCAGTGCTTTCGGACATCAACGCCGAGCTCGTCAAGACCTACGAGGCCATCCGAGACGACGTCGAGGCCGTCATCGCCCGGCTGCACGAGCACGACCGCCAGTTCAAGATGCCGGCCGAAGGTCTCGACGCCGACTACTACTACAAGGTCCGCGCCAGCTCGCCGAGATTGGTCGCCACCAGGGCCGCCCGGATGATCTTCCTCAACCGCACCTGCTTCAACGGGCTCTACCGGGTCAACGCCAGGGGCCAGTTCAACGTGCCGCTCGGCCGCTACAAGAACCCGACCATCTGCGACCCGGACAACCTGAAGGCCGTGGCCCGGGCGCTCGAGAAGGCCCAGCTCAGAGAGCAGGGCTATGAGTCGGTCCTCGAGCGCGCCGCGCGGGGCGATCTGGTCTACTTCGATCCGCCCTACGTGCCCGTGTCGGCCACGGCCAAGTTCGTCTCCTACGGCAAGGACGGCTTCGACATGCAGGACCAGGAGCGCCTGGCCGGGGTCTTCAGGGCCCTGGCCGAGAAGGGCGTCCAGGTCATGCTGTCGAACTCGGACACCCCCGCCGTCCGGAGGATGTACCGCGGCTTCAGGCTGGAGCGGGTCGAGGCGCGCCGCTCGGTCAACTCGCGCAAGGACCGCCGCGGCCCGGTGGGCGAGCTGGTCGTGATGAGCTGGGAGGGCTGATGGCCGGACGAGAGACCGCCCCCGCATCCGGCAAGGCGCTCGAGCAGGCCGTGCAGCGGGTGGCCGAGGGGCTCGGGCTGGACTGCGCGTCCCAGGTCCGCGTGGGGCGCCGGATCTGGGGCGCCGAGCGGCGGATCGACCTGGTGCTGCGCGATCGGCAGAGCGGGCGCCGCCTGGGCCTGGAGTGCAAGTTCCAGGGCACGGTCGGCTCGGCCGAGGAGAAGATCCCGGCCCTGATCGACGACATCGCCGCCTGGCCGATCGACGGCCTGGTGGTCATCAGCGGGGAGGGCTTCTCGGCCAACATGAAGGCCTTCCTGCTCTCGACCGGCAAGGTCGTCTACCTCGAGGACCTCGAGATCTGGCTCAGGCTCTACTTCGGAATGGACCTGTAGGTTTTTCCCCGGAAATCGTTCAGGGCAGTGCATCCCCCGTTGTTGCTCGCGATGCGATCAGAGAATCCGATGCGACCAGAGATCGGAAAGGAAATCCTGGTAAGGGACGATCTCGATACCGCTCGTCCGCCTGCGGCGCGGCTCCCTGCAGACCACGATACGCCGTTGGATCGCATGATCGTCCTGCTGCGTGATGGCGACCAGACCTCTCAGCTGCCGGTCGTGGACCAGCGTCGAGGACTTCACCTCGATGGCCACCTTTTTCCCGAGGACGAAGTCGACCTCGGCGCCGGTTACATCACGCCAGAAATGCAGTCCGTGTCGTCTGGCGAAGTACTGGTGGTAGGCGAAGAGTTCCTGCCATATGAAGTGCTCGAAGGCCTTGCCGAGCATCGGAGTCTCGGCTGGCACGGAGAAGCTGCCGCTCAGCGCATGAACGACGCCGATGTCGAAGAAGTAGAACTTGCCGCGAGAGATGGCCTTGCGCTTGCCGGTCGTGCTCAGCGGTGTGAGCATCGTGCCGATGAGCGTATCCTCGAGCACGGAGTAGTACTCGCGGATGGTCCGCGCAGGCACCTGGGCATCGCGCCCCACTCCCTCGAAGTTCAGGACCTCGCCGTTCCACAGGGCCGCGTGCACGAGAAAGCGTGAAAAGCCCTCGATATTACGGCTGAGCGCTTCCGCCTGGATCTCCTCTTGCAAGTAGGTCCCGGCATAGCCATGCAACTCCTCCTCCGGTTCGTCGGACAGGTAGACCGGCGGCAGGGAGCCGAACTGGAGCACGCGTTGGAGATCGAAGTCCTCGATCTCCGGATACACGAACGGCTGCAGGCGGCGTGTCCTGGCCCGCCCCGCCATCAGCGAGGTGTGGGTGCGCTTCAGTTTGCGCGCGCTGCTGCCGGTGAGCAGGAAGCGGACCCCGGTCTCCTCGATCATGACATGCACCTCGTCCATCAGGACGGGCAGCTTCTGGATCTCGTCGATGACGATCAGCCGATCATCGGCCTCAAGCGACTCCCTGATCAGGGCCGGTCGCCTGGAGAGCCTCAGAAAGACATCCGATTTCATGAGATCGTAGACCCTGTGAGGCGGTGCCTGCTCGCGGATGTAGGCGCTCTTGCCGGTGCGTCGGGGCCCCAGCAAGAGAATGCTGTGCTGCTCGAGTTCCCTCTCGAGGGGGATGATCCTGCGAACGTACATGGAGCGAGTCTAGTAGAATACCGAATTTTCCGCAACTATGCTGCGGAAAAACCGACTTTTCCCGCAGCAGTGCTGCGGAAAATTGGGATTCCGGGATGGAACCGAAGCGCTGATAGTATTATAATACGCAAGGATGCCGGCTACTTGAGCATCTCCTCGATGGCCTGGACGCGCTTTTTGAGCTTGCGCTTCGGGATGACCGCAAAGGCCCCGTCGATACCCATCTCGCCCAGGTAGACGCCGGGCAGCAGGGCGAACTTGATCCAGGCCTCCAGGTGCACCCCGTCCTGGCGCGGCTCGACCTGGAGGAACTGGGGTCCGAGCATGAGCCCGAGGCCCTTCTTCCACACGCCGGTCTGCTCGTTCTTCTTGAAGCCCTCGGAGACGAGGTACTGCTCCACTTCCGAGACCGCCTCGTCGACCTTCTTCGACACCTGGATGTCGTTCTGATAGCGGGCCACCGTCCACCTCCTGGGTTTGAGTTCAGGCTGAGCGGAGCATAGCAGACAGCGCCCGGCCAGAAAAGCCCCTCGAGCGCCCCCTCAGCTCGCCCTCCCTCTGTCGACCTGTCCCGCGGGCATGTCCAGTGTCAGACCGACGCTCGACGTCTATCTCCGGCGCGCCAGAGCGGCGAGCAGCCCCAGCAGGGCGAGCGCGAGGTCCGCGTGGGCTCCGCTGCTCGCGCAGCCGCAGCCGTCGCCGTCTTCCGGGCGATCCCCGTCGGCTTGCGATCCGGCGTCGGTCGTGCCGGCGTCGGTCGTGCCGGCGTCGGTCTCGACGCCCTGATCCGCGCCGCCCGCGTCCGGAGCGCTGTCCCCGCCGCCGTCCTCGACACCGCCGTCCTCGCCGCCATCCGGGCCGCCGTCCGGCTCGACGCTCACGCTCTCGACCGCGAGCGTGTAGCTGGCCGCAGCCCCCTGGTCGGCCAGCAGCACCACGTAGCCCTCGGGCGCATCGGGGATCTCCGCGAAGGGCAGCTGTAAAGGCACGCCGTCTTCGCAGTCCGCATACCAGACCCGGGCCTCGCCCGCGAGCAGGGCCCGCGCCTGGACGCGCGCGCCGTCCACCTGCAGCTGCACGTCGGCGCCGGGATCGGGCCGGGCCAGGCGCGCGTAGGCCGCGCCCGTGCCGGTCAGGCTGGCCTGCAGCTCCGACGGGTAGGCGTCGATGCGGTGCGCGAAGCGCGGTGCGCCCACCTCCAGCAGCGGATGGGCGAGCTCGCCCTCCAGGCCCAGGTGATCTCCGAGCGTGGCCGTGGCCCAGTCGAGAAGCAGAGAGTCCATGGTCTCCTGGCCCGCCCGGGCGAGCGGGCCCGCGAAGCCCGCCCGGCCGTGGGCCGGGTCGGCCACCAGCTCGCCCATGAACCCCGCCCCGAAGCGCTCGTAGAGGTAGGAGCCGAAGAGCAGGCAGGCGCCGTAGTGCACGTGGGCGGTCTCCTCGAGCGCCGCCGAGGGATCGGCCAGGTAGTCGTCCAGCCAGGCCTGGTCGGTCTGCGGGTAGCCGCACAGCACCATGGCCGCCTCGGCGCAGGACTCGTCCACCCAGGACGCCTCCTCGGGATCGCCGCCCCAGTGGATCAAGTGCTGGAGCTCGTGCGCCAGGATCGAGAGCGTCATCGCCGAGCCCACCGGCCGGATGGCCGAGTTGACGGTGATCATCTCGATCTCGTTGGAGTGGTAGCCCTGCTGGGCCATGGTCTCCTCGTCCGGGTACTGGTTGAAGGGGTTGAAGAAGCCGTCGAACTGCGTGCCGCCGTACTGGTCGAGCTCCATCAGCAGGATGAAGACGTGCACGTCGCCGTCCAGCGCGTCCGGCACGGGCCCGAAGACGCCGATCTCGTTGGGCACGATGCCCTGCTCCGGATCGATCGATCCCGCGGGCGTGGCCAGCTCCAGGGCGGCGAAGACCGCATCCACACCAGCCTGGTCCACGTTCGCGCCCCACTGGTCGTCGGCCACGAAGACGTAGACGTGGTCGCCTACGGCCCGGCAGGTGGCCGGCACCTGCACGTCCCGGGGCGGCATCTGGCCCAGGTCCCAGGACCAGAACGAGCGCGTATCGCCCAGCTCGTGATCCGGCGCGCGCCGCCCGGGCCGCTCGCCCTGCCACTGCACGCGGAAGTCCACGTAGCCGCCCTGACGGATGAAGTCGTAGGCCGATCGCACCGCTGGCTCTGCGTGCGCCGCGCCCGCGAGCGCAGCGACGCACGCGATCGCCAGGCTCGCCGCCGTCTTCTTGCCTGTCCTCACATCCACCTCCTCGGAAAGCGCTTCAAGCCGTCTCGACCACTTCGAGCCTCATCGCCTCCTGGCCAGAAGCGACAATCCGCGATGCGGGGCGATTCATTGCCGCCGGTGGCCTAACGGTCGACCTCCTCGCCGACTTCAGATCCCCTGCTGCCGGGACTCCAGATCCTGCGCCTGCCCGGCCCGTCTCTGCAAGTCGCGCTCGGCCTCGATCGCCACGAGCAGCGCCTGCACCTGCTCGTCGACTCGCGCGTGCAGCGCGCGGGCCTCGGCCGCGATGCGCGGATCGGCTGCGCGAAGGGCCGCGGCGAGACAGGTGCGGGCCTTCCGAAGCCGCGCCAGATCCCCCTCGGCCGTATGCCTGGCCCTCGATCGGCGCAGCCCGTCCCACAGGATCAGGCCGAGATCGAAGCGGGCCAGGGCCCAGCTCGCATCCGAGGGCGCGACGCGCTCGAGAAGCGCCTGCGCCCGCTCCTCCTGCCCCAGCCCGTAGAGCGCCGCGGCCGTGGGCAGGAGCAGCCGCGCATCGCCTTTGGCGTCGGCCCGCAGCTCGTCCAGGGCGCGCCGCGCGCAGACGAGGTCGCCGAAGACGAAGCACGAGTCCGCCATCTGGCGCCAGGCCGCAAGCAGCCGGGGCGAGCGCGCGAGCAGGTCTCGCAGGAGCTCGTACGCCTCGGCATGCCGGCCCAGGGCGGCGAGGGCGCGGGCCTGGACGAGCGCGCGCTGCGGCGAGGCGGCCGCGTGGCGCTGCAGGAAGTACAGCGCCAGGCCGGGCGCGCTCTGCGCGAGCGCCTCGGCCGCGCCCAGCCGGGCCTGCGGATCGCCCGGGTCCGCGATGAGCCGCTCCCGCGCCGCGCTCAGGGCCGGCGAGCCGCCTTCGGCCGCGAGCGCGGGCCAGCGCAGGCGGTACCAGGCCGGTGGCGTATCGACCCACGCGCGGATCGCCCACAGCGCCTCCCGCGCCCGGTGCCCGAAGCGGGCCCCGCGGTGCGCCGCCGCCACCCTGGCGACAAGCGCGCCGTCGATCGCAGCCGCCTGCTCGAAGAAGTCCAGGGCCCGGGACTCGATCTCGGCCTCGTAGAGCTCCTGCATCTCCCCGGAGAGCGCGTGCGGCCTGGGGTGCCCGATCAGCCAGCGGCCGAAGCGGGCATGCAGCTCGCCCAGCGCCAGCGCGGCCTCGCAGCGGGCCTCGAAGGCATCCCGGTCGTCGGGCTCCTCCGCACCGACCGCCTCGCCGAGCTCCTCCATCGAGCGCTGGAATGCGCGCAGCCTGGCCGCGATCCGCTCCTGCTCGAGCCCGGCGTAGCCCCAGTCGAGCCCCGCGGCCCGAATCCTGGCCCGCAGGCAGCGGGCCTCGACCGCGCGCGGGCCGGAAAGGGAGGCCGGGTCTTCGAGCAGCGCCAGCGCCTCGCGGATCCGGCCCTGCGAGAAGCGGACCCGGATGAGGCCGAGCCGGGCGGCCGCCCGCTCGTCGCGCGTCGCCCGCGGGGCCTGCTGCCGGTGGAGCACGCCCGCGAAGCTCTGTGCTGCCCGGTCCAGCCTTCCGGCCTCCTCGTCGCAGCGCCCCGCCCGCAGGCGAAAGCCGGCCGCCCTGGCGTCGGCGGGCGCCAGCGCGGCCAGCCGCTCCCAGATGGCCGCGGCGCGCGATCCGGCCGCGCAGCCGTCGAGCGCCTCGGCCAGCTCCGCCGCCCCGAGCAGCGAGCGCGCGCCGTCCGGGTGCCCGCGCAGCCGCTCCGCCCGCTGGAGCGAGGCCGCCAGCGCGCCCTCGAAGTCCAGCCGCAGCTCGAAGAGCTCGGGTGCTTCCATCGACGACGCGGCTTGCGAAGACGGAGCCACCAAGGCGAGAAAGACCACCGGGGCGAGATGGCAACAGGTCTTTGGCTTACGCGCTCTCATTTCCCGGTCAGCTTCCAGTCGTCGAGGGCCACCAGGTAGGCCGGATCTCTCTGGATATCCTCGGAGAGAAAGACGATCTCCGCGGTGTGAAACAGTGCGCTCTTGATCTTGTCAGCCATCCGCTGGCCGATCTCCTCTTCCGAGGCACCCCGCTTCCGCCCGGCCCGCTGCAGCTGCTCGATCTGCTTCTGGAGCGCCTCCTGATCCACCCCGTCCACCATCTGCTCCAGGCTGAGCTTGATGTCCTTCTTGCTCAAGCGAGCCACCGACGCCATGGCGATCCGCACCCCGCCGATGAAGAACTCCTTGGACTCGGCCCCCTGTACGCTGAGCCCCACATACTCCAGCGCCCCCTCCACCCGGTACACCGGCGCCCCGGAGGCCGGACGCTTCTTGTAGAGCCTCTCGAATGCGTCCTGCTCGTCCGCGTTAAGGTGGCGAGCCGGCTCGAGCTCGGCCATGACGCGGGCGTGACGTTTCTTTAACGAGCCCCGACTGGAGAAGTAGGAGATCAGGCTGAAGATGCTGAACGCCAGGACGAGCAGCATCAATACGATGTAGAGCACTTCCAAGGCCGTCTCCTCACTCAGCGCTCTTGCATGTCACGGCCGCATGGTACCATATTCCCAACGTGGAACCGACCGTCGTCCACACGCCGGCCGAGTTGGGCGTGCGCCTGATCGAGTTCCTGCGGGAGCTGGAGAGCCGGCTCGGCCGCCGGGCCGCGGTGCTCGTGCCGCGCGAGGCGCTGGCGCACGCGCTCCGGCGCCGGGTGCTGGAGGAGACCGACGGCGCGGCCTTGCTCGCCGGGGTGGCCTTCCTCAAGCCGGATGCCTTCGCGGCCGAGATCTGCGCCCGGGCGGGCCGGCCCCTGGGCGCCGGCATCGAGAGCGCCTGGCCCGCCGTGCTCGCCCAGCTGATCGAGGACGGCGCCCTGGACGGCGAGCTGCGCACCCTCGACGCGGATCACCTCCGCGCCCACGAGGCCTACCCGCGGGCCATCCAGTCCTGCCTGCTGGAGCTGGACGCGGCCGGCCTGGGGGCCGAGCAGCTCTTCTCGCTCAAGGGCGAGCTGCCGGGTGCGAGCCGCGACCGGCTCCACGATCTGGCGGTCTTCCGGCACGCCCTGGACGCCCGGCTCGGCGGCCAGACCCGCACCCGGGCCGACCTGCGGCGCGAGGCCGTCAGGTGCCTGCGCGCCTCGCCGGCGCTGGCCCGCGCCTTCGGCCCGGTCTGCATCGTCAGCCTGGAGCGCCACGAGCGCTCGCTCTGGCCGCTCCAGCAGGCGCTGGGCCCGGTGCCCGTTCTGCGGCTCGATCCTGGCGAGGGAGACGAGCCGGCGCCCCGCCTGGACCGGCTCGACTTCGAGCTCAGCCTCCACGGCGGCTGCCAGGACGAGATCGACGCCGCGGCTTGCTGGGTCGAGCGCCAGGTGCTCGAGCGGGGCGTGCCCCTGGGCGAGCTGGCCCTGGTGGGCACCGACCGTCAGCTCATGGCCTGCCTGGCCCAGGAGCTCGAGGTGCTCGTCGGCGAGCAGGGCCTGATCGCCGAGCAGCCCGCGCTGGCCACCTCCGAGGGCGCGCTGGTCGAGCTCGGCCTGGATGCCGTCCTGGCGGGCCTGCCCCGGGAGATGCTGCTCGACTTCCTGGCGGGCGTGGATCCCGACTTCTCGCCGGGCACCGCCCTCCGCGCGCTCGACTCCGCAGCGATGCTGGGCGGGCGAGCCGGGGCCTGCAGTGCCTGGCGCCAGCGGCTGGGCGCGCTGCAGCCCGACCTGCTACAGCGCATCGCGCCGCTTCTCGATCTGGCCGAGCTCGTCGAGCGGGACGCCCCCCTGCCGCAGACCATCCAGGCCTTCCTGGGCCTCTTGGATCTCTTCCCGGACCGGAGCGCCGACGCACGCTACGGCCAAGCCGATGAGGCCCACGGGCCCATCGAGCTGATCCGCCAGGAGAGCGAGGCGCTGCTTCGGGTGCTCCGGCCTGCGAGCTCGCTGCTTCGCGGCCGGAGCGGCCTGCGGACCTTGGCGGATGCGGTCGGGCAGATGCGCGTGCGCAGCGGGCGCTACGGCCAGGCCCGGATCTGGCTGGACACGCCCGAGCGCACGGCGGGCCTGCCTTTCGAGGCCCTGCGCTTCGTCGGCCTGTGCGAGGGCAGCATCCCGCCCAGCCCCAGCGAGGATCCGCTGCTGTCCGACATCGACCGGGGGCGGCTGCTGGCCGTGCTGCCCGAGCTTCAGCGCCCGCAGCTGGTCCTGAAGGCCGACCTGGCCAGGGAGAGCAAGCGGGCCGCCATCGCCTGCGCGCTGGCCACACGTCGGAGCCTGTCCGCCAGCGCGGCCCGGCAGCAGATCGGCGGCGAGCAGCGCGAGCCGAGCACCTTCCTGCTGGAGCTGGCCGCCTGGACCGGTCAGCGCTTCGGCGAGGGCTCACCGCTGCCGAGCCTGTCCGAGCTGCGCCGGCACTTCGCCACCCCCGCCAAGCGGCGGCTCGCCGACTGGAAGCAGCGCCACCCGCACGGCTTCGCGCGCAAGGCGAGCTGCCTGGGCCAACGCGGTGACGCGGTCTGCGTGCCCGCCGGCTGGCTGCAGGACGGCGCGCTCCAGGCCACGGCCGCGCTCATGCGGGCCGCCGCGGACGAGGCCAGCTCGAGCCAGGCCGACGGCCTGGCCGGCGAGGCGCCCGATCGCCCCGGGCTGCCGGACGGCGCCAGCCTGAGCGTCCGGGAGCTCACGCTCCTGCTCGCCTGCCCGCTGCGCTTCGCCCGGGAGGTCCTGCTCGGCCTGCAGCCGCCCGCCGCCTTCGGCTCGGCCTGGGAGCTGGATGCGCGCATCCGCGGCAGCCTCCTGCACCGCGTGGTGCAGCGGATCTTCAACGCCTTCGGCCAGCAGGTGCTCGACCGGAGCGACGCGATCGCGGACCGCGCCAGCGCCATCCTCGACGAGGAGCTCGAGCGCCAGCTCGGCCGCTACCCGCTCGACGGCCCGGCCATCGAGGCCGCGGAGCGGAAGCGGCTCCGGCAGCTCGTGTCCAACGTCATCGACACCTACCGCCACGCGGGGCTGAGCCGCTTCTGCAGGGCCGAGCAGCCGATCGGCCCCCTGCTGCTCGCCACGCCCGCGGGCGCGCTACACCTGTCGGGCAGGATCGACCTCGTCTTCGAGCGGCCCGGCGGTGCGCTGGCCGTTCACGACCTGAAGACCGGCCGCGCCAGGCTCCTGGATGCGCGCAAGGCCGCCGAGGACGAACTCGACCTGGCCGACCTCCAGGTCCTGGTCTACGAGGCCGCCCTGCGGCAGCAGCTCGAGCAAGACGGCGATCCGCTCCTCGGCGCATCCAGCGTGGGCGAGGCCGGGCTCGTCTTCGCGAGCGCCGGCCGGGCGCTGCGCCAGCGGGTGCTCGCGGGCAGCGCCCTGGATGCCGGCCGGAGCTGGGCGCAGCGCTGCCTGGCCCTGGCCCGGGAGCTGCTGCAGCGAGGCGCCTTCGTGGCCACGCCGAATCCCGACGATTGCAGCTACTGCCCCTTCTCGTCCGTCTGCGGCGATCGGGCGCCCGAGGCCAGCCAGGCGAAGCTCGAGGCCCAGCAGGGCCGCGCAGATCCTCCCGTGCCGCCGGATCTGCTGGCGCTGCGCGCCGGGGCAGCGAGGCGACGAGATGGCTGAGCGCCTCGGAGATCAGGACGCCCGGGATCGGATCGTGCTCGAGCACGGGCGCAACGTGGTGGTCAAGGCCGGCGCGGGCAGCGGAAAGACCCACACTCTGATCACCCGCCTGGTCGAGCTGGTCGCCCCGTCGCGTGAGGGCGTCGATCCCATCCCGCTCCGGCGCATCGCGGCCATCTCCTTCACCCGGCGCTCAGCCGGCGATCTCAAGCTGCAGGCCCGCCGGCGATTGCTGATGGCCCTGGAGACCGCGCGCGAGGCGCCGGTCCGCCGCGAGCTTTTGCGGCGGGCGATCGGCGAGATGGACGGCGCCTTCTTCGGCACCATCCACTCCTTCGCGCTGCGAATCCTGCAGTCCCGACCGATCGAGTCCGGCCTGGGCCCGGGCCGGGAGCTCCTGGAGGATACCGCCGACCTGGCGGAGGAGACCTTCGAGGAGCTGCTGCGCTCGGCCCAGCTCGAACGGCTGTCCGAGGTCCTGGACGAAGAGCTCGATCCCGCCAGGGTCCAGGAGGTCGAGAAGACCCTGGAGCTCGCGCTCGACGCCGGGCTCCCCCGTCGGACGGCCGGCACCGGCTATGGCCGCAGGTTCGGTCTCGACGCGCTCATCGCCGAGCTGATCGACAAGCGGGACATCGAGCTGGACCCGCCCCTGCCCCGGGCGCCGAGGCTTTCCGACCTGCGCCCGGAGATCCGCTCGATCCTGGAGGAGGCCGCCCGGCTCCGGGGCGCGAGCCGGGCCGTGGCCCTGATGCAGGGCTTCGCGCTCGAGCTCGGGCAGCTCGACGAAGGCCTGCAGGGCGGGGATCTGGTGATTGAGCTCCAGCGCCTCTTCGAGCCCCTGGCCGATCTCGACAAGCTCTACGCCCAGAACCCCCAGGACTTTCCCCAGGACGACCACAGGCGCGCCCGCGGTCTGGCGGTGGCGCTTCTGGACAAGCCGCTGCAGAGCGGTCGCTTCGCCTCGCGCAGGCTCCGCAGCGAGCTGCTCGGACCAGGCCATGCCTACCTGGCCTGCCGTCTGATGCGCATCGCGCCCGTCGTGCGCTGCCTGTACGATCGGGTCAAGCGCCGGCGGGCCGTGCTCGACTACACCGACGTGCTGCTGCTGCTGGCGCGCGCGCTGCGAGACGAGACCGGATTCAGGACCGAGGTCCAGGCGCTCTTCGATCACATCCTGCTCGACGAATGCCAGGACAACGACCCCCTGCAGGTCGAGATCATCTCCTTCCTGGCGGAGCAAGGAGCCCGGGCGCGGCACTGGCGGGAGGTGCGCTTCAGGCCCGGAGCGCTGACCGTGGTGGGGGATCCCAAGCAGAGCATCTACCGCTTCCGCCGGGCCGACATCGCCATCTACGAGGACTTCACCCGAGCGCTCGAGGAGCAGGGCGCGCTGTGCGAGATCTTGACCTGCAACTTCCGCTCCCGGCCCGAGCTCATCTGCGAGGTCTTCAACAAGCAGGGCCCCGTCCTGCTGCGACGGGTCGACCGGCCAGCCGGCCAGGCCGAATTCCAGGATCTCACGCCGGCGGGCAACGTCCAGCCGGCCGGCGATGCCGTGGTGCACCGGATCGACTTCGCGGCCCCGGCCCACATCCGGCGCCGCGAGGCGCGCCGCTTCGAGGCCGAGGCCATCGCCGCCTACCTGGACGAGCTGCTCCGGGGCGGGCTGGACGTCGAGATCCGCGATCCCGACTGCCCGGACGAGCAGCGCGCGCCCCGGCCAGGCGACGTGGTCATCCTGTGCCGCAGCACCTTCGATCTGGATCTCCTCTCGGCGTCTTTGGATCGCCGGGGCATCGCGCACCTCAAGCGCGGCGGCAAGACCTCCATGCAGGACCCCGCCCTGCGGGCTCTGCTGCTGGCCCTGCGGGCGGTGTCCGATCCGGACGACGGCGTCGCCCACGCGGCGCTGCTCGCCCCGCCTTTCTTCCCGCTCAGCCTGGCAGACGAGCTGGCCGCGCGCAGCGGCGAGGCCTGCGAGGCGCACCGGGCTGCGATCCGGCTGCTCGAGGCCCTGCGCCGCCGACGCCACGAGCGGCCCCTGCTGCGCACGGCCAGCCTGCTCATGGAGCAGAGCCAGTTCGCCAGGCTGGTCTCGGTCCTGCCCAACGGCAGGCAGAGGCTGGCCCTGATCCGCCAGGCCCTCGCCCTGCTGCAGTCCGAGGCGGCCCGCCGAGGTCTGGACTTCGATCGGGCCACCGCGCTGGGACGATGCTGGGTGGAGCGGCCGCCGCGCTTCGATCCGGCCGAGCCGGACACGGTCGACGCGGTCCGCATCTTCACGACCCACCAGTCCAAGGGCCTGGAGTTTCCGATCGTCGTGCTCTGGGACGCGCAGGCCGGACGGCCCAGCGGTCCGAGGAGCGCGAGCGCGCTCGAGCTCGCGCGGGACGGGAGCCAGTGGAGCCTGAAGATCGGCTGGGTGCACCACGACAGCTCAGACGGCGGTCTGGCTGAGCTGGACGGCGCCCTGGACCGGCTCGAGCGGGATCGGCTCTACTACGTGGCCACGACGCGCACCCGAGACCTGCTCGCGATCCCCTTTCTGCGCAGCCCGGGCGCGGGCGGCTCGTACCACGCGCTCCTCGTCCACCAGATCGCCGCACCCGGCGTGGTCCGGATCATCGATCTCACCGAGATCGAGCGGGCCGCGCCGAGCATGCCGCTGCCCGAGCTGGTGCCCGACGAGCCGATCCAGCAGGCCAGCTTCGAGAGCCAGGAGGCCTGGACGGCCGCCCTCGCGGAGAGCGCCCGGCCCAGGATGCGGCCCCGGGCGCCGAGCAGCCGAGCGGGCGCCGAGCCGGATCCGGCCCCGCCCCGCTACGGTCCGGACTTCGGGACCCTGGTCCACCGGGCCCTCGAGCTGCTGCTCTCGGGAGCGCGCGAGCGGGTCGAGGACGCCTTCGAGGTGGCCTTCGCGGAGCAGCCCGCGGGCCCGCGCGAGGAAGCGCTGGCCGACGTGCGCCGGGCGATCGCGGCGCTGGACGGCCTGCAGCTCCGCCGGGAAGGCATGCTGCTGCTGCCCGAGTATCGCCTGGCCGCGCCCCGGCCCGTCGAGGACGGCAGCGAGCTCGTGGCCGGGCAGATGGACCTGCTGGCGCTCAGCGGCCGGGAGGCGTGGATCATCGACTTCAAGACCGACCAGGACCTGGGTCCGCACGCCCACGCCCACTACGAGCAGCAGCTCGAGCAGTACGCCTACATGCTGCGCCGCACCGGCCTGATCGGCAGCCGCGAGATCAAGCAGGCCCTGCTCTTCACCCAGACCGGGCGGGTGCACGTGCTAGGCGGGCAGCTCAGCCTCCCTTTCGAGTAGCGTTGGCGTATTTGCGCGGCGCATCGCGACTCGGCTCTCCCCGCCGGCGTCGGCTCCTCGGGCCGATCCGCGATGCGGGGTTCGAGGTGCGGCGCGGCTCAGGGCAGGCCCGGGAAGGCGTCCACGTACTGGATCTTGATGTCGGGAAAGGCGTCCACGATCTGGACCTTGATGTCCGGGAAGGCGTCGACGATCTGCCACTTGCCGCACTTGTCCGGGAACGCGTTGACCTTCTTGACCTTGAGGTCCGGGAAGGCCTTGACCACCTGGATCTTGATGTCCGGAAAGGCCTTGACGAACTTCACCTTGCCGTAGAGCTTCTTGCCCTTGAAATGGCAGTCCGGTCCCACCTTGCCGGCCAGGGCCGTCGAGCTCGAGAGCAGGACGGCGAGCCAGACGAGCGCCATGCGCAATCCCCGCATGCGATATCCTCACTCTGTCTTCGGCGTGTACGGATCGAGGCTCAGTTGAAGATCTTCTCCAGCTCCCGCTCGACCACCTTCTCCTTGACGTTGCGCGCGATGCTGATCTCCTTGATGAGGAGATTGCGCGCCGTATCGAGCATCTTGCGCTCGCCGAAGCTGAGATCCTTGTCGAACTTGAGCAGGCACAGGTCCCTGAGCACCTCGGCGATGTCGAAGATGGATCCGGTCTTGATCTTCTCCATGTACTCCCGGTAGCGTCGATTCCAGGTCTGGCTCTTGCCCGAGTTGCCGTTCTTCTGCTTGAGAATCTTGTAGACTTCCTTGACCTTGCTCTTCGGGATGACCTCCCGCAGGCCCACCGAGTCAACCTTGTCCGTCGGGATCATGATCTTCATGCCGTTATCGAGAATGCGGAGCACATAGACATGCTGCTTGAAGCCCATGATCTCCCGCTTCTCGATGCCCATCACCTCGCCCACTCCGTGAGCTGGGTACACAGCCTTGTCACCTACCTTGAAGTTGGACTCCATAGACGCTCCTTCTAAAAAAGGAAAGTCTAGACCAAGAAACTACCCACACCCCCAGGGGTCCAGGGAGGCTAGCATACATACCCGCTTCGGGTCAAGACAAATCCTCCCGGCCGCTCTGTTGCATACAAAACTGGCATGGATCTGGCTGTATTCCCGCCCGGAGCTCGCCTCGCTGCTCGGAAGCTGCGCGGCCAGGTCAGAGAGAGAAGAAAAAACGACGACTTGCAGCCAGACCCGGGACCGCTCTGACAGCCTGCCGTCAGGAAAGCCGACAGGTCTGTCGACATCCATCCGCACAGGAGATACACTTGGCTGCCCGTTTTCCACGCCTCCCAGGAGGTCGACCATGCTCGGATCGGGTAGATGGCCCGTGCTCGCGGCACTGGCGCTGCTCTGCATCGCGAGGCCCTGCACGGCCCGCGAGCTCACGCTCGACCAGGCCCGCGAACGGGCCCGGACGCACAACCTCGGCCTCCAGGCCGCCCGGGAGAGGCTTCACCAGGTCGGGCTGACGGTGGACAAGGCCTGGGTCATGGTCAAGCCCCAGCTCACCGCCACGGGCACTTACACCCACCACGGCACCGAGGCGGGCATCGAGTTCCCCGACATCACCACCATCCAGTACTCGCTGGATCCGGCCGAGTGCGACGGCGATCCCTTCTGCATCACCGGCTTCGAGCGCTATAACCGCTTCACTATCCAGAAGCAGGACAGCTTCGGCTTCTCGGCCGTGCTGAGTCAGCCCCTCTTTCTCGCCCGGGCCTACACGACGATCTCGAACGCCTACCACGCCCGCGACCTGGCGGAGCTCAACCACGAGAACCTGGAGGACTTCCTGCTCCACAGCGTGGAGATGGCCTACTACGGTGCCCTGGGCGCGGAGAAGCTGCTGGCCATCGCGCGCAACTCGGCCGAGATCCGGCGCGAGCACCTCCGGGTGGCCCGCGCCAAGTTCGAGGTCGGCGATGCGCCCAAGATCACGGCGCTTCGGGCCGAGATCGACGTGAACCGCTGCGAGCAGGACGTCAAGCGGGCGGAGAACGCCCTCGAGCTATCCAAGGAGGCCCTGGGCCTGCTGACCGATCTGCCGGCGGAGGAGATCGACCTGGTGCCCCCGGAGCCAGCCCGCCGGCCGGCCCGCAGCATGCAGGCCTTCATCGACGAGGCGCTCGGCCATCGCCGCGACCTGCAGACGGCCCGCACCGAGCACGCCATGGCCGAGAAGCTCGAGCAGGACGCCTGGGCGCGCTTCCTGCCCAGCCTGGCCCTGACCGGCATGTTCCGCGTCTCGGACGTCAAGGGCTTCACCGACGAGTACTACAGCTGGAACGTGGGGCTGGCGCTGTCCATCCCGCTCTACGACGGGGGCATGCGCTACGCGGCCCTCGAGGAGGCCCGCTCGAAGATCCGCCAGGCCGAGATCGAGATCGAGGAGACCCGCCGCAAGATCGCAAGCGAGATCCGCCAGCTGTGGCTCAAGGTGGAGATGGCGGAAGCCAACCTGGAAAAGGCCCGCCGCTCGGTCGAGCTGGCCCGGGAGCAGGTGGAGCTGTCGCGCGTCTCGTTCGAGGCTGGCGCCGTGACCAACCTCGAGGTACTGGACGCCAACTCCATGCTCTTCGTGGCCGAGACCACGGTCGTCCAGGAGGAGCTCAACCTCCAGCTGGCCATCGTGCGCCTGAGCAAGTCGGTCACGATGTTCAATCCCGCAGGCAGCCTGGGGGCCGCGGGCGTGAGCGTCGAGCCGGGCCCGGCCGCGGCCGAGGCCTCCCTGCCCGCCTCCGGCATGTCCCTGCCCGCAGCCCTCTCCGGGCTGGGCGGGATGTGATCAGCGATCTCGCTCGCGCTGCAGCTCCAGCAGGTCCTGCCTGAGCGCCTTCTGCAGGTCCTTGGCCCCAGCGTCCGGCGCGCCCCTGGTCGGCAGCGCCTCCGCCTCGTAGCCCTCGCCCCTGGGGCGGGCCACCGCCCGCTTGAATCCGTCGACGACGATCACCGCCGCGCGCCGCGCCGGGGGGATGTCCTCGTAGCGCGCGGTCCGGATCACGTTGCCGAAATCGTCCAGGTAGAGAAATTCCCGCCCGCGCTTCGGGCGCTTGTCTATCTCGCCCAAGTCCAGCGCCTCGTCGCTGATGCGGACCTTGACGGCCGCACCGGGGTCGGGGTCGTCCTCGCAGCCCCCGAGCGGGCCGATCAGCACACAGACCGCGCAGGCGATAAGCACACAGCCCCTCAAGACCGTCCTCCTCTCCGCTCGGCGCGCACCTCAGAGCACGTCGTCCCGCCCCTGGCGCTCGAGCTTCTCCACGATGCGCCTGACCGCCTGCGCCTGGTCGATCGGACAGACGAGCACGGCGTCAGCGGTCTCCACCACGATCAGATCCCGCAGGCCCACGCAGGACACCAGACGCTCGCTCGAGCGGATCACGCAGCCCCGGCAGTCGACCGCCAGGGTGTCTCCTTCGAGGGTATTTCCGGATCGGTCGCAAGACAGCACACCGGGCAGCGCAGCCCAGCTGCCCACGTCGGACCAGTCGTGCTCCCACGGTAGCATCACGATCTCGCTGGACTTCTCCATCACGCCGTAGTCGATCGAGATCGACTCGGTCTGCTCGAAGACCCGCTCCATGACCTGGCGGCGCGCGCGCCGGGGCGCGTGGCGGATCTCCTCCAGGCCCGCGTGCAAGCCCGGCATGAACGCGGCCACCGCGCCGAGGATGGCATCCGCCCGGAAGATGAACATGCCCGAGTTCCAGTAGTAGTCGCCAGACCGCAGGTACTGGGCCGCGCGGCGCCGGTCGGGCTTCTCGGTGAAGCCGCGCACATCGAAGACCGGCTTGCGATGGACCTCGGACAGGCGCGTTCCGACCCGGATGTACCCGTAACCCGTCTCGGCCCGCGTGGGCCGGACGCCCAGGGTCACGAGCGCCCCCGAGCGCGCAGCCCGAAACGCAGCCCGCAGCAGGCCGCGGAAGCTGCCCGCGGGCCGGATGATGTGGTCCGAGGGCAGGACGGCCAGGTAGCCGTCCGGATCCCGCATGTGGACCGCCAGGGAGGCCAGGCCCACGGCCGGCGCGGTGTTTCGCGGGCAGGGCTCGATGAGCAGATTGCCGGCCGGAAGCTCGGGCAGGATGCGCCGGATGGGGCGCGCGTGCGAGCGCGAGGCGACCACCAGGAGCCGCTCCCAGCCGCACAGCGGCAGCACCCTCTCGGCGGTGGCCCGCAGCATGCTCCGAGCCTCCCCGCCGATGGCCAGGAACTGCTTGGGGCACGACTTGCGGCTCAGGGGCCAGAAGCGCGTGCCCGAACCGCCGGCCATGATCACCGCATATCTCAACCGCGACCCGCCATCTGCTGCGCCTCGATGAGATCCACCAGGCCGCGGATGATCCTCGCCGTCGCGCCCCAGATATGGGTCCCTTCGAAGGGATAGGTGTCCACCTCGAGACGCTGCCCGTCGAAGTCCAGCACCTCCCGCTGCAGCCCCTGCCGCTGCATGAACATCTCCCACGGGGCGAAGAGGAGCCTGGCCACCTCCCGCTCGCTGAGCCGGAAAGGGTAGGCATCGCGCACCTGGCCGACCACCGGCGTGATCCGATAGCCGGTGACCGTCCGGGTGTCATCCAGCAGGCCGAGCACCTCGACGTCCTCGGGCCGCAGGCCGACCTCCTCCCAGCTCTCCCGCAGCGCCGTGGCCACGGCATCCGCGTCGCCCTCGTCGACCACCCCGCCGGGAAAGGAAACCTGCCCCTTGTGCTCGTCGACCGACTGCGTGCGCTGCTCCATCAGCAGGCGCAAGCCGTCTCGCCTCTCGACGAAGGGCACCAGCACGGCGGCCGGCACCAGGCCTTCGAGGGGAAGCGTGCGCCTCTGGCGATCGGCGAGGATCTGGCGCACCCGCTCCAGCATGCTGCACCTATACCACACACGAGCGCCGGAAGGCCAGGCCGGCTTGATCAGTGGCACACGGCGCGCAGAACGGATAGACTCGCCTGCATGAAAATGATCCACATCCGGCTGGAAGGCCGACCGCTCAAGATCCCCGACTCCACCACGATCCTGGCACTGGTCGCGGGCGAGTCCGATCCCGGCCTGGGCTTGCGGCGGCCCATCGGTGCGCTGATCAACAACCGCCTCGTCCCCCTCGACAGCAACCTGCACGACCAGGCCGAGGTGCGCTTGCTGGACGCCCTCTCGCCCCAGGCCCGGAGCATCTACCGCCGGGGCTGCACCTTGATGCTGATCGAGGCCACGCGCCGCCTGTACGAGGGAGTCCGGCTCGTGGTCGGCCAGTCTCTCGGAGACGGCGACTTCTTCGACTGGCAAGGCAGCCCGGCCTTCGATCCCTCCTACCCGAAGCGCATCCAGGCGGAGATGGAGAAGATGGTGGCGGAGGATCTCACCTTCGAGCAGGAGCGCTGCGGGGTGCAGGAAGCGCTGCGCAGGTTCACCCAGCTCGGGATGCAGGACCGCGTCGAGCTCCTCAACACGTTCTGGCACGAGACCATCCGCCTGGTCCATCTCGGCCATACGATCGACATCCATCACGGCCCGGTCCCGCCGTCGACCGGATACCTGCCCCTGTTCGGGCTGTCCGCCTACCCCCCGGAGAATCCGGAGCCGGGCCGCAACAGCAGCCGCCTGCAGGGCCTCGTGCTGCGCTTCCCGGACAGCGAGCACCCCCCGGCCCTGGACACGCCGCCGGCGGGCACCACGAAGCTGTTCACCATCCACCGCGAGTCCCGCGCCTGGAACCGCTCTCTGGGTGTGGAGAACGTCGGCACGCTCAACCACCACGTGCTCGACGGTCGGATCGACGAGATGATCCGGGTCGCCGAGGGCTTCCACGAGAAGCGCATCACGGAGATCGCCGACACGATCGTCCGCGACAAGGACCGGGTCCGCATCGCCTTGATCGCCGGCCCGTCCTCGTCGGGCAAGACGACCTTCCTCAAGCGCCTGTCGGTCCAGCTGCGGGTCAACGGCCTGAGGCCGATCGGTCTGTCGATCGACAACTACTACGTCGACCGGGAGGACTCCCCTCGCGATGAGAACGGGGAGTTCGACTTCGAGTCCATCGAGGCCATCGATCTGCCCCTGTTCAACGAGCAGCTCGTCGATCTGCTGTCCGGCAAGGAGGTTCGCACGCCACGCTTCAGCTTCGAGTCGGGCACCCGCATGCCGGAGCCCCGCTGGCGGACCATGCAGCTCAGCCCCGGAGAGATCCTGATCGTCGAGGGTATCCACGGGCTCAACGACCGCCTCACGAGCCAGGTGCCGGCCGAGGCGAAGTTCAAGATCTACGTCAGCGCGCTCACCCAGCTCTGCCTGGACGACGCCAACCGGATCCACACGACCGACCTGCGGCTGCTGCGCCGCCTGGTGCGGGACAAGCTCTTCCGGGGCTACTCGGCCAGCTCCACGCTCCACTGCTGGCCGTCGGTCCGGCGCGGAGAGGTGCGGCACATCTTCCCTTTCCAAGAGTCGACCGACGAGATGTTCAACACGGCGCTTCCTTACGAGATGGCGGTGCTCAAGATCTACGCCGAGCGCTTCCTGCTCGAGGTCCCGCAGGAGGACTCGAGCTACAGCGAGGTGCACCGGCTGATGAAGTTCCTCAGCCTCTTCGTGGGCATCTTCCCCAACCGGGTGCCGCAGAACTCCATCCTGCGCGAGTTCATCGGCGGCAGCACGTTCCAGTACTGACGCGGCAAGATGGAGCAGCCGAGATGCTGGAGTAGCAGCGCTCCTTCAGAGCGCATAGCTGTTTCTTGCCTTCTTGAACCTGGGTCTGAAGACCCAGGCTATATCCCCCGCTGCTCCGCAGCGGAAGATCCGAATCTCGGAGACCTGTCAAGCCGGTTCTTTCCTTGCAATCCGAGATGGATATGACTCAGGGCGAAGCCCTGGGAGAGCAGTCGACGGTTGCGGAGATCGAGAGGCGCCCGGAGAGGCTCACCGCCAGCACGGGTTGGTCGTGCAGTCCATGCTGAGCACGAGCTGCCGGTCCGCGTCGAAGAACAGGTTGGTGTCCACCCGGCCGTTGGGGGTCCGGACCACACGCACGGCGTGCCACGGCCTCTCCGGGCAGCGCGCCCCCGTGAAGCAGCCCGTGTAGCGCGCGGGTGCGTCATCCTTGTCGTAGAGCAGGACCGCGAAGAGCCTGTGTCCCGGATCGTAGAGCCGCCGCTGGATCGACATGCCCAGCGAGTCCGCGAGCGTGCCGTCGGCCGCGTGGTTGAGGCTCTCGACTTGGTGGTCGTAGTTGTCGTAGCGAAAGCGCCGCACCATCGTGCCCAGGTTAGAGGCCGGTTGGCCCTGGGTGCCGAGGAAGCGCGCCTCGGTCACCCGGCCTGCGCTGTCGTAGGACTTGACGATGGCGTGGAAGCCCGTCCCCCCGCAAGCGATCGCCTGCCCCGAGGCGTCGAAGCAGGCCTCGCGCACGAGCCGCCCGAGATCGTCCCACGCCAGGCGCAGCTCGAACACGCCGTAGTCGCCGTCGACGCCCGGGCTGCCGTCGGCCGCGAAATGGGACACCGAGACGTGCCGGCCTCTGTCGTCCCGCTTGAAGCGCATCTCCGCCGGCTGTCCTGGACCGCAGGCCACCGGCTGGCCGAACGAGTCCAGACAGACGCGGCGCAGCAGCTGGCAGTGCGCGTCCCGCTCGGCCTTCTCCGCAGAGAGGCTGAAGCGGTTGGAGGTCGGCTTGCCATCCGGCCCCAGAAAGAGCCTTTCCACGGCGCAGCCCCGCACGTCGATCGTCAGGTGCTCCGTGCTCACGCCGTCGACATCCGGCGCCGGCTCGCCGTCCGCCCCCAGGCAGGTCCGGGCATGCACGATCCCCCCCATGCAGTACTCGAAGCGGCGCCCGTAACAGCCCGAGCGGCTGGACAGGACCGGCACGCCGTCCGGCGTGAAGTAGCGCTCCGTACTAATCCGCCCCTGCTCGTCGCGCTCGAAGCGGATCCGGCTGACGCCGTCGTGGGCGGCGACGGGCTGGCCGCCGAGATCCAGCCGGACCTCCTCCAGCACGAAGCCCCGGTCATCCCGGCTGAAACGCACGCACGCGATCCCATCCGTATCGAGCATCGGCTGACCGCCGTATTGCAGGCAGCGCAGCTCGCGGGCAAAGCCCTTCCCATCGACCTCGATCGCCATGCGCCCGCAGCCATCCAGGGCATTGGAGCCGTCCAGCAGGCGCTCCTGGAACTGCTCGCCCCGCTCCCCGAACACGCGGGCCCACTCGACCTGGCCGTGGCTGTCGAGGCCGACCAGCTGCAGCAGCCCACCTCGCGCCCCGTGCACGAAGACGCAGCGGTTGAGAAGGAGCCCCATGGGACCGCGGTGCTCGGCCAGGACGACCTCGCCCTGACGCCGTCCCAGCGCCCAGCAGGTGGCGGACTGCGGCGGCTTGTCGAGCTTTCGGCTGCAGGCCATGGTGCGCAGAGCGAGCTCGCAGTGGACGTGAAAGCTCCAGCTCAGCCCGCGGCTGTCCGGAATCTCCACCTCGGTCACGTGCGGCCCGCGCGACGGCTCCTCCAGCAAGAAGATGCCGGCCGTGCCGGCCAGCTCCGCAGTCGGGAACTGGGGGTGCGGGCCCCTCTCGGGGGGAAGACCCTCGGCCGCAGCTTGCAGCTCGCCGTCGGCGGGCCTGCCGCCGTCGGCCTGGCCCTGCTCCGCGGGCTTCAAGAAGAGCCAGATCATCAAGCCGACGACCAGCATGAAGATCACCACGCCCATGCCGCTCTGTTTCTTCTCACTCATGGGCAGTCATCTAAGCACATCTCTGCCCGCCGGCACAATCGCTTGCGCCCGGGTCTCCAGTCCTGATATGGATACATGTACGCTGTGCGAGCCCACGCGCAATGCGGGAGATGATGGATGGTGCGTAGAACGGCAGTCGTGTGTGGAATCCTCCTGTGGCTCGCCTCCGCTTCGACGGCCAGCGCCCAGCAGTCGGCCTCCCAGCTATCGCGCGCGGCGAAAAAACTCTACAAGCAGAAGAAGTACGACAAGGCCGCCGAGACGCTCCACAAGGCGATCGAGCTGGACCCCAACAACGCGGGCGCCCACTTCCAGCTGGCCTGCACGCTGGGCATGCTCCGCAAGCAGGGCAAGATCTGCGAGCACCGCGCCTTCCGCTCGACCATCCTGCGCCATCTGGTGCGCGCCAAGCTGAGCCGCAGAGAAAAGCGGCGCATCCGCCGCAACGCCGCCCTCCAGCCCGTGCTGGACACCGTCGGCTACTACCGGCTCATGGGCCTGTCGGTGCGCAAGACCGCGGACGTGGAGACTATCCTGCGAAAGGTATCCTGGTACGGCGCGCCGGGTCCCGACGGCAAGCCGGCCAGCAAGCTGCGCTTCATGCCCAAGGGCAAGCTCGAGCTTGAGATCGGCTCCGGCGCGGAGCGCGCGACGCACACGGGCAGCTACTTCGTGCGCAGCAACCTGGTCGAGGTCAAGCTCGCCAAGCCCGTCGGTGATGTCGGCACCCTGCAGGGCGCGCTGAAGGAGACCGGCGAGCTCGTCCTGCCCGGCCTGCCGGGTCCCTTCACCGACGGCTCCCACGACGCCCACCTCTGCGACTGACGAGCTCGACGAGCCCAATTTGCCTTCTCGCCGGGTCCGGGCGAGAATGATTTATATGGCGATCCGCCGGCGGATCGAATCGATGGAGGGTCCGTCATGAAAAGGTGTTTAATCGTCTGTATCCTGTCCGCTCTCGCGTGCGCCGCGGGCTGCAGCTCCTCATCGGCGCCCGAGTGCAGCGCAGCCTCGGACTGCACCGGCGACCCCGGCGAGGGCTGCGTCTGGCTATGCGTCGATCACGCCTGCGAGAAGAGCTGCGATACGCACGAGTGCGAGGAAGCCGCGGACTGCACCGGCGATCCCGGGCAGGGCTGCGTCTGGCTGTGCGTCGATCAGCACTGCCAGAGGAGCTGCGGCGAGCCGGAGTGCGAGGTAGCTTCTGACTGCACCGGCGATCCAGGCGAGAGCTGCGTCTGGCTGTGCGTCGATCAGCACTGCCAGGCGAGCTGCGGCGAGCCGGAGTGCGAGGTGGCCGAGGACTGCCAGGACGAGCCCTGGCTCGAGGACTGCATCGGTCACTTCGAGTGCATCGACGGGGAGTGCTTCGCGGTCTGCGACGACGAGTGCAGCGTGCCCGAGGACTGCGCGGGCCTCGAGTTCCCGCTGGACTGCCAGGGGCACTGGATCTGCGATCAGAACCACTGCAAGCCGGTCTGCGACCAGGGCTGTGAGGGCCCTTCGGACTGCGAGGGCCTGCCGTGGCCGGTGGGCTGCCGCGGGCACTGGGAGTGCAACGCGGACCACGTCTGCGTGCCGGTCTGCGATCCGAGCTGCACCCACCCGCGCGACTGCTGGGGCCTGGAGTTCCCGATCGACTGCATCGGCTTCTGGGACTGCGTGGACGGTTACTGCCAGCCGTACTGCGGCGAGTGCGGCGGAGAGGGCGAGACGATCGCGCCCGGCGATCCGATCTGCTGCCCGGGGCTGGTATCCGGCATGATCGCCGAGATCGACACCACGGGCGACTGTACGCCGATACCCGGGGGCATGGTGTGCATCGACTGCCCGAGCGGCGCGTGCGGGCCCGGCGAGAACTTCTGCAACTGCCCCGACGACTGCCCCTTCGAGCCGAACTGCGTGCCCGAGGGCGAGTGGCAATACGGGGACGGGCCGCTTTGCTGCGCGGGGCTGATCTCGAGGCCCTGGGGCGAGCCCGAGGACGACTGCACGACCAGCAACACGCTCTCGGTCTGTGTGCGCTGCCCGAACGGGGAGTGCGGCCTCGGCGAGAACGTCTGCACCTGCCCCGAGGACTGCTCGGCGACCGGCTGCACGCCCGAGGGAGAGTACACCAGCCCGGTCGAGCCGAACTGCTGCCCGGGCCTCGAGGCCATCGTGATCGCCGAGTACGAGCAGGGCGCCTGCAGCTACATCGACGGCGCGCTGGTCTGCGCCGCCTGCCCGAACGGGGAGTGCGGACTCGGCGAGAACTTCTGCAACTGCCCCGATGACTGCCCGGGCCACAACTGACAACAAGGGGGGTCAGACCCCGACACTTGACACTTGTCTCACACGAAAACTCACAAGTGTCAAGTGTCGGGGTCTGACCCCCCTAGCCGAGCACACCGAAGCCGAGCAGGGTGGCGATGGCGCCGCCGAGCAGGAGGCGGTAGGCGATGAAGACGGCCGTGGAGCGCTTCTGGAGGAAGCGCAGCAAGAAGGCGATGGCCGCATAGCCGCTGGCGGCCGCGGCGGCCGTGCCCAGTGCGACGGCCAGCCAGGGCACGCCGGCCGGGCTCGAGCGGGCCAGGCTGCTGAGTTCGTACAGGCCGCTGGCCGCCACGGCCGGGACGCTGAGCAGGAAGCTGAAGCGGGCCGCGTCGGCGCGCTTCAGCCCCACGAAGAGCCCGGCGGTGATCGTGACTCCGGAGCGCGAGGCGCCGGGGATGAGCGCCAGCGCCTGGGCGAGGCCGATGAGCAGCCCGCCGAGCCAGCCGAGCTGCTGCATGTCGAGGCCCCGCTTGCCCCGCCACTCGGCCAGTCCGAGGAGCAGCGCCAGGCCTCCCAGGGCGGCCGAGACGACCCACAGCGAGCGCAGGCTGGTCTCGATCGCCTCCTGGAAGACAAGCCCGCAGACCCCGACCGGCACGGTACCGATGGCGATCAGCCAGGCGAGCCGGGCCTCGGTCTCGGCGAAGGGCTTCCTACGCCACAGGCAGCGGAAAAACGAGGCGGCCATGGCGACCAGGTCCCGGAAGAAGTAGACCACGACCGCCAGCAGGGTGCCGAGCTGCACCACGGCCGAGTAGGCCGCGCCGGGGTCTGGCCAGCCCACGAGCGCGGGCACCACGCGCAGGTGGGCCGTGGACGAGATGGGCAGGTACTCGGTCAAGCCCTGGATGAGCCCCAGGATGATGGCCTGGAAGGGATCCATGCGAGAGGCACGCGGCGCGCCGGGCGCGCGCTCAGGTGCCCAGCTTCCAGCTCGCCAGGTAGTCTCTCTGCTCGGCCGTCAGCTGATCGATCTTCACGCCCATGGCCTTGAGCTTGAGCACGGCGATGCGGCGATCGATGTCGCCGGGCACGGGGTAGACCTGCCGCTCGAGCATTTTGCCCTTCTTCGCGAGGTACTCGGCCGACAGGGCCTGGCCGGCGAAGCTCATGTCCATCACGCCGGACGGGTGCCCCTCAGCCGCCGACAGGTTGACCAGCCGTCCGTCGGCCAGCACGTGGATCGAGCGGCCGTTCTTCAGCCGGTGCTCGACCACCAGCTTGCGAACCTCGCGCTTCTTGGTGGTGATCTTCTGCAGCGCGGGCAGGTCCAGCTCCACGTCGAAGTGGCCGGAGTTGGCCACGATGGCCCCGTCCTTCATCTTCTCGAAGTGCTCGGTGCGGATCACGTGGATGTTGCCAGTCAAGGTGCAGAAGAAGTCGCCGATGGCGGCCGCCTTGGCCATGGGCATGACGTCGAAGCCGTCCATGCGGGCCTCGAGCGCGCGCACGGGCTCCACCTCGCAGACCACGACCCGGGCGCCCTGGCCGCGGGCGCGCATGGCCACGCCGCGGCCGCACCAGCCGTAGCCGGCCACCACGAAGATGCTGCCCGCCAGCAAGCGGTTGGTGGCCCTCACGATTCCGTCGATCGTCGACTGGCCGGTCCCGTAGCGGTTGTCGAACATGTGCTTGGTGTCAGCGTCGTTGACCGCGATGACCGGGAAGAGCAGGACGCCGTCGGCGGCCATGGCCCGCAGCCGGATGACGCCGGTCGTCGTCTCCTCGGTGCTACCCAGCATCTGCGCCTGCATGGACTGGCGCTGCTTGTGTATCGTGGAGACCAGATCGGCCCCGTCGTCCATCGTGATCCGGGGATTGCCGTCCAGGACCGCGTCGATGTGCCTGTAGTAGGTCTTGTTGTCCTCGCCGTTGATCGCGAAGACCGGCACGCCCATCTTGACCAGCGCGGCAGAGATGTCGTCCTGGGTCGACAGCGGGTTCGAGGCGCACAGCGAGACCCTGGCGCCGCCCGCCTTGAGGGTGTCCATCAAGTTGGCCGTCTCGGATGTCACGTGCAGGCAGGCTCCGATCGAGATGCCCGCCAGCGGCCTCTGCCTCTGGAAACGCGCCTTGACCAGCGCCAGGACGGGCATGTCCCTCGCGGCCCACTCCATCCGCCGGCGCCCCTCTGACGCCAGGGAGAGGTCTTTCACGTCGTGCTTCATGGCCTTGGCTCCTCGTGTCGAAGTGGCTCGCGTCCTCACCCGAGTCAGAGGCCGGCGGCTTCCTTGAGCGCCTCGACCCGATCCAGCTTCTCCCAGGTGAACTCCGGATCGTCCCGCCCAAAATGCCCTCCCACGGCGGTCTTCTGGTAGATGGGCCGCAGCAGGTCGAGCTGGCGGATGATCTCGGCGGGCTTGCAGGGGAAGTGCTCGCGCAGCAGCTTCGCGATCTTCTCGTCGGCCAGCTTCCCCGTGCCGAAGGTCGTCACCATCAAGGAGACCGGCTCGGCCACCCCGATGGCGTAAGCCAGCTGGACCTCGACCTGGGCGGCCAGGCCTGCGGCGACCACGTGCTTGGCCATGTAGCGGGCGGCGTAGGCCGCGGAGCGATCCACCTTGCTGGGGTCCTTGCCGCTGAAAGCGCCGCCCCCGTGACGCGCCCAGCCGCCGTAGGTGTCCACGATGATCTTGCGCCCGGTCAGACCGCAGTCCCCGTGCGGCCCACCGATGACGAAACGGCCGGTCGGGTTGATGTAGTAGACGGTCTGCTTCGTCAGCATCTCGCTCGGGATGACCGGCTTGATGACCTCCTCGATGATGCCCTCGCGGAGCTTCTCGTAGGACACCTCCGGGGTGTGCTGGGAGGAGATCACCACGGTCGCGATCGACTCCGGCCTGCCGTCCACATAGCGCACGCTGACCTGGCTCTTTCCGTCCGGGCGCAGGAAGTCCAGGATCGACTTCCGGCGGACCGTCCTCAGCCTGCGGGTCAGCAAGTGGGCGTAGTGGATCGGCGTGGGCAGGTAGGTGTTGGTCTCCTGGGTGGCGTAGCCGAACATCATGCCCTGATCGCCCGCGCCCTGCTCCTTGTAAAGGCCCTCTCCGGCGCTCACGCCCTGGGAGATGTCCGGCGACTGCCGCACGATGGCCGACAGAACCGCACAGGTCTCGCCGTCGAAGCCCATCGAGGAGTCCACGTAACCCACGTCCTTGACCACATCCCGGACCACGTCCGGCAGGTGGGCATAGGCCGTCGTGGTGATCTCGCCCGCGACGAGCACCATGCCGGTCTTGACGAGCGTCTCGCAGGCCACCCGGCAGTGGCTGTCCTGGGCGATGAGCGTATCGAGTATCGCGTCCGAGATCTGATCGGCGATCTTGTCCGGATGTCCGTCGGTCACGGACTCGGAAGAAAAAACGAAATCTCCTGGCATGCTCGCATCCTCCAGTTCGAGTGGCCAACAGCCGGCCGGCACAAGGAATGCACGCCAGCGGTCCGCTTGTCAACACGTATGCGTTCTCAGAGCCCGCCCAGCAGATCGGTGTGGCCCGCGGGGGTGAAGAAGTCCGGAAACTGCTCGGCCATGAACTCGCGTACGGCCCGGCTGGTCTGCTGCGAGTCCCCGAGCTTCATCACGCTGCGGGTGAGCCTGCGAGCGTCCGAGACCTTCGAGTGCCGGACCATGTGCCGCACGAAGGGCAAGGCGAGCGGGTTCATGGAGATCTCGTCAAGCCCCAGGCCCAGCAGGATGGGCAAGAAGAGCGGATCGCCGGCCATCTCGCCGCACATGCTCACCCAGATTCCGGCCGCGTGGGCGTCATCGACGATCAACTTGAGCAAACGGAGCACGGATATGTGAAGCGGGTTGTAGAGATAGGCCACCTGCTCGTTGTGGCGGTCGACGGCCAGGGTGTACTGGATCAAGTCGTTCGTCCCGATGGAGAAGTAGTCCACCTCCTTGGCGAACATCGCGCTCATGAAGGCCGCCGAGGGGACCTCGATCATCATGCCGACCTGGATATCGTCGGCGAAGGCCTGGCCCTTCTGCCGAAGCTGCCTCCGCGCCTCTTCCAGCAGCTCCATGGCCTGGAGGATCTCCGAGCGGCACGAGATCATGGGGAAGAGGATCCGGAGCTGGCCGTCGACCGAGGCGCGCAGCAAGGCCCGCAGCTGGGCCAGAAAAACCCGCTGGTGCCGGAGGGAGAGCCGAATGGAGCGAAGGCCCAGCGCCGGGTTCGCCTCGTGCTCCATCCCGAACATCTGATGGCCCTTGTCGCCGCCCAGATCCATCGTCCGGATCGTGGCCGGCCGGGGAGACATCGACTTGAGCACCCGGGAGTAGACCTTGCGCTGGGCACCCTCCGTGGGCGCCCGGGTGCCCATGAAGAGGAACTCGGTCCGAAAGAGGCCGATCGACTCGGCGCCGTAGCGAAGCGCCGATTCCACCTCGTCGGCCATCTCGATGTTGGCCGACAATCGAACGCTGTGACCATCCGTGGTGCGAGCCGGCAGCGCCCGCTCGCTCGCGATCTTGGCCGCCCGGCTACGCAGGCCCTGCGAGCGAGCCAGGGCATCGCGAACCATCTGCTCGGACGGGTCCAGCACGACCTGGCCGCGATACCCGTCCACGATGATGCGGTCGCGCGAGCCCACCCGCGCCAGGATGCCCTCGACGCCCACGACCGCCGGGATCTCCAGAGCCCGGGCCACGATGGCCGTGTGCCCCGTCTTGCCGCCCACCTCGGTCACCAGCGCCGCAACGCCCTTGCGGCTCAGGCCCGCGGTGTCAGCCGGCGAGAGGTCGCGCGCCACGACCACGGCCCGCTCGTGCTTGGGCGGGATCACCTCGGAGTCCTGTCCCATGAGCGTGCGCTGGATGCGCTCGCCCACGAACTCCACGTCGCTGCGACGCTCGCGGAAGTAGTCGTCCTCGATGGCGTCGAAGACCTGCCGAATCTCGGCCACGATCTTCTGCAGCGCCCACTCCGCGTTGACGGCCTCGCTGCGGACGATCCGCTCCGCGCCCTCGACGAGCATCCTGTCGCGCATGATCATGATGTGCGCGTCGATGATGGCCACCGGCTCCTTGCCCCCGCCGTGCACGACCTTCTCGCGCACGAGCTCCATCTGCTGGATGCTCTCTTCGACGGCGTGTCGAAAGCGCTCGATCTCGGCCTCCACGCCCTCGTCCGGGATGTGGACCTTCGGGATCTGCATCCGCCGCCTGTCCACCAGGTGCACCAGGCCCACGTGGATGCCCGGAGAGGCGTCGATGCCCTGGAGGGTCTTTGGACGCCGGCGCGGCATGGCTCCTACTCGTCCTCCCCGAAGAACTCCTCGATCAGCTTGCCCAGCGCTTCGAGCGCCGCCTCGCAGTCCTCACCCTCGGTCTCCACCTCGATGGTGGAGCCCTGGCAGGCCGCGAGCTGCAGGACCCCCATGATGCTCTTGCCGTTGACCTCCAGGTTGTCCTTCCGCACCCGGACCTCGCTCTGGTACCGGTGCGCGAGCTGGACGAAAACCGTCGCCGCCCGGGCGTGCATCCCGAGCTTGTTCCGGATCTCGAAGCTTGCGACGGCCGTCAACCGGCACCTCCTGCAGCGCGACTGCTCTTGCCATCACCACCCGAGCGTTTGGCGAGGATATCGGATGCCAGGGAGATGTTCTCCTGGCCCTCGCGCACCATGGCCCGCGCCATGACGATCGGATCCTCGAGCTTGCGCATCCTGAGGTCGATGGCCTTGAGCAGCATGGCCAGGTTGAGCCCCGATACGATCTCCACCTTGCCGGGCACGAGCCTGGCCAGAGCCAGGTTGGCCGGCGAGCCGCCGAAGAGATCGGTCACCACGATGACGCCACAGCCGGCATCCGTTGCGCGGATGGCCTCATCGAGCCTCGACTTCACGTCATCGGCCTTCTCGCCGGCCGACACGCCCACCGAAGCCACGTGCTCCTGCTCGCCGGCCACCATCTTCAACACATCCATGAAGGCGTCAGACAAGCCCGCGTGAGAAAAGAGGACCAAGCCGACCATGCCGCCTCCTATCCAGACCGCTCGCTGTCCCGGTGCTGGATGATGACCGGTAGCTCGTTGGCCCGCAGGCGCTGGCCGAGCTCCTCGGCGATCGCCACGGATCGATGCCGGCCACCGGTGCAGCCGATTCCGACCGTCAAGTAGCTCTTGCCCTCCAGGTCGTACAGGGGCCGGAAGGTGGTCAGGAAACACATGACGTGCTCGAGGAAGAGACTCGCATAGGAGTTGCCGAGCACGAAGTCCCGGACCTCCTTGTGGCGCCCGTCGAGATCCCGCAACTCGGCAGAGAAGTACGGGTTGGGCAGAAACCGCACATCGAAGACGAGATCGACCTGGGGCGGGATGCCGTGCTTGAACCCGAACGACACCAGCGCCAGGTTCATTCCCGTGCCCGGCCGGCAGAGGGTGTAGCGCTGCTGGACGAGCTCCCGGAGCTGGTGGGGCGTCAGATCGGTCGTGTCGATGACGCGATCGGCACGCTCCCGGAGCCGGGCCAGCAGCTGCCGCTCGTTGCGGATCCCCTCCTCGATGGAGCCCTCCGGGGATAGCGGATGGCGCCTGCGCGTCTCCGAGTAACGGCGTATCAACACGCGGTCCGCGCAGTCGAGAAACAGGACCTCGACCCGGCCGGCCCCGGCTCGGATCCGGTCGATGTTCTCCTGGAACTCGGGCAGAAAGCGGGACTCCCGGGCATCCACCACGAGCGCGATCTGCTCTATCTCACCCGCTTGGCTCGGGAAGAGCTCGACGACCTTGGGCAGCAGCACGACCGGCAGGTTGTCGATACAGAAAAAGCCGATGTCCTCGAGCGCGTGCACGGCCGTGCTCTTGCCGGAGCCCGACAGGCCGCTCAGCACCACGACGCGAATGGGATTGCCGGTCGAGTCCAGGGGCAGGTGGTTCATTCCACGATCTCCCCCGGAGTGCCTGGCCGAGCCCTTGTCCTCCAGCGCTTGATCGAGGCGAGCCCGGAACTCGCGCGCAGAATGGTGCCCTTGCCGCTTGAGCAAGTGATTGCGCGCCGCGACCTCGACCAGCGTGGCGGTGTTGCGGCCGGGAGAGACCGGTATCTCCAGATAGGGCAGCTCCACACCGAGCAGGTTGTGGGTCCGATCCTCCACCCCGAGCCGATCCGGGATTTCCTGGGCGTGCCACTCGACGAGCTCCACGACGAGCTCGACTTTCTTCTGCTCGCGAACGGCGGAAACACCGTAGAGATCCTTGATGTTGATGATGCCCAGACCGCGGATCTCCATGTTGTGCTGGAGCAATGGCGAGCACCCTCCGAGCAGAGCCAGTGGCGGGCGCTTCCTGAGCATCACGATGTCGTCGGCGACGAGGCGATGGCCGCGCATGACGAGATCCAGGGCGCATTCGCTCTTGCCGATCCCGCTCTTGCCGAGCATCAGCACGCCGACGCCCAGCACGTCCACCAGCACCGCGTGTACGCCCTTGGACTCCGTCATGTGCTCCTGCAGGAACTCGGACAGCCGATCGAAGAGTGTCTCGGCCAGGTGCGAGGAGCTCAGCAGGCAGATGCCGAGACGCTCCGCTTCCTCGTCCAGCTCCCTTGGGATCGCTTGCCCTGCGGCGACCACGATGCAGGCCGGCCTGTTCATCACCAGGCGCTCGATGACCTGCTCGCGCTCTTCGGGTGTCAGGGCGTTCAAGTACGCGATCTCGTCATCCAGCATCAGGATGCGATCCGCATCGATCCGCCCGGCCTTGCCCGTCATGGACAGGCCGGGACGCTGGACGCGCGGATGATCCACGGAGCGCTCCAGCCCGTTCGAGCCCGAGATCAGGCGCAGGCGCAAATCGAAATCCCGGCTCTCGAGCAACTGGCGGACTTCCAAGCGAATGCCCCCTCAGCAGCTCGCGTCCTGGGCCAGGATCGCATCGAAGACGGAGTCCGCGTCCTCGGCCTCCAGGAGGGTATGTCGGAAATGCTCGTCCTGAAACAAGCGATTCAGCCTCGCGAGCGCCTTCAGGTGAGTGCCCTCGGCGTTCTCGGGGATCAAGAGAACGAAAAAGAAGCGGGTCGGCTTCCCGTCGAACGAATCGAAGTCCACACCCTTGCGGCAACGGCCGAAGCAGGAGATCAGCTTCGGCAGTCCCGGAACGCGGCCGTGGGGAAAGGCGACGCCTTCTTCGATGGCCGTCGAGCGCAGCTGCTCGCGCTTGAGAAGCACCTGCAACAAGAGATCTCGCTTGAGCTCCTGGTGGTTGCTCACCAGGAGGTCCACGAGAGAGGACAGGATCTCCTCCTTGCTACCGATGGGTACGGCTGCGGTGACATCCGCCCGCTCGAGGAATGAATTGATCTTCATGGTCGGCATTCCACCCGGAGCGTAGAGCTCGATCCGCGGCTCCGCAGGTCTAGTCCCTTCCGGGTGTCTTCGCCTCGATCAAACCCATGTTGCCGTCGTTGCGGCGATAGACGACGTTGATGTCCCTGGTGTTGGCGTTCATGAAGACGAGGAAGTCGTTGTTCATCAAGTCCATCTGCATGACCGCCTCATCGACCGACATCGGCTTGGCCTGGAACTCCTCGCTGCGGATGATCCGGGGCTTGTCCGACTCGACCGTCTCCTGGTCGATCACGTTGTGTCTGACCATGATCTCCTCGCCGATCGAGATGGGTGCGTACTGCCGGATCTTGTCCTTGTACTTCCGCGCCTGGCGCTCGATCTTGTCGACGGCCGAGTCGATGCTCGAGTACATGTCCTCGGTGTCCTCCTCTCCCCGCATGACGATCCCTCGGGACATGAGCTTGATATCCGCCTGGTTCCGGTACTTGCTCTTCGCGAGCACGATGTGCACGTCGGCGGGCATGGATACGTACTTCTTGAGCCGGGTGATCTTCTCCTCGGCATAGCTCTTGAGCGCCTCGGAGGGCTTCATGTTGCGAAACGTCACCGATATCTGCATGGACCACCTCCTCGAAAGACGGACGATGCAAGGGGGGCGTTCAATAAACCCTCTTCCTCTTGCTAGAGGGTAGGATGCCCAAGATATCTCGATACTTGGCGACCGTCCGGCGCGCGATCTTGATGTTCTGCTCTCCGAGGAGATCGACGATCCTGCGGTCGGACAGCGGCCTGGCCGGGTCCTCCTCCGCCACGATCTGGCGGATCCTCTCCTTGACCGACTCGGACGCCACGTCCTCGCCCACGGTCCGACGGATGCTCGAGTTGAAGAAGTACTTCAGCTCGTAGATGCCCTGTGGCGTGTGCACGTACTTGTTGGTCGTCACGCGGCTGACCGTCGACTCGTGCAAGCTGACGTCCTCGGCCACGTCGCGCAGCACCATGGGCCTCAGAAACGCGATGCCCTTGTCCAGAAACTCCCGCTGATACTTGACGATGCTCTCGGTCACCCGGTAGATGGTCCGCTGGCGCTGGTGGATGGAACGGATCAGCCAGACCGCCGAACGCAGCTTGTCCTGGATGTACGAACGGGTCTCGCCGCCGCGTTTGGCCTCGGCCAGAGCCCTGCGGTAGTAGGGGCTGACGCGCAGCTTGGGCAGGCCGTCCTCGTTGAGCACGATGGTGTACTCGTCGCCCACCTTGTATACGTAGATGTCCGGCGTGATGTACTGGGGCTCCTCTTCCGAGTAGAAGCGCCCCGGCTTGGGCTCGAGCTGGGAGATCAAGCGCACCGCCTCGATGATCTCTTCCTTGGGCACTTTCAGCGCCCGGGCGATGGCCTGGAAGTTCTTCCTCTCCACGAGCGACAGGTGGGACTCGATGATCGCGTAGACCAAGCCGTTCTCGATCTTCAGGTGGCGAGCCTGGACGAGCAGCGACTCCCGCAGGTCGCGGGCTGCCACGCCCACGGGATCGAAGTTCTGGATCGCCTTGAGCACCTGCTCCACCTCGTCGACGGGCACGTCGAGCTGCTCGGCCAGGCTGTCGGTGATCGTCTTGCCGGCGAGCCGGTCCTCGTCGTCGGCGACCAGGTAGCCGGCCGGATCGAGGCTGAGGATGATCCGCCCGCCGATGGCCTGCTGCTTCTCGTCGAGAGCGGAGAGCCGCAGCTGCCACAGGAGGTGATCGGCGAGCGAGGTCTTCTTGGTCAGGACGTTCTCGTAGGAAGGCAGGTCGTCCTTGGACGGTCTCACCCCGGCCCCGGTCGGCACGTAGGAGCCGTAGTTCTCCAGGTACTTCTCCCAGTCGATGTCGTTGGCGCCCTCGTCCCCCTTGACCTCCTCGACCCGCTCGGAGCGCTCGAGCCTCTCCTCGACCCGCTCGGCTTTCTCCTCAGCCTTGCTGCCCGAGTCGCTCGGCTCCTTGGCGTCCGTCTCCTGCTCGTCGAGGATCGGGTTCTCGAGCATCTCCTGGCCGACGAGATCGTTCAGCTCGAGCCTGGAGAGCTGCAGCAGCTTGATCGCCTGCTGGAGCTGGGGCGTCATCACCAGCTGCAGCGTCTGTTTGAGTGAGAGGACCTGCCTGAGTTCGGTCATCTGGCCCGTGCTTCCTCAGTCCATCTGGAACCGCTCACCGAGGTACATCGCTCGCGCCCGCTCGCTGCGGGCGATCTCGGCCGGCGTCCCTTCCTCCAGCAGCCTGCCATCTTTGACAATATACGCTCTGTCGCAGGATGACAAGGTTTCCCTGACCGCGTGATCGGTCACCAGAAGGCCGATCCCCGCCTCGGCGAGCCGTCGGATCTGGCCTCGGATCTCCTCGACGGTCAGCGGATCGACGCCCGAGAAAGGCTCGTCGAGCAGCACGAAGCTCGGGCTCTGGATCATGGCCCGGCCGATCTCCAGCCGCCGCCTCTCCCCGCCCGAGAGCATCGAGGCCAGCGAGTCGGCCACCCGGCCCAGGTCGTACTCCTCGATCACCTCGTCCGCCCGGCGCGCAGCCTCGGGGCCCTTGACCCCTGCGGCCTCGAGGTAGAGCCGCAGGTTGTCCCGCACCGACAGGCGCTGGAAGACGGACGGCTCCTGGGAGAGATAGCCGATCCCGGCCCGCGCCCGCCGGTGCATGGGCCAGCCCGAGATGTCGATGCCCTTGAGCAAGACCCGGCCGGCGTCCGCGGGCAGGAGCCCGATCAGCATGTGGAAGCTGGTCGTCTTGCCGGCCCCGTTGGGGCCCAGCAGCCCGACCACCTCGCCCGGCCCCACCCGCAGGTCCAGCCCGTCGACCACCCTGCGGCCCCGGAAGGACTTCTGCAAGCCCTGCGCGAGCAGGGCGTCGGTCTCGCCGCGCTTCTCTTCCGCGCTCAAGGCGCACGCTCCCGCTCGGATTCCGGCTCCTGCTCGCGGGCCGGCACGCGGATCTGCGCCCGGGGGCGCGTCACGTGCACCTCGTCCCTGTCGAGCAAGTACAGGATGCGCTCGCCCCGGATCCGGTTCTCGCCCTCGTGCACCCAGGGCTTGCCGGTGCAGACGATCCGCCCGGCTGTCCGGTCGTACTCCGCCCGCTGGCAGTGGCCGCGCCTGGCCTTCTGGACTATTTGGACGTCGCCGGAGAAGACCATCCGCCGGATCGCCCGGTCCGACCCGCCTCGCCCGTCCTCGGCGCCCTCCTCAGCGGGAGCGTATTGCACCTCGAGTCGCTGGCAGCGGATGCTGAGGTCGCCCTGGGTGGCCTCCACGCTGCCCTCGAAGACCGCCCGGTTCTTCTTCTGGAAGACCCGCAGGCGATCGGAGCGGATCTGGACCGGCGGCTCTTCCGCCCGGGCCGGCTCCTCCGCGGCCATCGCCGCCCCTGCCGCGGCCAGCGACAGGGCCAGCAGCGCGCAGCCGAGCCTCATCGCTGACCTCGCCCGTCCCAAAGCACCGCCTCCAGCTCTCCCGACACCCCGCACGCCTCGAGCTGCCCGCCCTCCTCGTCGAGCCGCAGCGACTCGGCCCGGAGCTCGAAGCGCCGCTCGGCGCCCCGGTACTGCCTCACCACGACCCCCTCGAGCCGCACGTCCACGCTCCGCCCGTCCGCAGCGGGAGCCGATCCGCCCCCCCCACCGCAGCCGAGCAGGCAGAGTGCAAGCCAGAAGATGCGCCAGAAAGCGCCCATCGCAAGCACCAGTCTACCACCTCGAGAAGGGGGTCAGACACCTTTATTTAGCACTTGCAAGCCAAGTGCTAAGTAAAGGTGTCTGACCCCTCCTTCGTCTTCCAGCGGCGGTGCATCCAGATCCACTCGTCCGGGTGGGCGCGCACGAAGCGCTCGATCCTCGCGGTCAGCGCCCGGGTGTCCTCGGCCACGGCCCGTTTGAAATCCTGCTCGTCGCAGAGCGGGAAGGGCTCGATCTCGATCACCAGCCCGCCCTCGCGCTGGCGGTGGTTGAAGCCGGTGACGACCGCGGCCCGGCACTTGCGCGCCAGGACGGCCGCGGCGGTGGGGGTGGAGGCCGGGCGGCCGAAGAAGTCGACGAAGACGCTCGGCACCCGCGTGTCCTGGTCGATGAGCAGGCCCATGACGGCCTTGTCTCGGAGCACTCGGGCCATCCGCTCGAAGATATCCGGCTCCCCGCGCCAGACGGTGTGCACCCCGCCCGAGAGCCGGAATCGATCGAGCAGGCGGGTGAAGCGCGGGTCGTAGGACTTCTGGCCGATGGTGTGGATCGGGTAACCGCAGGCCGCCAGGCCGCGGGCCATCAGCTCCCAGTTGCCGCAGTGGCCGGTGACGAAGACCACGCCGCGGCCCTGCCCGAGCGCGGTATCGAGCACCTGGCGCGACGCGTCCGTCAGCGCGACGTAGCGGGCGAGCTCCGGGATCTTGCCCCGGGCCGCGCAGACCACCTCGGCCACGCCCTGGCCGAGGTTCTCGAAGACCCGGCGCGCCAGGTCTCGCCGGGCCTGCTCGTCGAGCGCGGGCAGGGCCAGGGCGATGTGCTCGTCGCAGCGCCGGCGCTCCGTGCGGGCGAAGCGGTATGCGATCCGGCCCAGGCGCCGCCCCCAGCGCAGCGCCCGAGGCAGGCGCAGCCAGCCCAGCAGGCCCAGCCCCAAGCGCACGCCGGCGTAGATCAGGAAGTTCTTGATCCGCTTGCCCATCGACGATCAGCCGCCCCGCGCTCTCGCCCGCGCCATGGCGGCGGCCACGAAGGAAGCGAAGAGCGGGTGGGGTGCGAGCGGTTTGGACTTGAACTCGGGGTGGAACTGGCAGCCGACGAACCAGGGGTGGCCGGGAAGCTCGCACATCTCCACGAGCTGCCCGTCGGGAGACAGGCCGGAGAAGACGAGGCCGCCTTTCTCGAGCTGCTCGCGGTAGGCGTTGTTGACCTCGAAGCGATGGCGGTGGCGCTCCGAGATCCGCTCGACCCCGTACGCCGCCCGGGCCCGGGTGCCGGGCTCGAGCAGGCACGGATAGGCGCCCAGCCGCATCGTGCCACCCTTGTCCTCGACTCCCTGCTGGCTCGCCATCAGCGCGATGACCGGGTGGGCGGTCTCGGGCGCGAACTCGGCCGAGTTGGCTCCCTCGAGCCCGACGACGTTCCGGGCGTACTCGGCGACCATCATCTGCATGCCCAGGCAGATGCCGAAGACCGGCACGCCCTGCTCCCGCGCCCAGCGGACGGCCCGGATCTTGCCCTCGCTGCCGCGGTCGCCGAAGCCGCCCGGCACGAGCACGCCGTCGACGTCGTCGAGATCCTCCAGCTCGCCCCGCTCGAGCTTCTCCGCGCTGACGTACCTGAGATCCACACAGCCGTCGTTGGCCAGCCCGCCGTGGAGCAGGGCCTCGTGCAAGCTCTTGTACGAGTCGATCAAGTGGACGTACTTGCCCACGACGCCGATGCACGCCGAGTGCCCCGGCTGGCGCAAGGTCCGGACCACCTTGCTCCAGCGATCCAGGGAGGTGGCCCGGGACCAGATGTTCAGGCTGTCGCAGACCTTGTCGTCCAGCCCCTGCTGGTTGAGCTGCAAGGGCACGGCGTAGATCGTGTCCACGTCCGGGCAATCGAACACCGTGTCCCGGTCGGTGGAGCAGAAGAGCGCGATCTTGTCCTTGAGATCCTTGTCCACCGGGCGATCGCAGCGACAGACGATCAGGTCCGGCTGGATGCCGATCTCGCGCAGCGCCTTGACGCTGTGCTGGGTGGGCTTGGTCTTCATCTCGCCGACCGCCTGGATGAAGGGCACCAGCGTGAGATGGATGTACAGCGTGTGCTCGCGGCCGATGTCGGTGCGAAGCTGGCGAATGCTCTCCAGAAAGGGAAGGCCCTCGATGTCGCCCACGGTCCCGCCCACCTCGACGATGCACAGGTCCACGTCGCGCGAGGCCTTGTGGATGCGCGCCTTGATCTCGTCGGTGATGTGCGGGATGACCTGGACGGTCTTGCCCAGGTACTCGCCGCGCCGCTCCTTGGAGATGACCGTGTCGTAGACCTGGCCGGTGGTGAAGTTGTTGGCCTTGCCCACGGTGATCGAGGTGAAGCGTTCGTAGTGGCCGAGGTCCAGATCGGTTTCGGCCCCGTCGTCGGTGACGAAGACCTCGCCGTGCTGGTACGGGCTCATCGTGCCCGGATCGACGTTGAG
This sequence comes from Deltaproteobacteria bacterium, assembly GCA_016935365.1. GTDB lineage: Bacteria > Myxococcota > B64-G9 > B64-G9 > B64-G9 > JAFGRB01. The sequence continues at coordinate 52,110 of JAFGRB010000178.1, forward strand.
ATAGGGGTCCATCTTGACCAGGGTGATCTTGAGACCGCGGTTCTCCATCAGGGCGCCGATGGATGCGGCCAGCACGCCCTTGCCGAGGCCGGAGACGACGCCGCCGGTCACGAAGATGTACTTGGTCTGCTTGGATGCCACGGGCAACCTCCGCTCATCGCGTCCAACCCCACCACATCGATGCGCGTACGCGGTACGGACAGGCCGGCTGGGAAGAAAACGAGTCGTCTCGCGTGCCCACTTCGGCGTGCACCCTTGAGGAAAAACGCAAAGCAGGGTGTGTGTCAATGCCTTTCTTCGGGCGGCCCGACCGCAGCGATGCCGATTTTCGGTTTTTCTATTGCGGGCAGTCGTAGTATCATCACCCCATGAGAGCATGGCTGATCTGCATCCTGGCAATCGTATCGATCGGCTGCCGAGAAGAGCCATCGCCTGCCGTGCCACCGGACGGAGGCGACTCCGATCAGGCGATCCGCACGGCCAAGCTCGTCTTCGTCGAGGGCGAGGTCCGCGTCAAGCGCTCGGGCGAGTCCGAATGGCTCTCGGCCAGCACGGGCATGCAGCTCTCGATCAACGACAAGGTCCGCACCCAGCGCAGCAGCTTCGCCACCATCGAGTTCGAGCGCGGCGGCGTGCTGCGCATGGAGCCCGAGAGCCTGGTGGCGGTGACCGATCTCTACCACGAGCTGCGCAGCCGGATCCGGCGCTCCACCTTCACCATCGAGCAGGGACGGGTGGAGGCGGAGATGGATGCGATCGAGCGGGAGGGCTCCGAGTTCAAGATCCGCACGCCAACTGCCGAGGCCCGCGTGGTCCGGCGAGAGGTGGTGTTCCAGTGACCGCCCGAGGCGCACTCTCGGCGGGCCTCGTGCTCCTGCTGGCGGCGCCGGCCATGGCCGACGCCCCGGACGGCGGCCCGGCCGGCACCGTCGTCCTGGAGAAGGACCAGATCCTGGAAGATCTCGCCCAGCAGCTCTTCGAGAGCCGCGAAGCCGCGGACGAGCTGCGCGCCATCAACGGCATCGAGCAGGGCGCCCAGCCCGCGCCCGGCCAGGCACTGAAGCTGCCCGGCCCGGAGAGACGCCCGGCCGTGAGCGCCTTGCATGTCTGCGAGCAGGCGGTCCGCAAGGCCCGGCAGGCCGATGCGGAGGAGTACGCCATGGAACGGCTCGAGCAAGCGCTCGCGTCCCTGGCGAAGGCCCGGTCCGCGTGCCAGCGAGCGCAGTATGCCCGCTGCCAGACCCTGGCCGACGAGACCTGGGCCCTGGCCAGGATGGCGCGCCAGGAAAGCGAGACCAAGCGATCGCGCAGAAATCGCTTTGCGGTCTCGGTCCACGACGGCGACACCCGGGTCGAGGTCAGCGAGGGCGACGGCATCGAGGTCAGCGCCCAGAAGCGATCCACCACCGTGCCCCGCGGGCACAGCACCCGCGTCAAGGCGGGCAAGGCACCCGACAAGCCGCAACCGCTGCCGGATCCGCCGGAGCAGGTCCTGCCCTTTCCCGACTCCGTGCTGACGACCCCGTCGATCCACTTCCACTGGCGAGCCGCCGACCGGGCCGCGCGCTATGTCCTGCTCATCGCCCGCGATCCGGGCGGCCGCAAGCCCGTGCGCCAGCTGACCACCGGCGAGACGACCTACCTCTTCCGCTCCAGCCTTTCGGACGGAGAGTACTACTGGTTCCTGCGCTCGGTGGACTCCGAGGGCGCGGTGGGCAGCGCCTCGCCGCCGCGCCGATTCCAGCTCCAGAGCCAGGGGACCGGTGTGACCGTGGAGGATGCCGACGTGGTCAAGGACAAGCCATGAGCGGCCTGCGCGCACTGGTGTGTGACGATGACACGCCCTTTCGGACCATCGTCCGCGAGCTGCTCGAGCAGCGCGGCGTCGAGGTGATCGAGGCAGCCGACGGCCACGAGGCGCTGGCGGTCTTCATGAAGCAGGCGATCGATCTCGTGGTGACCGATTTCTTGATGCCCAAGCTGGACGGCATGCAGGTCATCCGCGACATCCGCATGACCGGCGAGCGAGGCCGGATCCCGATCGTGCTGATGTCGGCCATCTCCAGGGGCAACATCGTGGGCAAGGAGGAGCTCGGGCCCGACTACTACATGAGCAAACCCTTCAAGCCTAAAAAGATGGCCCGCTTGCTGGACAGGATCTTGGACAACATCGCGCAGGCGTCCTCGAAGTCGGGATGAAGCTCTTTCGCGTGATATCCTTCATGCTCGCCTTCCTGACGGCCGTGCCGGTGGTCGTGGTCGGCATCATCCTGATCGACAGCACGGTGGACATCTCCAAGACCTTGACCTGGGAGCTCCAGCAGGAGCGCGCCGACCACGCCAGCCGGCAGATGCGGGCCTTCTTCGAGAACTTCGCCGACGACCTCGACCTGCTGGTCTCCAACCTGAGCGTGCGCAGCATGAACCTCCGGGAGCGCCAAGAGCTGCTGTCCTTCATCATGCAGAAGCGGCCCGAGATCAACATCATCGCCTTCTACGACGAGCGGTTGCGCCCCTTGCGCAACCTCCTGGCCCTCGACTCCAACCGCATCCTGCCGAGCGAGCTGGCGCTGCACCAGAAGCGCATCGCGGAGGTGGATCTGGACCAACTCGATCAGTTCGTCTTGGCTTTCTCGGCGCCCTACGCCATCGATCGACAGCCCCGACCCGAGCTGTCCATCGAGCGCCGTCAGGAGCGGGTGGTGGCCCTGCTGATGCGCATCTCCGGAGAAGACGCCACCTTCCTGGGCATGGAGCTGCAGCTGACCTCCCTGCAGCACATGCTCGATCGCATGCGGATCGGGCTGCGCGGTCAGATGCTCCTGGTCGACGAGCGTTCCCATCCGATCGCCAGGAGCGCTGGCCGGGGCGTGTCCGCCGAGGACGCCGGGGCGCTGGAAGCCCAGCTCCCGGTCCTGCTGTACGGGCTGGGCGACTCGGCCTCCGCAGCCTCCGTCTCGGGCGCGCGGCCGGCACGGCTCACGAGCGGCCGGGACGTGCTGGTGGCCTACTCGGCGCTCTCCTGCCCCGACTGGCGCATCCTGTCGGTCGAGCTGCTGGACGACGCCTACCTCGCCTCTCGCCGGATGACCTGGCACGTGGTCTGGGTGGTCGTCATCAGCCTGGCCGCGGCGCTCGGCCTCGGCGTGCTGTTCGCCTTCGGACTCACCCGGCCGATCGGAAAGCTCGTGCACGGCTCGCTGGCCATCGCCCGGGGCCGCTTCGGAACCGAGCTCGACATCGAGTCCAGCAACGAGATCGGCGAGCTGGCCCACACCTTCAACTACATGTCGCGCCAGCTGCTGTACTACGACGACGAGAACAAGAAGCTGGTCGAGTCCTTGCAGCAGGGCTACCTGGAGACCATCCGGGCGCTGGCCAACTCGATCGACGCCAAGGACCCGTACACCCGCGGCCACTCCGGGCGGGTCACGCGCGTGGCGATCGAGATCGGCAAGGCCCTGGGGCTCCGCGAGGAAGAGCTGCTGGTGCTGCGCTACGGCGGGATCCTCCACGACATCGGCAAGATCGGCATCCGGGAGGAGATCCTCGGCAAGCGCTCGCAGCTGGATGACGACGAGCGCACCGTGATGCAGCAGCATCCCGTGATGGGCGAGAAGATCATCGCCCCGATCGACTTCCTGCAACCGGTCCGCCCTCTGGTCCGGCATCACCACGAGTGGCTGGATGGGAGCGGATACCCGGACGGGCTGGCGGGCGAGGACATCCCCCTCGGGGCCCGGATCCTCGCCGCCGCCGACACCTACGACGCGGTCACCTCCGAACGCCCCTACCAGAAGGCGGTGGACAACGCCGAGGCCATCCGGATCGTGGAGCGTCTGCGCGGGCGCCAGCTCGACCCGCAGGTCTGCGACGCGCTCATCGCATACATCCAAAACGAGATCGCCTCCGGCCGCCTGCGCCCCGAGCAGGAGATGGCTGGCTTCGGCGACCCGACCAGAGACTGAGCCCTAGTGCCCGAGCCCGCTCGTCACGGGCCAGAGCCAGCCCGCCGAATGGGGCTTCGCGCCGCGCTCTCGGGCGTCTTGGAACCAGGAACTGGGAACCGGGAACCGATTCGGGTGCAAATCCCAGTTTCCGACCATCGATGGACAACCCGTACAGCAGGCCTTCAATTCAATGGACCGTAGGGCTGGGGTTTATCCCCAGCCGGACGGCGCCCCGGTCAGCTGCACGGCGGCGGATGAACCGCCGCCCTGATATGGAGGGGGGCGCCTCGCGCCCCCCTCGCCGCCCGGCACAGGTCAGGGCGGCTGTACCCCCCGCGGATGGATGGCTTACGCCCTCCATCTGACCTTATGGAGCGCCCCGCTCCATACGGTCTACATTCCTTGCTCAATCGAAGGACCTGAGCAAACAGGGATATGCACCCAACCGATTCTACCGCTTGCTGTACTGGAAGCGCTTGCGCGCGCCGGGCTGGCCGTACTTCTTGCGCTCCTTGACGCGCGAGTCGCGGGTGAGCATGCCGGCCTTCTTGAGCACGGAGCGCAGCTGCGGGTTGGCCTCGATCAGCGCCTTGGCGATGCCGTGCCGGATCGCGCCGGCCTGCCCGGCCAGCCCGCCGCCCGTCACCCGGACCTTGGCGTCGAAACGCCCGGCCGTCTCGGTGAGCGAAAAGGGCTCCTGCATGATCATCTCGAGGGTCGGCCGGCCGAAGTACTCGTCCACCTCCCGCCGGTTGACCACGATGCGGCCCGTCCCCGGGCGCAGCCAGACCCGGGCGATGGCCGTCTTGCGCTTGCCTGTCGCGTAAAATCCCAGCTTCTCGATCATCTCCTGCCTCCGCGCTGCTCTGCTAGAGCTCCAGCTTCTCCGGCTTCTGGGCCTGGTGGGGATGCTCCGCCGCGGCGTAGATCTTCAGCTTGCGGATCATCTGGTTGCCCAGCGTCCCCTTGGGCAGCATGCCGCGCACCGCCCGGCGCACGATCTCGGTCGGCTTGCGCTCGCGCATGACCGTCGCGCTGCGAACCCGCAGGCCGCCCGGGTAGCCGGAGTAGTCGTAGTAGTTCTTCTGCTCCCACTTCTTGCCGGTCAGCTTCACCTCGGAAGCGTTGACCACGATGACGAAGTCGCCGGTGTCCACGTGCGGCGTGTAGTCCGGCTTGCGCTTGCCGCGCAGGATCAAGGCCACCTCGGACGCCATGCGTCCCAGCGGCTTGTCGCTCGCGTCCACGAGCAGCCAGCGGCGCTTGACCGTCTTCTTGTTGGCGTGGATCGTCTTCATCGCCTGCCGTCCTTCCTCGGGGGAGCCGAAAAGCCACACTCCGGCCCCAGAGCGGCGAATTTTGGTCCAATCCCGCCGGGATGTCAAGGATAACCTCACCGCGTCACCGCGCCACCGCGCCACCGCGCGGCCCCCGTCAGAGCGAGAAGAGATCGCCCCCGGCGGGCCCGGCCTCGCCCTCCACGGCCCGCCGGTAAGCGTCCGGCTCGTAGAAGACCCGCACCAGGCAGAGGCCCTTGGCCGGCGCGCAGCGCCCGGCCCGGGTCCGGTCCCGGCCGAGCAGCAGCCCGCGCAGGCCCTCCGGCGAGAGCCGCCCCCGGCCCACGTCCACGAGCGTGCCGGCCAGGTTGCGGACCATCTGCTTGAGAAAGGCCCGCCCGAGCACATCCAGGGCGAGCAGCGAGCCGTCGCGCACGAGGCCGATCCGGTCGATGCGCCGCACAGGGCTCTTCGCCTCGCAGCCCGCGGCCCGAAAGGCCGAGAAGTCGTGCTCGCCCTGGAGATGGGCGCAGGCCCGCTGCATGGACTCCAGATCGAGCGGAGCGCGGATGTGCCAGCGCTGGCCGCGCCGGAACAGCGGCGGCACCCGGTCGTTGTGGAAGCTGTAGCGGTAGTGCTTGCCGCAGGCGCTGTGGCGGGGATCGAAGCCCGGCGGCGCGAGCTCGGCCTCGCGCACGACGATGTCGTCGGGCAGCAGGGCATTGAGCCCCTTGCGCACCACCTCCGGGCCGTGGCGGCCCGGCTCGTCCAGGACCACGACCTGGCCCAGCGCGTGCACGCCGGCGTCGGTCCTGGAGGCGGCCCGCGCCCGCCCGGCCGAGCCGGTGAGGCGCTCGAAGGCCGCCTCGATCGCCGCCTGGACGCTCGGCCCGTTGGGCTGGACCTGCCAGCCGACGTAGGCGCTGCCGTCGTAGGCGACGAGCAGGCGGATGCGTCCGTTGCCTTCCAAGGCCGCGGTCAGAACTCCATCATCAGGCCGAACATGAAGGTCTCGTCGCCCACGTCGAAGTGGCTGCCGCCGAAGCCGTCCACCCAGGACAGGGCGAACTCGGCGAAGAGATAGGTGTTGATGATGCCGACGCTCGTCTCGAGGTGCATGGCGGCCTCGTCGTCGAGCCAGTCCAGCAGCAGCTTCAGGCCGGCCGAGAAGTGCAGGCCAAAGATCCCGCCCTGGGCGCTCGAGGTATTGCCCTGGTCGTCGGTGTACTCGGCCACGTCGCCCACCCCGTCGAGCACCCACCAGAAGTAGTACGACAGCCCGCCCGTGACGTAGGGCACCAGGGGGATGCTCCAGCGCTCGGCCAGCAGGTCGAAGTGGTAGCCCGCGGTCAGGCGCACGGGGATGAGGTTGAAGACCGTGGTGTCGCTCGACCGGGCGCCCGACTCGGTCCGGCCCTTGCCCACGTACTGGACGAAGCCGATTGTCCCACCGGCGGTCACGGTCCCGAAGCCGCGCCAGATCTCGTAGTCCAGGCCCAGCTCGAAGAGCATCTGCGAGCTGCCGCCGAAGATGGTCTGGAAGGGCGTCTCGTCGTTGCCCTCGTCGAAGCCCTCGCTGTCGACGTTGGGATAATATGGGCCGAAGCGGATCTGGAGCTGGAAAGTCGGCTCGGCGCTCGAGGACGCGCGTATGGCGCCCGGCATCGGGGGCTCGTCGGCCCGGGCCGCTGGCGGGAAGGCCAGGCCGGCGAGCGCGAAGATCGCGATCAGCGCGCAGGCCCGCCCGCGGATCAGCCGGCCGAGCGCGCGCCGCAGCCCGTATGCGAGCAGCCCGAGCAGGCCGAGGGCCAGGCCGAAGAGGAGCCAGCCGCCCGCGCCCAGCCGGTCGAGCTCGGCCAGGGCCACGGCCGGTACGAGGCCCGCTCGCGCCAGGCTCCGGCACGGCTCGCAGTGCCGGATGGCCCGGGCCCAGCGGGGCCCGAAGCGGTAGTAGGAAGCCACCAGGCTGCGGCCGCCCTCGGTCTGCGAGAGGGTCTGGTCCCGAAAGCGCCGGAGCGCGCGCACGCTGAGATCGCCGTAGGAGCCGTAGGCGGCCGTGGCCACGAAGCAGAACCCGCCCGACTCATCGCCGCCCCCGCCGCGGTAGTACTCCCAGAAGTCGTCGACCGGCAGCGGGGTGGCGATCTTGCTGGCCGAGGGCTCGCTCTCGTTGTAGGCCTCGTCGTAGGCCGCGACCACGAACTCGTAGGCGGTGCCGATGGTCAGGCCGGAGATCTGGGCGTCGGTCGCCTCGGGGTCGGCCTTCTCCACGAACTGCCAGGCGTCGTCCGAGGCGTCCTCCTCGCGGTAGTAGACGAGGAAGCCGGCCAGGTCCTCGTCGGCCGGCTTCTCCCAGTACACCTTGATGTTCATGTCCCCCGGCGCGAGCTCGGTCAGCGTGGGCGCGCCCGGGGCCAGGGTGTCGTAGCGCAGCTTCGCCTTGGCGTAATATGTATAGTTGTCGGTATTGTAAGGATAAACAATCTGGTCGATCTCGAACTCCCAGCGCGCACAGAAGTAGTAGTCCTGCTGGTTGCCGGCGGCGCAGTCGAGGCCCGCGATGTCGCTGAGGAAGAAATCCTCTCCGCTCTCGGGGTACTGGCCCTGGCTGAAGCTCAGCCCGATCTCGAGGTCCTCGCCGTTCTCCTCGGTCTGGCCGATCTCGATCGAGACCGAGGAACAGGTCTCCGAGGTGGACAGGAAGACGTCCGCGCTCTGGGTCTCGACCCAGGTGACCGACTGGCCCTCGGCCAGGCTGAAGTCGAAGCCGATGGCGAGCTCGTCCGGCGCGGCGCAGTCCGCGATGTTGATGTAGGCCCGGCCCGGGCTGGTCAGATTGCCTTCCATCTCGAAGGTGTAGTTGGTGGCACGGGCGGGCAGGCCCGCGAGCAGCAGGACCGGGAGCAGGATGCGTGTGGCTCTCATTCTTGCAACGCCTCTCTCTCTTCTGGCATTGACTAGCACGCCAGGAGGCGAATACGCAAGCTTTGTGCCAGCCTGCCGCCGCCCGCGATCGACAAAAAGAGCCACACAATCAAATTGTTCCGCGCAAGAGAGCACGGCCCTGAAAGCGGCCGGCTTGCATTTCTGTCACAAGCTAGCCCCCCGCGCGCAGCCCGGCTGCCAAAATGTCAGGAGCGCTCCGCGCCGCCGGCGCAGCGCATCGCCTCGCATCGCGGATCGGCCCGTCTGGCAAGGAGGCGACGAGTGCCGCAGCGGAGCAACCTTCCGGTTGTGAGCATCGGCATGATGGAGCCGACGCGGTCCAGACGGGCCGAGGCGCGATGCGCCCGAGACGCCAGAAGCGTCTAAAGGTACTCGCAGATCAAGCTCTCGGCGATCTGGACCGAGTTCAGCGCCGCGCCCTTGCGCACGTTGTCGGCCACCACCCACAGCGCGAGCCCGGCCGGCACCGAGCCGTCGGCCCGGATGCGGCCCACCAGGACCTCGTCGCCCGCGGCCGCGTCGATCGGCGTGGGGTAGAGCTCCTGGGCCGCGTCGTCCATCACCTGCACACCTGGGGCGCGCTCGAGCAGCTCGCGGGCGTCCTCGGCACCGAGCGGCCGCTCGAGCTCGGCGAAGACCGCTTCGGCGTGGCCGTAGAAGACCGGCACGCGCACTGCGGTGGCGCAGACCGCGAGGTCCGGCAGGTGCAGGATCTTGCGGGTCTCGTCGACCATCTTGCGCTCCTCCCGGGTGTCGCCCTCGGGCAGGAAGACGTCGATGTGCGGCAGGCAGTTGAAGGCGATCTGGCGGGGGAAACGCTCGGAGACCAGCGCACGCAGGTTGAACAGGTCGATCGACTGCTTCTCGAGCTCGCGGATGCCGCTGCGGCCGGCGCCGCTGACCGACTGGTAGGTGGCCACCACGACCCGGCGCAGGCCGGCCGCGTCGTGCAGGGGCTTGAGGGCGACCACCAGCTGGATGGTTGCACAGTTGGGGTTGGCGACGATGCCCCGCTCGCTGTAGCCGGCCAGGTCCTCGGGGTTGACCTCGGGCACGACCAGCGGCACGTCGTCCTGCATGCGGAAGGCGCTGGTGTTGTCCACCACCACGCAGCCGGCGTCGGCCGCGCAGGGGGCGAAGCGCTCGCTGACCGCGCCGCCCGCGGAGAACAGCGCCAGGTCGAGCCCCTTGAGCGAGCTCTCCTCGAGGGTCTCGACGGCGATCTCCTCGTCGCAGAACTCGATCCGCTCGCCGCAGGAGCGCTCGGAGGCCAGCAGCCGGAGATCGCGCAGCGGGAAGTCGCGCTCCTGGAGGATGCGGATCATCTCCCGGCCCACCGCGCCGGTGGCGCCGCAGACGGCGACGCGGTACTTGCGATCCGATCCGCTCATCGCGCTCCCGATCTCAGTCGCTCACCCGAAACGACCAGCGCGCGCCCTGCGGCATGCGGTTGCCGGCCCGGTCCCGCACGCCCGGCTCCAGCACGGCCGCGTAGCTCGCCCCGGCCTCCAGGGGCGTCAGCACCGTCATGTGGATCATGGCCTGGGCCTTGTCGCAACTCACGTTGCCGAAGAGGCTGTCCACGCCCGAGACGAGGTGGAGGATCTCGCCGTGGGACGAGCTGCAGTCGATCGGCTCGTCGAACCAGACCCGCACGGCCGGCTCGCGCGCGACACCCTCGGCGCCATCGGCCGGCTCGGTGCGCGCGACGGCCGGCGGGGCCGTATCCGGCCCCTCGGAGGCCTGCCCGCAGGCGAGGAGCAGGCAGCCGAGCGAGATCCAGGCAAAGCGCATGCGAACGCCTACTGGACGCCGCCCAGGATGATGGGCAGGCCGTCCTTGCCCGAGCCGACGATGACCACCTTGGCGTTCTGGCTCTTGGCGAGCTTCTCGGTGGCCTCGATGCCCATGTAGCGCAGCCAGATGTCGTTGATGCTCTCGGTGATGATCCGGTTGCGCCTGGCGATGCCCTCGGCCTCGATGCGCTTGCGCTCGGCCTCCTGGCGCTCCTTGTTGAGGGTGAACTCCATCTTGAGCGCCTTCTGCTCCTCCTCGAGCTTCTCGTTGATGGCCACCTTGAGCTTCTGGGGCAGGTCGACGTTGCGCACCAGGATGGCCTCCAGCAGGACCGGGCGGCCCTTGATGCGCGCGGTGACCTCCTTGAAGATGTCCTGCTCGACCTCCAGGCGCTTGGTGGAGTAGATCTCCTCCGGCGCGTACTGGCCGCCCACCTCCCGGGCGACCGAGCGGATCGAGGGCGCCATCAGCACGTCGTAGTAGTCGGGCCCCAGGGTCGTGTGGAGCTTGTACAGGTCGTCGGCCAGGGCCCGGTAGCGCACCGAGGTCTCCAGCTTGATGCTCAGGCCGTTCTTGGCCAGCACGTGCAGGTCCTCGTTGCGGTCCTGCGTGCGCACGTCGTAGGTGTACATCTTGTTCCACGGCGCGACGAAGTACCAGCCCTCTCCATAGGAATCCTCCTGGGTCCCGCTCCAGGCAGTCCACAGCACCCCGCTCTGGCCCGACTCCACCTTGGCGCAGCCGGCCAGGCCCGAGACGGCCAGCAGCGCGAGGCAAGCGATGGCGGCCGATGTCCCGTGTCGCATGGATCCGTCCTCCCTTCCGGGCGCCCCAGAGCGCCCTGTCTGAGCAGGGGCGACCATAGCACCGCCGGACGGGTCTTGTAAACGTGGAAGCCGCGGGGCGGACGTGCGAGCATGGGCGCATGCGATACCTCGACGATCGAAGGCCCGCCGCGCTCCTCGTCCCGCTCGCCCTGCTCGCCGCCCTGGCCTGCAGCCGGCAGGCCGCCGAGCGCCCGGATGTGGACGAGGCCATGGCGGCCCGCAAGCTGATGCTCGAGCTTTCCGATCCCGGCCCCTTCGATCTCGACGCGGCCGGGGCGAGCCGCTTCGCCGCCCTGTCGCTCGCGTGCACCGAGCGGGCCTGGCCCAACAAGCCCTCCCACGTCTACGAGGCGGAGGCCGAGCTGCGCCCGCCGGCCGAGCTCACCCCGGCCTTCTTCGGCTGCTTCGACTGGCACTCGGCGGTCCACGGCCACTGGGCCATGGCCCGGCTGCTCGGCCGGGTCGAGGGCCTGCGCGAGGCGGACGCGATCCGCGCGCGGCTCGACGCCCACCTGACGCCCGAGCGCCTGGCGCGCGAGCGGGACTTCCTCGCCCTCGAGCGCAGCCTTACCTTCGAGCGGCCCTACGGCTGGGGCTGGCTCTTCCGCCTGCACGCCGAGCTCGCGTCACACCCCGATCCGGACTTCAAGCGCTGGGCTGCCGCCGCGCGGCCGCTCTACGACCTGCTGGCGGCGCGCTTTCGAGACTACCTTTCACGGCTGAGCGCGCCGGTGCGCGCGGGCACCCACCCCAACACCGCCTTCGCCATGAGCCACGCCCTGGACGCGGCCCGCAGCACGGGCGACGAGGAGCTCGCGCGCGCGGTCGCGCAGCGGGCCCGGGACTTCTTCCTGGCGGACCGGAGCTGCCCGCTCGGCTACGAGCCGAGCGGCGAGGACTTCATCTCGCCCTGCCTGGCCGAGGCGGATCTCATGCGCCGGGTGCTCGCGGGCGAGGACTTCGCCCGCTGGCTGTCCGGCTTTCTGCCGGCCGTGTCCTCGCCGGCCTTCGGCTCGCTCACCCGGCCGCCCGAGGTGCGCGACCGGACAGACCCGCGCATCGGGCACCTGATCGGCCTGGACTTCCATCGAGCCTGGTGCCTGCGGGGCATCGCCCGGGCGTTGCCTGCGAGCGACCCGCGCCGGCCGGTCTTCGAGCGCCTGGCCCGCATCCACGCTGCCGCGGGCCTGGAGCAGATGGAGGGCTCGGGCTACGGCGGCGAGCACTGGTTGGCGAGCTTCGCCATCTACCTGCTGACCGACGCCGGCCTCCGCCCAGCGCTTTGAGGCGTCCGCGCGGCTGCTCGACGCCGCGCTCTTGTACAAGGCGGCTCCCACTTCTCCGCTGCGAAGCAGCGGGGGGATATAGCCTGGGTCTTCAGCGTGACATCCATTCAAGCGCCCTGTAAGGGCGCAGCAAGATGGAGCGCGCCCCTTGGAACCCGATCCGCCCCCGGCGTGTCCAAGCCTCCGTCACCGGCCGGGAACCCATCCATGGCCCGGTCTTCGCGAGACGCATGACCCGGTGCCTGCGGACGCCTGTGGACCCTCGCGTCCGAGGAGTGGAGGTGTGCCATGTCGAGAGCCGAAGCCCGATCCACAGCCGGCCCCGAGCCGGACTGGCGCCTGCAGATCGAGCTGCGCTGGGGCGAGCGCGTCCTGGACGTCAGGCAGCTCGCGCCCGGTGCGCGCAGCCTGCGCATCGGCGAGGGCGAGGAAGCCGATCTCTTCGTGCCCGCCGATCGGCTGCCGGGCCCGCTCTTCACCGCGGCCCGGCTGATCCCGACCGCAGACGGCGAGCCGCCCGAGCTGCGCCTGTGCGTGCCGCCGAAGGGGCTGCTCTGCCTGCAGCTCGAGGACGGCCGGACGGTCGACCTGGACGAGGCCGCCGCGCTCAGCTCGGCGGACCCAGGATCTCCCTCCTTTCCGGGACGCCAGATCGCCGTGCAGATCAAGGAGCGGGGCCGAAGTCGAGCGGAGGCGTGGCCCTCCACGTCGAGCATCGACTTCGGCCCTGCGACGCCGAGTTGCGCGGCGAGGTGGTGTATCCGGGACGCAGACCAGCCTGGCTGCCGAACGTTGATCGTGCCGCCGGGCGCCTCGGCCCGCCTCTCGCTCGGCGGGCTCGAGCTCGAGCTCCGCCTGGTCCGCAAGCCCGATGCGGTCCGCACCCCCTGGCTGGACCGCATCGAGACCCGCTACCCGAACGTGCTGGCCGTGGTCGCAGCGGCCTTCCTCGCCCTGCTGGCCACCTTCCACCTGCGGCCGGCGAGCGTGGCCGCCTCCGAGCGGGAGCTCTCGCGGGTGCCCGACCGCTATGTCCAGTTCTTCCTCGACCGCCACCGGGCCGAGCCCGTGGACCTGAGCTTTCGCAGGACGCTCGCGGCCGAGCTGGAGCCGAAGTTCCGCGCCCAGGCGGCCAGGCACCGCGGCGCCGAGGGCAAGGCCGGCAAGCGGGGCCAGCCGGACATCGGACGCCGGCGGGCCGTGCGCGGGCAGGGCGACAGACACGAGCTCGGCTCCCGCGGCCTGCTGGCCGCCCTGCGCGCCTCCGGCGAGCCCGAGGGACTGGGGCTCGACACCGAGAGCCTGGGCTCGGACCTCGAGAGCGCCCTGGGCGGGCTTCGAGGGCCCCCGGGCGAGAGCGGCGGCGTGGGCGGGCAGGGGCTTCGCGGCCCGGGCCCGGGCGGCGGCGGGGTGAGCGTCACGATCGGCATCGGCGATCTGGACACGCGCGGCTGGATGGCGGGCGATCCCGACTACCGCCGCGCACCCCGCCGCCAGCATCGCGGCCGGCCCGAGCGCGAGGTCGCCATCCACACCGGCCAGCTCGAGATCGTCGGGCCGCTCAGCCGGGAGACGATCCGCCGCATCATCCGCTCGCACCGCGACCAGATCCGCTACTGCTACGGGCAGGCGCTCACGCGCGAGCCGCATCTCTCGGGCAAGCTGGTGGTGCGCTTCACGGTCGAGGGAGACGGGCGCGTGGCCGGGGTCGGCCTGCAGCACAGCACGCTCGGCAGAAGCGACATGGAGCGCTGCATCCTCGACCGGGTGCGCACCTGGGTCTTCCCGGCCCCGCGCGGCGGCGGCACGGTCAGCGTGCGCTACCCCTTCCTCTTCAGGGCCCCCGGCAAGAAGTGACGTCCACGGGCCCGGCCGCGAGCAGCCGCTCGAGATCGCGAAAGAGGGCCGGCAGAAAGGCCCGCAGCCGCTCGATGCTCTCCTCGTCAGCCGCGGGCCAGTCCCGGGGAGATGCCCAGTCCTCTGTCAGGCAGAGCTCGACCCGCCCGGACGGGTGCCCCCAGCAGAGATCCGCGTTGAGCCCGGGCGCGGCTCCTCGCTCGCAGAGCTCGATGCCCAGGTCGAGCTGATCGACCTGATCCGGCCCGGCATCGGTAAACAGGCAGCTCAGGTACAGCCCCCAGCGCGCGGGGCCGCTGTAGTGCGACTCGACAGAGACCCGGACGCGCGGGAACGCGCGCTCGATCCGCTCGGCGAGCGACGCGAGCTGAGGCCGGATCTCCGCCTCGAGCTTCGAGATCCACGTCTTCACGCAGCTCGGAGCCTACACCCCGAGACCCGCAGGCAAAAGCCTTTTGACGCCAGCGCGCGTTCGGGGGCACAATGGGCCCATGCGAACGACGATCGCCGTGATGGCCCTGTTGATGCTCGCATGCGCCTGCCAGCCGGAAGGGACGCCCGTGCGGGTCCACGACGGGACGGCCGGCCCCTTCCTGGTCTCGCCCCGCTGGTCCGCGGACGGGCGCCGGCTCGAGTGCGCCGGGCTCGGTGGCGCGGGCGCGTACGCGCTGGACCTGGACGCCGCGCGTCTCACGCGCGCCGAGACCGCTCCGGCCGAGCGCTCGCAGCACGGCCGGGCGGGCGAGCTGCGCTACGAGGCCTACCGCGGCCGCATCCTCGCGGGCGGAGGCCTGCTGGCCGAGGACGCCTGGGCGCCGGCCGCCTCGCCGGACGGCTCCCGGGTGGCCTACTGCCTGGGCCACCTGAGCGCGGCCACGCTGGTGGTCCAGCGCACGGACGGGGCGGTCGAGCTCCGCGTCCCCGGGGCCCAGCCGGCCTGGACCCCGGGCGGGGGCCTGGTCTTCTGCCGGCCCGAGGCGGCCCGGGGCCCGGACGGGCGGATCGTCATCGCGGCCTCGGATCTCTTCGTCCTGGCGCCCGGCGCGCGCGAGCCGCAGCCGCTCACCCGCACGCCCGAGATCGCGGAGATGCAGCCCGCGGTCTCGCCCGACGGCGCGCGGGTGGCCTGCAGCGACTGGCGCACCGGCAGCCTGTGGGTGTACGGGCTCGAGGGGGTCCGGCCATGAAACCGAGAGCCGGGATGCTGGGGCTGGCGGCCCTGCTCGCCTGCCTGCCGGGCACGGCGCGGGCCGTCTACGAGTGCGGCGGCGAGCAGGACACCTGCCAGTGCGGCGCGGACAACTTCTGCATCTGCTGCGACGGCACCTGCGGCAACTGCGTCTGGCACGCCTGGCACATGGCCTGCTGCGAGTGGGGCCGGGCGCTCGAGTGGTGCACCGACGCCCAGTACTTCGACGACCAGGCGGACTCGCGCGGCTACCCCACCGGCGCCGATCCGGCCGACGGGTCGATCTTCGTCTGCGAGCCCAGCGCCGCCTGCAGCGACTGGGGCCACGTGGGCTGGGTAGTGACCGCCTACCCGGACGGCAGCTTCGACTCCACCGAGCAGTACTGCGGCGGGCCCTGCGGCACCCACGCGCGCAACCGGCCCGCGGGCTTCGCCACCGGCGGCTTCATCTACGACCCGGACGGCCCGCCCCCGGAGCGCGACGACGCGGCCTTCGTGTCCGAGAGCGTGCCCGACGGCACGCACTTCTCGCCCGGGGCGGGCTTCGTCAAGCGCTGGACCGTGCGCAACACCGGCAACACCACCTGGACGCCCGGGGCGAGCTACCTGTGGACCTTCGACGGGGAGGAGCCGTTCGGTGCGCCCGAGCAGACCCTGCTGCCCCAGGGCGCGTCCGTGGCCCCGGGCGGGACATGGGACTGGGAGGTGCCCATGACCGCGCCGCTCGCCGAGGGCAGCTACGTCGGCTACTGGCGCATGGATCGCTACGGCACCCACCGCTTCGGCGATCGCTGCTGGGTCGAGATCGAGGTCGATCCCTATCCGGACGCGGACGGCGACGGGTACCGGGCCGACGTGGACTGCGACGACGGCGATCCGGACGTCTTCCCGGGCGCGCCCGAGCGCTGCAACGGCATCGACGACGACTGCGACGGCCAGACCGACGAGGGCTGCGCGGTCGAGCCCGACGCCGGCACCGACGCCGGCACAGCCGACGCGGGCGGCAGCGATGCGGGCGGCAGCGACGCCGGCGCGGCCGACGCGGGCCCGGACGCCGGCGCCCCGCCGGCCGACGCCGCCGACGGAAGCAGCGGCGCGGACGACGGCGCCGAGCCCGACGAGCCCGGCGGCTGCAGCTGCGCGAGCGCTCCCGCGAGCACGAGCCTCCTCTGCCTGCTCGCCCTCCTGGCGCTGGCACACGCTCGAGAGCGCAGCGCTAGAGCCCCCCGGCCCGAGCGCGGCTGATCGACGCATTCCTCGCTACGTTGTAGGGCGCGGGCTTCATGCCCGCCCGCAGGCGCGAAGCGGCGTGCGGGCGTGGATGAACCACGCCCCTACGCCCCGAGGCACTTCGCGCACCCAAACGCGATCGCCAGGCTACGGGGGAGGGGTTCTGTCGGGCTCTGCCATGCCCACGAAGAACAGCACGATCCCGGTGATCTCGATCGCGGTGATGGCCGAGCCCAGGATGGGGATCAGGATGCCGAAGTTGGAGCAGCCCTCCATGGTCCGCGTGTAGCGATCCAGGTGGATGAACTGGCCCACCAGCGGCACGGCCAGCGCGCCGTCGTCCCCGGCCACGGCCAGGGGCACCCGGCCCAGGACGAGCGCCAGGCAGAAGGCCATCGCGCCCCCGAAGGCCATGTCGAAGCCCTCCTCCTCGAGGGAGGGAAAGCGGAGCTCGTCCCCGGAGGGGATCGGCCCCGGGCCCCAGGTGCTCTGCATGCGGATCGGGATGCAGGCGGCCTGCGACAGCAGCAGCCCGGCCAGCAGAGCGGCCGCGATCCGCCCTTCGCCTCGGCCCCGCGCTCGATCCATGCGCTCACCCGTCACGGCGGCTCGTCGCGCTCGGTCGAAGATCGTTTCTCGTCAGGCCCGCCGGGCCTGCAGGCTCCGCTCAGTCAGGTGGGCACACCGAGCCTGGGCAGGATGACCGCCTGGAGCAGCACCCAGGCGCCGAAGATGACGAGGATCCAGTACCAGCTCATCTCTCTCCTCCCGGTGCCCTACAAAGCTCGTGCTTTCGAGGCGGGCTGTCAAGGGATGGACTTTCCGACCGCCCGCTCGTACGATGTCAGGGCCGAGGAGGAGCTGCCATGAGAAGCCGAGCCAAGAGCCTGGCCGCGATGCTGGGCCTCGCGTTTCTACTGCCCGCCTGCGCCAGCAGGTACTACATCCACGACGAGACCCCGAGCAAGGCCAAGAATCCGACGGCCTATCAGAGCTTCTACGTGAGCTGGCTCGACCTCAAGGAGGCGGACTGGGAGAAGTTCGGCTACGGCTCGCAGGACGAGTGGGCGAAGGTCATCCAGGACGAGAACATCAACGGCCTCCAGGCCTACATGAAGGAAGTCTTTCCGGACAAGACCCTGCACTTCGCAGGGCCGGGCGACGAGAGCTTTCCGACCCAGGGCGATCTCTACATCAAGCTGGACGTGGAGCAGATCGCGAAGAAGTGGAACTCCGTGACCGGCGGCTTCGACGAGATCTGGGTCCGCGTCAGGCTCTTCGACGTCGCCAGCAAGGAGGAGCTCTACTTCGGCCGCATCAACACCACATCGGTCGGCGTGGGCCCCCAGGGCTTGACCTTCGAGGGCCGGCTCGGCTTCGCCATCTACAACCTGTGCTGCTTCATCTACGACAAGCTCCACCCGGAATAATCAACCTCGCCCAGAGGGCGAGGTATTCGGAAGCCCCCTCCAAAGGGGGCTTACACGAGTGACGGTGGGCCCTTGTGGAA
>JAFGRB010000179.1 GCA_016935365.1 Deltaproteobacteria bacterium
ACACCTGGATCTCGACGACTGAGAGTGGCGGCCCCAACGGGGCCTTCCAAGCGTGTAAGCCCCCTTTGGAGGGGGCTTCCGAATACCCATCGCCAAGCCCATGCAGAAGGCTACGGAGCCCGGTCGGGCGGCCGGAGCTGGCCGAACTGGTCGCTGCCCCAGCAGTGGACCTCGCCGTCCAGGCGGATGCCGCAGGCGTGGAAGCCGCCCGAGCTGATGTACAGGTACTTGCCCTCGGGCGACTTGTTCTGCCCCCAGCACACGACCCGCTGGTCCGCGAGCAGGGCGCAGGCGTGGTCCAGGCCCACCGTCACCTGCGCGATCTCGCCGCCGGGCCTGCCCTTGACCTGCTCGATGTCGATGGAGCAGCCGTCGCCGGTGCCCATGGAGCCCCAGCAGCGCAGCTCGCGCTGCTCCGTCAGGCCGCAGACCATTTCGTCCGCCAGCCCCAGATCGGAGAAGGCCTCGGCCGGCGGGTCCATTGCGTAGGATTGCCTCCGCGGCAGCAGGGCCTCTCTCGCATCCAGCACGCCCATCTCCACGGCGACGTCCTTGCAGAACGCGTCGTCGGTGTTGCCCCCGGACTTCACGTCTTCGGGCCCTCCCCAGCAGAGCAGCCGCCCGTCTTTCTTGACGGCGCAGGCCTGGCCCCAGCCCACCCGCACCAGCCTGAAGCCCGTGCCCGCCGGCCCATCGCCGATGCGCGTCTTGTTGCCCCAGCACTTGATGCTGCCGTCCGCCTTCAAGCCGCAGCTGTGCGCCTCGCCGGCGCTCAGCTGCACGAAGGCATCCTCGGGAGGGGCGGGCAGGTTGGGGGTGGCGTTGCCCGGGTAGGGGCCGTGATCCGACCCCCAGCAGACGGCCCGGCCCGCATCCGTCAGGCCGCAGGAGTGGTACATGCCGGCGGACACGGACTTCAAGCGCGCGTCCGCAGGCGGGCTGGACTGCTCCAGCTGGTCGTAGCCCCAGCAGACCGCCCGGCCGTCCTTCTCCACGGCGCAGGTGTGGAAGTAGCCGGCCGCGAGCGCCTTGTACCTGCCCGGCCAGGGAGATCCCGCCGCCGGCGGGGGCGCGGCCGCCCGGCCGTCTTGCCCCGGGCAGGGACAGGCCATGGGCAGGGCGGCCCGGGCGGGCAGGACATAGGCGTCCTTGAAGTGCCGGCGCAGGAGGTCCAGCGCCGGCCGGTAGGCCTGCTTGTCGCACACGCCCGCCAGCACGCGCAGCTTGCCGGCCGAGCGCGGCAGCTCGTCCGGAGTCGAGAGCCGGGGGTAGCCGGCCGCGAAGCGCAAGGCGGATCCCGCCTCGTCCAGGGCCCTGGCGTGCCGCCGGCTCCAGTCCTCCAGGCTCACCTTCTCGCCCACCTCGTCCAGCACCAGCACGTAGACCCGCTCCGCGGCCCGAGCTCCGGCGGCGCCGAGCGCCAGCGCCGTCCAGGAAACCAGCAGCATTCTCGCCATGACAGCTCCTCGGCATTCGAGGGCGAAGCCCCGTAGAGCCCGATCTCGGTCAGCGGAAGCACTCGAAGCCCTGCAGGTAGTCGTCGAACTCGACGGGCGACTCGATGCCCATCTCGGTCAGCAGGTCGAGCGCCTGGCTGACGGACAAGTCCAGCTTGGCGGCCAGGCCGGCCAGAGAGATCTTTCCCAGCTTGTAGAGGCGGACCATCATGAGCTCCCAGCCCTGCTCGATCAGCTCGCGGGCCACCGTCGAGCGATCCTTGCCCTGCAGCTCGGCCAGCTCCTCGATGCGCGCCAGATCGCGATCCTTCAGTCGAAGGCTGATGACACCCATGTCTACTCCTCCTCGAGACGCCTGCGGGCGTCCTCGACGATCCGCCGGCCGTAGCGGCCGCAGGCGACCAGCTTGTCGAGCTTGACCAGGGCGGTCCTGTGATCCAGGCGGCCCTCGGATCGAAGTCGTATCAGGAAGTGCAGCGCCGTGGCGAATGGAACTCCGAGAATGCGGCAGGCCTTGATGGTCGGACCGTCGTCCACCGCCAGAGGCCGGTCGCTCGATCGGGCGAGCCACAGGGCCTCTGCCTCGCCGCGCTGGATTCTGAAGTCGCGCATCAGCTTGCGCACCGCTCTCGCCGGGACGGGGCGCTCGATCTGGATACGCCCCTCGTCGATCAGCGCCTCGATCAGCGCGGCATCGAAGGTCGGCTTGGCGAGGCACTCGGACTTCACCTCGGGTGAGATGATGATCCCGATTCCGGTGCCGAGCTCCCGCAGCACGGTCGTCTTGGCCAGCAGGATCAGGCTGGATGCGTCCCAGACGAAGTCCATGTGGACAAAATACTACATGCGTGTACGCAGCGCAAGCAGCTCAGTCGGATGGGGGTCTGATCCGGGTTTTCGCTGCGAAGCAGCGATGGGGTATAGCCTGTGGCTCTAGCCACAGGAAATCGGTGATAGAAGAATCATGCGCCTGTAAGGGCGTGGCAAGATGGAGCAGCCGAGATACTGGAGTAGCAGCGCTCCTTCAGAGCGCATAGATGTTTCTTGCCTTCTTGAACCTGGGGCTGAAGCCCCAGGCTTTATTGTAGCGGCCGACAAGGCCACAATCCAGCAGGTGGAAGTCCTGCCATGTCA
>JAFGRB010000180.1 GCA_016935365.1 Deltaproteobacteria bacterium
GCTACCGGGCCTTCTCCAGGCGCTTCCTCTCGGAGATGCCGCTCGCCGGCCTGTCGAACGGCTTCCACTTCGACTCCGAGACCATCGCCCTGGCCCTGCTGCACGGCTACCGGATCGGCGAGATCTCTTGCCCGGCGCACTACTTCGACGGCATGCAGACCATGCCGGCCGACGTGGGCGTGCGCTACGGCCTCGGCTGCCTCAAGACCGCCGCCCTCGGCGCCGTGGCCCGCACCGGGCTGCATTACCCGGCGCCGCTGGCCGCGGACGGCCCCGACCTGGGCAGCTGGACCGAGGGCGTGGAGGTCACCTGAACGGAGCGCCCGCGCCGGCGGGCGAGAGGCGCCACCCGGTCGCGGCCGGGCTCGTCCGCTTCGAGGTCTGCATCGCAGCGCTCCTCGCGACCCTGTGGCTGCTCGTGGTGCGGGCCGGGCCCGTGGACCTGCCCTACTACTGGGACGAGGCCGACGTCTACGCGCCGGGCGCCAGGTGGGTGGCCGAGCACGGCCTGGACATCAGGCCGGGCGTCTTTCCGGACGACTACTCCCGCGGCCACCCGCCGCTGCTCTACCTGCTCGCCGGCATCGCCTTCTCGGTCTTCGGCCCCGGGCCGGCCACCGGCCACCTGCTCGTGCTGCCCTTTGCCGTGCTTGCCCTTCTCGGCACCTACCTGCTCGGCCGGGATACCTGGGGCCGGCCCGCGGGCATCGCGGCCGCGGCCCTGCTCGCGGCCACGCCGCTCTTCGCGTCCATCGCCGCCATGCTGCTGCCCGAGATCGCGCTCTGCAGCCTCGCGGCCCTGGCCCTGTGGCTCTTCGCCCGCGGCCGGCTCGTCCTGGCGGCGGTGGCCTCTGCTCTCGCGGTCCTGGTCAAGGAGACCGGGCTCTTCGTGCCGCTGGCCCTGGCCGGGGCGCTCGGGATCGAGGCGCTGCGCGACAGGGCGCTCGGCAAGGCGCGGACCTGGGCCGGGATCGGCATCTGCCTGAGCCCGGCGCTCGCCCTGGCCGCCTTCTTCGTCTGGCAGAAGCTCCTGGCCGGCTACTTCATCTTTCCCCACCACCAGAACCTCTTCTGGCAGCGCCCCTTCTATGCCGAGGACGTGCTGACGGTCTTCCCCTCTCTGGTGCTCTGGCACGGCCGCTGGCTCTTGATGGCCGCGGCGGCGGGCCTCGCTCTGGCCTGTTTGCTCGTGCCGGACTGGCGCAGGATATGCGGGCGGCCGGAGCCGGAGGCCGCGGGGCCGCGCGCGCGGCCGCGGCGCTCGAGCGTGGCCGTGGCCGTTTTGCTGCTGGTGCTCGGCAACGCTGTCTTCTTCGCCAAGATGTTCTACCTGGAGCGCTACGCCCTGCCCGCCCACCCGGGCCTTCTGGTTATCGCCTGCGCGGCCCTGCTGCACCCGGCCGCGCTCGAGCTGCCCATCGGCGCCTGGTGGCGCTGGGCGCGCTGGGCGCCGATCGCCGGCGCCTGGATCCTGGGGCTGTGCGGCCTGTATGCGGCCGCGCCGCCCGACCGGGCCGAGCTGACCTTCGCCTACGCGGACGTGATCGCCACCCATGAGCAGGCGGCCGCGGCCATCGAGGCGCGCGGCGGGCAATTGACGGTGCTCAGCTCCTGGCCCATGACCGTGGAGCTCCGCCATCCCTACCTGGGCTACGTGGGCCGGCCGCAGACGGCGCTGCACATCGACGCCTGGCGCGAGCGCGATCCGCGCCCGCGGATCGACCTGGTGCTGTGCGCGGAGGGCTCGCGCCACGCAGAGGCGCTGCGGGCCGAGGCGGCCGCGCGCGGCTTCGAGCTGCTCGAGCGCTTCCAGCTCGGCCACGCCCGGGCGCTCGCGCTGTACGGACAGCGGGCCGGGGCGGGCCCATGAGCCCCGCTCCGGCCGGCAGAGCCCTTCGCTCCGCAGGGCCTGTCCTGGCCGTCCTGGCCGTGCTCGGCTGCGCGGCCTTTCTGTTCTGGCCCTTGGTCCGAGGGCAGCTCACAGGCGAGCCCCGCTTTCTCGAGTGGGACGTGCCCGAGCAGTACTGGCCCGACCTGGTCTACCTCTGCTCGAGCCTGCACGAGCTCGAGCTCCCGGCCTGGAACCCCTACGACCGGGCGGGCTACCCGTACTTCGCCGATCCCCAGGCCGGCATCTACCACCCGCTCCACTGGGCCATCTGCGCGCTGGCCGGGCCCTCGCCCGGGCTGGGCTGGGCCGAGGCGCGCTGCGCGCTGGGCTTCGTGCTGGCCGGGCTCTTCGGCCTGGCCTGGCTCAGGCGCCTGCGCTTCGGCTGGGGGCCTTCGATGGTCGGGGCGGTCGTGCTCCAGGCCGCGCCCTTCATGCGCCACAACTTCGAGCTGCTGCTCACCTGGGGCCTGGCCTGGATGCCGCTGATGCTCTGGGCGGCCGAGGGGCTGGCGCAGAGGCGGAGGATGCGAGACGGCGCCTGGCTGGCCGCGGCCACGGCGCTCTGCGCCTGGGCGGGCTCGCCGCCGGCGCTGTGGCAGGCCGGGACCCTGACCGGCCTCTACCTGCTCTGGCGCCTGGTGACGATCTGGCGCGCGGAGCGGCGCGCGATGCTCGCGCCGGCCGGGCTCTCGCTGGCCGCAGCCGCGCTGCTCGCGCTCGGCCTGTGCGGGGCGGTGCTCTTTCCGGGCGTCGAGCTCGCCGGCCTGTCGGTCCAGGCGGACAGCTCCTGCGCGTCGATCGCCGCGGGCGGGCTCGAGCCCGGCAAGCTCTGGGGCCTGGTCTGGCCGCTTCCGGGCAACCACCTCTACACGGGGCTCGCGGCGGTCTTCCTGGCCGTACTGGGGCTGTGGCCCCTGCGCTGGCGCTCAGCCGGAGCGCGGGCAGGTCTTCCCGGCGCCGGGGCTGCGCCTGCGCCGCCCGCCGAGACGCCCGTCGTGCCGCGCTTCTTCTTCGCCGGGATCTTCGTCCTCTCCGTGCTCATGGCCCTCGGCGAGCACGGCCTGCTCTTCGGCCCGGCCTGCGAGCTCTTGCCCGGCGTCTCGCTCTTCCGCCTGCCGCACCGCTACGAGGCCTGGCTGGGCCCGGCGGCGGCGGGCCTCTGCGCCTGCGGTCTGAGCACGCTGCCCGGCCTGAGGGCCGCGGGCTGGCTGCAGCGGCGGCCGCGCGTACGCTGGCCGCTGGCCGGGGCCTTCGCCCTCGCCGGCGCGGCCTGGCTGGTCTTCGGGCCGGGCTTCGGCCCGGCCGCGCTCATGCTGATGGCCGCGGTCTGGCTGGCCGCCTCGGCGCTCGGGCCCCGCGCGCCGCTCGCCGGGCTGGTCCTGGCCGCGGCCTGCGCGGTGCTCCTGCCCGTGGATCTCGGCCAGGCCCTGCCCGCAGAGAGGCACAGCGTCCCGGGCCGCATGCCGAAGGGCGCTGCGCGCGAGCGCGCCGAGGCCGTGCTCGCGAGGCTCGGCGATCTGCAGAACGACTGGCGCTGCATGGACGAGTTCGGCATCTCCTGCCGCTCGGGCACCCGCCTCGGGCGCCGGGAGCTTCGAGGCTACCAGGATCCGCTGCTGCTCAAGGCCCACGAGCGCGTGCTCTCGAGCCTGCGCGCGCATCCCAGGCTTGCCGAGCAGTTCAACGTCCGCTACGCGCTCACGGGCCCGCACTACATCCACGGCTGGAACCGGCACTTCCTGCCGCTGCCCGCGGAGCTGCTCGTCCGGGTGCCGGGCTCGGTGGACCTGGGCGAGGGCGTTATCGAGCTACCCGAGCCGCTGCCCGCGGCCTACTGGGTGCCGTATTCCCAGGCCGAGCTGGCCGCGAGCCGGACGGCGGCCCAGGCCCGGATCCGCGAGCTGGCCCCGGCGCCCGCAGCCGTGATCGACCGGGGCTCGCTCGGGCCCGGCGTGAGCCCGGAGCTCGCCCGGGTCCTGAGCGCGAGCCGCCATGCCCGGACCCCGGCCGTGCTCCGGGCTGCCGAGGGCTTCGCGCTCGAGCGTGATAGGCTGCGCTTTCGGATCCTGGCCCCGGAGCCCGGCGTCGTCGTGATCAACGAGGCCTGGTACCCCGGCTGGCAGGCGCGGGTGGACGGGCAGGAGGTCGAGCTGCTGCGCGCGAACGGCCTGGTGAGGGCCTTTGCCGTCGAGAAGGGGATGCACGAGGTGCAGATGGACTTCCGGCCCCTGTCCGCGAGGCTGTGGCGCTGGATCCTGCTCCTCGGCCTCGCTTGCACGCTGGCCTTGCTGATCCTGCCTGCCGGCCGTTTCCCGGAAAGGAGAGGCGCGCCGTGAACGATCGCCGACGTCCGATCCGGACGGGACCTCCGGCTGCCCTGGCGATGGCCCTGTGCCTCGCGGGCTGCAGCGAGACGCCGCATCCCATCGGCCCGCCCGAGCGGATGGACGCGCCCGCGGGCAGGGCGTACGAGGTGGTGCTGGAACGGCCGATCCCGGTGGGCAGGAGGTTCCGCCTGAGATCCACAGGTGCGATCGACGAGCGGCTCTCCGCCGGCGGGCAGGCGGTCCCTGGCGAGACGGTACGGGCGGCCTTCGTTTTCGAGTCCGAGGTCGAGGCGCTGAAGGTGAACAGGGCCGGCCTGCCGCAGAAGGTGCGCCACAAGGTCATGAGGCTCGAGATCACCGAGAACGGCCGGACCAGGAGCCCCGTCGCCCCGGGCAAGGTAATCAGCGCCGAGGACCCCGACGGCGCGGAGAGGTCCATTCTCCTGGAGGGCGAGGCGGTCGAGGGCAAGCTGGAGAGGATCCTGCGCTTCGCCATCCAGGTCCAGGACGACAAGGCGATGAGCATCACCCGGGCCTGCGCTCCGGACGGACCCCAAAAGGTGGGCGATGGGTGGAAGCCCGACGCGGCCGGGCTCATCGCCGGCTTCAGGTCCCCGGTGCCGCTGCGGATCGAGAAGGAAGACGTCGCCGCCGCGGCCGAGCTTGAGGGTCTCTACCGGGTCGGCGGGACGCCGTGCATGAACGTGAGCATCGAAATCCGCTTCGCGCGCTTCTCCGCCGCGGAGGGCTCTATCAAGGCCGCCGGGAGAGCGGAGGCACTGATCCGCATCCTGCTGCCCCTGGACGAGAAGCTGCCCTCGGTGGGCGGAAGCATGAACACGGAATACCACGTCGAGGTCGAGCAGGTCGAGGGCGGCCGGACGATCCGCTACGTCTTCGATGCGCGGCGCCGCAAGGAGGTGCTCTTCCTGCCCCTGGCGGATTGAGCCAGGCTGTGCTCAGGGCACGCAGACGTGGTTGGTGCACGGCACGAAGCGCGAGCATAGATCGATCTCGGCCTCGCAGATGGGCAGATCGAAGCTGTGCTCGAAGCTCTCGCCGTTCTCGAAGTGGATCTTCGTAGAGCCGCTGACCGCGGTGCCGGACATGCTCGCGATCTCGACGCTGCCGCTCACCATGTCGAGGGCCGACGTGCCGGGCAGCGGATCGCAGGCCTCGTCGGCCTGGACCGCCTCGGCCATGGCGGCCGTGAAGGCGGCGCTGGGCGGATCGGCCAGGTAGGAGTAGGTCCCCGGCCCGGCCGGGTCGATCTCGGCAGCGCCCACCTCGCCCGCGAGCACGACCACCAGCACCCGCGTGGAGCTGGCCTTGTTGCCGCACAGCTGGGTCTGGTCGATCACGTCGCAGGATTCCTGGTAGCTGGTGAAGTCCAGGGCGATGCCCGCGACCGCCGAGGAGCCCACGAAGGAGATGTCGCAGACGGCGGGAGCGAAGATCAGGGCCGACCCGCCAGCCGGGCTGAAGCCGCCGAAGAGGGCCGGACCGCCCGACGAGCCGCAGCCCGCCGCGAACGAGATCAGGGCGATGGCGAAAAGGCGATTCATGCGGAGACTCCTTTTTGTTGCCGATCTGCATCGAGTGTACTCCAGGCCCGGCTCGACCGCCACTCCAGGGGCCGTCGTTTCGGAAGCCGGATTCGGAACGCGGCTTCCGCTCGTGGCCGGGCGCGGGCTGCGGCGCGCTCCTTTCCGCTCCGTTTCCGGGGCCGACAGCTGCGGGCCCGAGCCTGGCATCTTTCTTGATACCGCCTTGCCCGGACCCACGAAGCGCGAGAGAGCCATGAAATCGACCAAGCCCGAGAAGAATCGCCGGAAGTCCATCCGTCACAGGGCCCACGAGAGGGCCAGGCGGCGCCGGATGAGGAGGCTCAGCGTCCACGGGCGCCACTGCGCCTAGCGGAAGGCCCGCTCCAGGTCGCCTATCAGGGCGGGCAGGCCCCAGGGCAGGGACGGATCGCTCATCCAGTCCTGGTCCGGCGGGCCGAGGCAGCCCTGGTGGAACATGTAGCAGTGATCCGCCTCCTTGTCGCGCAGCCGCGAGCCGGGCACCTTGATCCAGCCCATGCGCGGCCCGCGGCCGATCCGGCCGACGCAGGCGCGCTCCGATCCGCAGGCGATGCCGGTCAGCTTCCGCAGCCCGCGGCTGACGCCCGGCGAGCGCCCGGCGCAGGAGTTGAGCCTGCCGCCGTCGAAGAGCGCATCGCACTCCCCGCAGGCCGCGAGCAGCCTCCCGGCCGGCAGCTTGCGCGTCCCCGGCAGGACGCAGTCGAGGTCGGACACGGTCGGCGGCGGGTTGGCGGTCACCCCCATGGCGTGCACCCAGCGCACGCCCGGCGCGTAGTCGGCCGCCAGGATGGCGAGCATGCCGCCCTGGCTGTGGCCCAGCACGGCCACGCCCCGCTCGCAGTCGCAGCCGGGCAGCCTGCACACCGTGGACAGGGCGCTGGTCTCGAGCTCGGCGTCGAAGATGCACCTCGCCCGCGCCCGGTAGCGGGCGCAGTCCTGGCCCGGCCAGAAATTGTCGTAGCCGATGCTGAAGGCGGCGTGGCCGCGCCTGGCCAGGCGCTCGAGGACCTGGAGGATGAAGGCGTGATCGTGGGGCTGGACCGTGCCGGGCACGTAGATCACGACCGGGTGGGGCCCCGCGTCGCAGGGGGCGAAGCCGACGAGCGGCTGGGTGCTTTGGCACTTCGCCCCGTGCTTGGCGTCGATGCGCTCGCGCCGGTGGGCGCCGGTGTACTCGGCCTCGAGGTACGTCAGGCCGTCCCTGCAGCCCGGCTCCCGGCTGCCGGAGTAGACGTGCCAGCAGCTCGCGCTCGAGCAAGCCGCCAGCCAGAGCGCGAGCTGGAGCGCGATGCGGCGTCCGGCGCGCATGGGACGCAGGCTAGCACGCAGGGCCCTGGGGCGCCACGGGCGTTGCGCTGGACGCCCCCGGGGCGGTATGCTCGGCGCCCATGAGTTACGATCTCTTCGTCACGGGAAGGGCGGACGGTCTGAGCCGGGAGGCGTGGATCGAGGAACTGGGCCGCATGGGCCTGGAGGTCGACCTCCACCCCGGGGTCGAGATACCCGGCCACGAGGGTGGCTTCGTCCCGGCGCGGCTCGCCCTGCGCGAGGACTGCGCGCTGATGAGCGAGCTGCGCCCGCTGGCGGACGCGGAGCCCGATCTCGAGTCGCTCGTCGATCTGCTGGAGCAGCTTCGAGAGACCGGCCCGGTGCTGACCGGCTTCGAGCTCCAGCTCGGCGAGGAGAGCACCGCGCTGTCCTTCGGCGCCCGCGATCCGGCGTCCGCCGTGCTGCTTACCTTCTGCGCCGCGCTGGCGGCGGCCCGGATCACCGGCGGCCAGGTCGAGGATCCGCAGACCGGCCTCGGCCTGGACCCGGCGCGGGCCGGCGAGTCGCTGGGCCGGGTGCTCGAGGAGGAGTTCGATCTCTTCATGGCCGAGGCGGAGGAGACCCCGTTCGAGGCGTGGTGAGACCCCCGCGCGCACCTGCTCCCCAGGGCTTCGCCCTGGGTCGTCTACGCATCTTTTCCTTCGTAAGGTTTTCCGCTGCGAAGCAGCGGGGGGATAAAGCCTGGGGCTTCAGCCCCAGGTATAAGAAGGTGAGATGATTTATGCGCCCTGGAGGGGCGCAGCCAATTCTGCGTCTCGGACAGGGCTCGAGATTGCCGCGCCCTTTCAGGGCGCATGATTATTGCGAGCGAATACCACGGCCTTTGGCCGTGTGACCCAAA
>JAFGRB010000181.1 GCA_016935365.1 Deltaproteobacteria bacterium
CGCCGAGGTCAGCGTCGTCTTGCCGTGATCCACATGGCCGATCGTGCCCACGTTGACGTGCGGTTTCGTTCGTACGAATTTCTCCTTCGCCATCTCGTTCGCTCCTTGACGTTTTCGAACGTCACACAGCTCTTGCCAGACCATCCAGAGCCGACGGGCACAGCAGCCCACCGCACCGGAGGCATGACAGCCGGGTGCACGCTCCGCGATCACGCGGTGTCGGTACATCCCAAGTCGGAAAGGTTTGCTTGAGTGGTGAAGAACGAAGGACGCTTGCGGCGCGCTGCCCGGGCCCGTGCGTCACGCGGGACCGGGGACTGGCGACCGCTCGTTGTCCGATTCCAACCCGGACGCGGTGGCTCATCGTCGGGAGAGCCCACTTCGGGGCGACTCCCGCCCGTCCACTCGGATTATCAAAGACCCATGGATAAGACCATGCCGGCCGGGCCCCTACCAGCGGTAGTGGGCGAAAGCCTTGTTGGCCTCGGCCATCTTGTGGGTATCTTCGCGCTTCTTGATGGAGCTCCCACGATTGTTTGCCGCGTCGACGACCTCTGCGGCCAAACGCTCCATCATGGTCTTTTCGCCCCGCGCGCGGGCATAGCTAATGAGCCACCGCATTCCGAGTGCGGTCCTTCGCGTGGAGCGGATCTCCACCGGCACCTGATAGGTGGCGCCGCCCACGCGTCTCGCCTTGACCTCTAAGACGGGCTTGACGTTGTCCATCGCCCGTTTGAACACCTTGAGCGGATCCTCGTTCGAGCGCTTCTCGACGATGTCCATCGCACCGTAGAAGACCCGTTCGGCCAGCGACTTCTTGCCCCGCTCCATCAGGTTGTTGATGAACTTGGCCACCAGCCGGTCGTGGTACTTGGGATCCGGATTGATCTTGCGCTTGGGTATTTCGCGACGACGAGGCATGCTCCCTCCCGGCTACTTCGGCCGCTTGGCGCCGTACTTCGAGCGCCGCTGCCTGCGGTTCTGCACGCCGACCGCGTCCAGTGTGCCGCGGATGATGTGGTACCTCACACCCGGCAGATCCTTCACGCGGCCGCCGCGGATCAGCACCACCGAGTGCTCCTGGAGGTTGTGTCCCTCTCCCGGGATGTACGAGGTGACCTCGAAGCCGTTGGTCAAGCGCACGCGGGCCACCTTGCGCAGCGCCGAGTTCGGCTTCTTGGGGGTCGTGGTGTAGACGCGCACGCAGACACCCCGGACCTGCGGGCAGGCCTTCATGGCAGGCGCCTTGGTCCTCGCCTTGATCCTTCTTCGGCTCGCGCGGATCAGCTGGTTGATCGACGGCATCTGCCCGTCCTCTCTCGCCCTGCGGGCACGCCCGTCATCTCGCAAAAGCAAAGGGCCGCCCGGAAATTTGGAAGCTGGATATTAGAGATGCGCCGCGCGCATGTCAAGGTTTTTCTTCCGCTTCTGCAGGCGCTACCCGCGCGGGACAGACGGGGCGGGGCCGAGCCGGCCCTCCCGGGCCGGCTCGAGCATAAGCGCTTGAAATACAAGATTTAAATGGCAGGGTGCCCATCAGGCGCTGGCCGGGGCCGGCAGCTCGTCGTCCTCCTCGGCCGTCTCGATGCGCTCGACCTCGATGCCCATGTGCTTGTACTGCTTCAGGCCGGTGCCGGCCGGGATGAGCCTCCCCATGATGACGTTCTCCTTCAGCCCCATGAGGTAGTCGACCTTGCCCTGGATGGCGGCCTCGGTCAGCACCTTGGTCGTCTCCTGGAAGGAGGACGCGGAGATGAAGCTGTCCGAGGACAGGGCCGCCTTGGTGATGCCCAGCAGCATGGGCTCGCCGATGGCCGGCTGGCCGCCCTCCGTCAGCACCCGCTCGTTCTCCCGCTCGAAGGTGTAGCGGTCCACCTGCTCGTCCACCAGGAAGTTCGTGTCGCCGACTTCCTTGATGCGGATGCGCCTGAGCATCTGGCGGACGATCACCTCGACGTGCTTGTCGTTGATGCGCACGCCCTGCAGGCGGTAGACCTCCTGGATCTCGTTGACCAGGTACTTCGCCAGCTCCTTCTCGCCCATCACCCGCAGGATGTCGTGGGGGTTGGCCGATCCGTCCATCAGCGGCTCCCCGGCGCGGATCTGATCCCCCTCGTGGACGCTGATGTGCTTGCCCTTGGTGATCAGGTACTCCTTGGGCTCGCCGATGTCCGGGGTGATGATGACCCGGCGCTTGCCCTTGAGGTCCTTGCCGAACTGCACCCGGCCGTCGATCTCCGAGATGATGGCCACGTCCTTGGGCTTGCGGGCCTCGAACAGCTCGGCCACGCGCGGCAAGCCGCCGGTGATGTCCTTGGTCTTGGTGGTCTCGCGGGGGATCTTGGCCAGCACGTCTCCCGCCTCCACCCGATCGCCCTCGTTGACCAGGATGTTGGCACCGACCGGCATGAGATACCGCGCCATGGTGTCGGAGTTGGGCAGCTTGTGGGTGCGCCTGGGATCGTCGATGTCCTTGATCGAGATCCGGGGCCGGGCGTCCGGATCCTTGGATTCGACGATGACCCGGCTGATCAGACCCGTCACCTCGTCGGTCTTCTCCTCCATGGTCACGCCTTGCAGGATGTCTCCGAACTTCACCAGCCCGCCCACCTCGGTCAAGATGGACATGGCGAAGGGATCCCACTCGGCCAGGATCGTCTTGGCCTCCACTTTCGCCCCGTCCTCGACCAGCAAGCGGGCTCCGTAGACCAGGGGGTACTTCTCCCGCTCGCGCCCGCTCTCGTCGGCCACGGCGATCTCGCCGTTGCGGTTCATGACGACGAAGACTCTCTGCCGCCCCTCCTTCTTGGACACGACATGCAGGTTGTGGTAGCGCACGTAACCGGGGGTGCGGTTCTCGACCGAGCTCTGCTCGGCCCGCCGCGTGGCGGTCCCGCCGATGTGGAAGGTCCGCATGGTCAGCTGGGTCCCGGGCTCGCCGATGGACTGGGCGGCGATCACGCCGACCGCCTCGCCCATGTTGACCTGCATGCCGCGCGCCAGGTCGCGCCCGTAGCACTTCGCACAGATGCCTATCGGAGCGCGACAGGTCAAGACGGAGCGGATGCGGACCTTCTCCAGGCCCGCGTCCCGGATGCGCTCCACCAGCCGCTCGTCGATCTCCTCGTTGGCCCTCACCAGCACCTCGCCGGTCAGGGGGTCCTTGATGTCGTCCAGGGCCACGCGACCGAGCACGCGCTCGGCCAGGGGCTGGATGATCTCCCCGCCCTCGACCAGCGGCGTCATGTAGATGCCGTCGAGCGTGTTGCAGTCTTCCATGGTCACGGTCGCGTCCTGGGCGACGTCGACCAGGCGGCGGGTCAAGTAACCCGAGTTGGCGGTCTTGAGCGCCGTGTCCGCCAGGCCCTTGCGCGCGCCGTGGGTCGAGATGAAGTACTGCAGCACGGTCAGGCCTTCCCGGAAGTTGGCGTTGATGGGCGTCTCGATGATCTCGCCCGAAGGCTTGGCCATCAGTCCGCGCATGCCCGCCAGCTGGCGGATCTGCTGCTGGGAGCCGCGGGCGCCCGAGTCGGCCATCATGTAGATGGAGTTGAAGCTGGGAATGGAGCGCTTCTCGCCGTCCGGCCCCTCCACGATCTCGGAGCTGATGCCCAGCATCATCTCCGCGGCCACCCGCTCGGTCGCCTCCGCCCAGACATCGATGACCTTGTTGTATCGCTCGCCGTCGGTGATCAGGCCCTCGGTGTACTCGTTGACGACCGTGCCGAGCTCCTCGTTCGCCTGCGCCAGGATCCTCGACTTGGCCTCGGGTATCCGCATGTCGTCCATGCAGATGGAGATCCCCGCGTAGGTGGCGTAGTTGAAACCGAGCGTCCGCAGGCGATCGGCCAGCAGCACGGTCTTCTTCTGGCCCCCCATGCGATAGCAGATGTCGATCAGTCGAGCCAGGGTCTTCTTGTCCATGACCTGGTTGACGAACTCGAACGGAATGCCCTCCGGTACGACCTCGTAGATGATCAGCCGGCCGACGACCGTCTCGACGAGCTTACCGTCCATCCGCACCTTGATCCGCGCCTGCAGGTCGACATTCCCGCTGTCGTATGCCTGGCGCACCTCGGTCGGGCTCGAGAAGACCTTCCCCTCACCGCTCGCGAACACGCGATCGCGCGACATGTAGTAGCAGCCCAGCACGATGTCCTGTGTCGGGACGATGATCGGGCTGCCGTGGGCGGGCGAGAGGATGTTGTTGGTCGACATCATCAAGACCCGGGCTTCCATCTGCGCCTCGACCGACAGCGGTACGTGGACGGCCATCTGGTCGCCATCGAAGTCGGCATTGAACGCCACGCAGACCAGCGGGTGGAGCTGGATGGCCTTGCCCTCGATGAGCTTCGGCTCGAAGGCCTGGAAGCCCAACCTGTGCAGGGTGGGCGCCCGGTTGAGCATGACCGGGTGCTCGCGGATGACCTCCTCGAGGATGTCCCAGACCTCCGCCTTCTCCCGCTCGACCATCCGCTTGGCGCTCTTGATGGTCGTGACGTATCCGCGCTCCTCGAGCTTGCTGTAAATGAACGGCTTGAAGAGCTCCAGGGCCATGATCTTGGGCAGGCCGCACTGGTGCAGCTTGAGCTCGGGGCCCACGACGATGACCGAGCGCCCCGAGTAGTCGACCCGCTTGCCGAGCAGGTTCTGGCGGAAGCGGCCCTGCTTGCCCTTGAGCATGTCGGACAGCGACTTGAGCGGTCGCTTGTTCGGGCCGGTGATGACCTTGCCCCGGCGGCCGTTGTCGAACAGCGCGTCGACCGCCTCCTGCAACATGCGCTTCTCGTTGCGGATGATGATCTCGGGCGCATTCAGCTCCTGCAGGCGCTTGAGGCGGTTGTTGCGGTTGATGACCCGCCGATAGAGATCGTTCAGATCGCTGGTGGCAAAGCGCCCGCCATCGAGGGGCACCAGCGGGCGAAGGTCCGGAGGGATGACGGGGATGACTTCCAGGATCATCCACTCCGGCCGGTTGCCCGACTGGCGGAATGCCTCGACCACCTTGAGCCGCTTGGCCAGCTTCTTGCGCTTGGCGTCCGAGGTGGCGCCCCGCATGTCCTTGCGCAAGGAGCTGCCGAGCTGATCCAGGTCGACCTGGCGCAGCAGCTCGTGGATGGCCTCGGCGCCCATCTCCGCCCGGAACGACTCCGGCCCGAAGTCCTCCATGAAGCGGTTCTGCTTCTCCTCGGCGATGACCTGGCCCTTCTCGAGCGAGGTCTCGCCCGGATCGAGCACGATGTAGGCCTCGCAGTAGAGGACCTTTTCGAGATCCTTGAGGGTGATGTCGAGCAGGGTGCCGATGCGCGAGGGCAGCGACTTGAGGAACCAGATATGGGCCACGGGCGTGGCCAGGCTGATGTGCCCCATGCGCTCGCGGCGCACCTTGCTGAGGATGACCTCCACGCCGCATTTCTCGCACACCACACCGCGGTGCTTCATCCGCTTGTACTTGCCGCAGTTGCACTCGTAGTCCTTGACCGGCCCGAAGATCTTGGCGCAGAAGAGCCCGTCCCGCTCGGGCTTGAAGGTGCGGTAGTTGATGGTCTCCGGCTTCTTCACCTCTCCGTGCGACCACTCGCGGATCTTGGCGGGGCTGGCCAGCCCGATCCGGATGGCCGAGAAGCTGAGAGGGTCCTTCGGTTTCTCGAAGAAATTGATGAAGATGTCTTTCAAGACGATCTCCTTTCCGAAAACAGACCCTGCGTCAGCCGACCTCGACGTCCTCGAGCAACTCGACGTCGAGCCCCAGACTCTGCAGCTCTTTGACCAGGACGTTGAACGCTTCTGGCAGACCGGATTCCAGCACCTGCTCGCCCTTGACGATGGCCTCGTACATCCTGGTGCGCCCTGCCACGTCGTCGCTCTTGACGGTCAAGAACTCCTGCAGGCAGTACGCCGCCCCGTAGGCCTCCATCGCCCAGACCTCCATCTCTCCCAGCCGCTGTCCGCCGAACTGGGCCTTGCCGCCCAGCGGCTGCTGCGTCACCAGGGAGTACGGCCCGATGGAGCGCGCGTGGATCTTGTCGTCCACCAGGTGGTGCAGCTTCATCATGTACATGGAGCCGACCGTCACCTCGCTGTGGAACGGCTCGCCGGTCCGCCCGTCGAAGAGGATCGTCTGGCCGTGGTCGGGCAAGCCGGCGGCCTGCAGCAGACCGCGGATGTCGCCTTCCTTCGCGCCGTCGAAGACCGGCGTCGCCATGCGCACGCCGTCTTCCAGCGACCGCGCGAGCCGGATGATGTCCGCGTTCGAGATCCGGTCGATGAAGGCGCTGATCTCCTTGTCGCCGTATATCTTCTTGAGCGCGTCGCGGATGGCGTCCGCGCCGGCGCCCTCCTCGAGCATCTTCTGGATCTTCCGGCCCAGCTCCCGGGCCGCCCAGCCGAGGTGGGTCTCGAGGATCTGACCGACGTTCATCCGTGAAGGCACGCCCAGGGGATTGAGCACGATGTCGACCGGGGTGCCGTCGGGCATGTACGGCATGTCCTCCTCGGGCAGGATCCGGGAGACGACGCCCTTGTTCCCGTGTCGGCCGGCCATCTTGTCGCCCACCGAGAGCTTGCGCTTGATGGCGATGAAGACCTTGACCATCTTGATCACGCCGGGCGGGAGCTCGTCGCCTTTCTTCATCCGGTTGATCTTGTCGCCGAAGACCATCTTGACGAGCTCCACCTGCTCGGTGAAGTTGTCGACGACTCTCTCGATCTTGGCGTTCGTCTTCTCGTCCTCGGTCTTGAGATCCGACCAGCAGGTGTCGGGCAGGGACTCCAGCACGTCCTCGGCGAACTCCTTGCCCCGGGACAGGATCGTCTTGCCCTTGGAGTCCACGATCCGGGCGGCCGCGGTGGTTTCGGCAAGCAGCCGGTGGATCTTCTTGCGGGCCGAGTCGGTGATGATCTTGATCTCGTCGTTCTGATCCTTGAGCAGCCGCGCCTCCTCGCTGTCCTCGATCTCCCGCGTCCGCTCGTCCTTGTCGACGCCCTTGCGGCTGAACACGCGCGCGTTGATCACGGTGCCCGTGATCCCCGGCGGCACTCTCAGGGACGTGTCGCGCACGTCGCCGGCCTTTTCCCCGAAGATGGCCCGCAGCAGCTTCTCTTCCGGGCTGAGCTGGGTCTCGCCCTTGGGTGTGATCTTGCCCACCAGGATGTCGCCGGGGTTGACCTCCGCGCCGATCCGCACGATCCCGCTCTCGTCGAGGTCCATCAGGGCCTCTTCGCCCACGTTGGGGATGTCGCGCGTGATCTCCTCGCGGCCCAGCTTCGTGTCGCGGGCGATGCAGTCCAGCTGCTCGATGTGCACCGAGGTGTAGGAGTCGTCCTTGACGACCCGCTCGCTGATGAGGATCGAGTCCTCGAAGTTGTATCCGCCCCACGGCATGAAGGCCACGGTGACGTTCTGGCCGAGCGCCAGCTCCCCGTTGGAGGTCGCGGGACCGTCGGCCAGCACGTCGCCGGCCTTGACCTTGTCGCCTCGCTGGACGATGGGCTTCTGATTCAAGCAGGTGTTCTGGTTCGAGCGTTGGAACTTGATCAAGTTGTAGATATCCACCTCGGAGCCGATGTCGCCGCCCGTGTGGCCCGTGGCCTTGACGACGATGCGCGTGGCGTCCACGGAGTCCACCACGCCGCCGCGCTGGGCCACGACGCACACCCCGCTGTCGCGCGCCACGATGGCCTCCAGGCCCGTCCCGATCAGCGGAGAGCAAGTCCGCACCAGGGGGACGGCCTGGCGCTGCATGTTGGAGCCCATCAGCGCGCGGTTGGCGTCGTCGTTCTCCAGAAAGGGGATCAGCGACGCGGCCACCGAGACGAGCTGGTTGGGCGACACGTCCATCAGGTCCACCTGCTGGGGCTCGACCGTCACGTACTCCCCGCTGTGGCGGGCGGTGACGCGATCGCCGCTCAGCCTGCCCCTCGCATCCACCGGGGCGTTGGCCTGCGCGATGACGTGGCCCTCCTCCTCGAGTGCGCTGAAGAAGCGGACCTCGCCGGTCATCTTGCCGTTCTTGACCACCTGGTAGGGCGTCTCCACGAAGCCGAACTCGTTGACCCGGGCGTAGGTGGACAGGGACGCGATCAGGCCGATGTTGGGCCCCTCCGGCGTCTCGATGGGACAGATCCGGCCGTAGTGGGTGTTGTGCACGTCGCGGACCTCGAAGCCGGCCCGCTCCCGGGTCAGGCCGCCCGGGCCCAGCGCGCTGAGCCGCCGCTTGTGCGTCACCTCGCTCAGCGGATTGGTCTGATCCATGAACTGGCTGAGCTGGCTGGAGCCGAAGAACTCCTTGATGACCGCGGTGACCGGCTTGGCGTTGATCAAGTCGTGGGGCATCAGGGTCTCGATCTCCTGGAGGCTCATCCGCTCCTTGATCGCCCGCTCCATCCTGACCAGGCCGATGCGGTACTGGTTCTCGAGCAGCTCGCCCACGGAGCGCACCCGGCGATTGCCGAGATGGTCGATGTCGTCGACCGAGCCCCGGCCGTCTCGCAGGTTGAGCAGGTAGCGGACCGTCTCCAGGATGTCCTTCTTCGTCAGGATGACGTTGTCCAGCGGCTCGTTCAGCCCGAACTTGTAGTTGAGCTTGAGCCGCCCGACGCGGCTCAGGTCGTAGCGCTCGGGATTGAAGAACAGGTTGAAAAACAGCTTCTGGGCCGACTCGAGCGTGGGCGGATCGCCGGGGCGCAGGCGGCTGTATATCTCGACGACCGCCTCGTCGGGCGAGCTCATCTTGTCGTCCTGGAGGGTGTCGCGCAGCCAGGGGCCGACGTTGAGCCCATCGATGTAGAGGATCTCGAGCTCCTCGATGCCGTGCTTGCGGAGCAGCTCGATCTTCTCCTCGCTCAGCCCCTCGTTGCACTCCATGAGGATCTCGCCGGTCTCCTCGTCGATGACGTCGTGGGCGGCCACCTTGCCCAGGATCTCGTCCTTCTGGATGGGCAGGTACTTCAGGTCGAGCTCCCGGAAGCGATCGATGGCCCGCCGGTTGAACTTGCGGTTCTTGGGCACCAGGATGCGATGGGTCTCCGGGTCGCGCACGTCCCGCACCGCCCGCGTGTCGGGCAGGCGCTCGTAGTTGATGCTCTTGAAGTACTTGCCGCCCTTCTCGAAGCGG
This sequence comes from Deltaproteobacteria bacterium, assembly GCA_016935365.1. Classification (GTDB taxonomy): domain Bacteria; phylum Myxococcota; class B64-G9; order B64-G9; family B64-G9; genus JAFGRB01. The sequence goes on from JAFGRB010000181.1 coordinate 9,117, forward strand.
ACGAACTCCGTGTCGTAGTAGTAGTTGAGCAGCTCTTCGTCGGAGTAGCCCAGGGCGCGCAGCAGCACCGTGGCCGGCAGCTTGCGCCGGCGGTCGATGCGCACGAAGAGCCGATCGCGCACGTCGAACTCGAAGTCGAGCCACGAGCCGCGGTACGGGATGACGCGGGCCGAGTACAGCAGCTTGCCGGACGAGTGCGTCTTGCCGTGGTCGTGATCGAAGAACACGCCCGGCGAGCGGTGGAGCTGGCTGACCACGACCCGCTCGGTGCCGTTGATGATGAAGGTGCCGTGCTCGGTCATGATCGGGATCTCGCCGAAGTAGACCTCTTGCTCCTTCACGTCCCGGATCGACTTGGTCCCCGTCTCCTCGTCCTTGTCCCAGACGACCAGCCGGATGACCACCTTGACCGGGGCTGCATAGGTCATGCCGCGCTGGTGACACTCGTCCACGTCGTACTTCGGCTTCTCGAGGATGTAGTTGACGAACTCGAGCGACGAGGTCTCGTTGAAGTCCTTGATCGGGAAGACGCTCTTGAACACGCCCTGCAGCCCGATGTCCTCCCGCTGGTCAGGCGGGATGTCGTCCTGGAGGTACTTCCGGTACGACTGCTTCTGGACGTCGATCAGGTTGGGGATGTCGACGATCTGATCGATCTTGGCAAACGACTTGCGGAGGCTGAAATTGTTCTGGATCACCGAGGCCATGCACTGCTCCTGGTCCGGGTTGGAACCGCTTGGAACACCCCTGCCCGCGGGGGCGGCGATCCCGGCGCCCGCCTGTGGCAGGGCGCCGGTTCGCGCACGTCTATGGCCGCACTACTTGACGGCGACCTTGGCACCGGCCTCCTCGAGCTTCTTCTTGGCCTCCTCGGCGCTGCCCTTGTCCACGGCTTCCTTGACCATCTTGGGGGCGGAGTCGACCAGCTCCTTGGCGTCCTTGAGCCCCAGGCCCGTCAGCTCGCGCACGGCCTTGATGACCTTGATCTTCTCCGGGCCATGATCCTCCAGGATCACGTCGAACTCGGTCTTCTCCTCCACCTCGGCGGCCGCGGCCACCGGGGCGGCCACCGCCATGGCCATCGGGGCCGCTGCCTCGACGCCCCACTTCTCCTCGAGCGCCTTGCGCAGCTCGTTCAGCTCGATGACCGACATCTGGCTGAGGTGATCGATCAGCTGTTCACGTGTGAGATCTGCCATTTTCCCTTCTCCTCGAATCTCTCCGGTCGCTCAGGACCGTTCTGCTTGTTTTTCCGGAATCCTCTCTCGCCGGGGGCCGCGCCGACCGCCCGGCTACGCTTCTTCCAGCTTCTTCGCCCGGGCCTCGAGCACGCCCAGGAACTTCTGCGGGACCGCGTTGAGCACGCCGAGCAGCTTCTGCGGCGGTCCGTTGAACGCCGAGAGCAGCCTGGCGAGCACGTCCTTGCGGCCGCCGAGCTTGGAGACCTCGTCGATCTGGGTCCCCGAGAGCACGCTGCCTTCCATGAAGCCGCCCTTGACCCTGAGCGCCTCGTTGTCCCTGGCGAACTCGAAGGCCATCCGGGCCGCGGCGATGGCGTCCTCGGAGCTGAACGCGATGCCCGTCGGACCCACCAGCAGCTCGCTCAGGCCCTCGTACGCCGTGCCCTTGACGGCCAGCCGGGTCAGCGTGTTCTTCACCACGCGATAGGCGATCTTCTGCTCGCGGCACTTCCGCCTGAGCTCGGTGATCTGCTTGACGTTCAAGCCGCGGAAGTCCGTGAGCACGCCACCCTGGCAGGACTCGAACATGGCCTTGATGCTCTCGACCACCTTCGAGCGCTCGAGCCTGCCCTTGCTCGTCTTTTCCTTTTCCACTTCTCATCACCTCCTTTCCCGGCTCCCATCGAAGAAGCCTGTGTCTCTTCCGGTAGCGAGAAGGGAAAGCGATGCGCGAGAAAAGCGACTGTCTCCCTGTCTCGGCGGGCGGAGCCCCGGGGCTCCTTTACCCCTGCCTTGCGCGCCTCCCGGCGAGGCGGCTCGGCGGGACCTGCTGTCTCTGACCGGAATCATCTTGCTAGCTTGCGACTCCTATTCCAGGGCCGCGAAGTCGGCCACGTCCAGCTTGATGCCCGGACCCATGGTGCTCGACAGCGTCGCAGCCCGAATGTACTGCCCCTTCGCAGACGCCGGTCTGGCCTTGAGCAGGGCGCCGACCAGCGCGGCCAAGTTCTCCTTGAGCTTGTCCTTCTCGAACGACTTCCTGCCCAGCGGTGCGTGGACGATGCCCTCCTTGTCCACGCGGAAGTCGACCTTGCCCGCCTTGGTTTCCTTGACGGCCTTGCCGATGTCGAAGGTCACGGTGCCCACCTTGGGATTGGGCATCATGCCGCGCGGGCCGAGGATCTTGCCGAGCTTGCCGGCCACCTTCATCATGTCCGGCGTGGCGATGCACTTGTCGAAGTCGAGAAAGCCGGCCTGGATCTTCTCGGCCAGGTCCTCGTCGCCCACGATGTCCGCCCCTGCGTCCTCGGCCTCCTTCGCCTTGTCGCCCTTGGCGAAGACGGCCACGCGCAGCGTCTTGCCGACACCGTGCGGCAGCACGACTGCGCCGCGGACCATCTGGTCGGAGTACTTGGGGTTGACCCCCAGGTTGACCGCCAGGTCCACGGTCTCGTCGAACTTGGCGAAGGCGAGCTGCTTGACCATGTCGAGCGCTTCCTCCACGGAGTAGCGCTTGAATCGGTCGACCTTCTCCCGGCTCGCCCTGTACTTCTTTCCTCGTTTCGGCATGTCTTCCTCCCGGCAGTCCCGACGTCGGAGCGATCGAAAAACCGCCCGACTCCTGCCCTGGCTCTATCTTTGGATCTCAGCCGCTGACCACCTCGACGCCCATGCTCCGGGCGGTGCCCTCCACGATCCGCATGGCCGCCTCGACGTCGTTGGCGTTGAGGTCCACCATCTTCAGCTCGGCGATCTCCCGGATCTGGCTCTTGGAGATCTGGCCGGCCTTCTCCTTGCCCGGGGTGTGACTGGCCTTCTCCAGGCCGATGGCCTTCTTGATCAGGATGGAGGCCGGCGGGGTCTTGGTGATGAAGGAGAAGGAGCGGTCCTGGTAGATGGTGATCACGACCGGGATGATCATCCCGGTCTGCTTCTGTGTGCGGGCGTTGAACGCCTTGCAGAACTCCATGATGTTCACGCCGTGCTGGCCCAGCGCCGGCCCGACCGGCGGAGACGGGTTGGCCTGCCCGGCGGGCACCTGCAACTTGATCTGACCGAGTATCTTCTTCGCCATGACTCACTCGCTCCTGCTCAGGTCTTCTCGACCTGGACGAATTCCATCTCCACGGGCGTCGCGCGGCCGAAGATGCTGACCAGGACGCGCAGCTTGCCCTTTTCCGAATCCACGTCGTCGATGACGCCGTTGAAGTTGGCGAACGGCCCGTCGACCACCCGCACCGAGTCGCCCTTCTCGAAGATGATCTTGGGGGTGAGGCGCTCGGCGCCCTGGACCATCTGCCTCGAGATGCGGCTCACCTCGTGCTCCGGCACCGGCGGGGGCTTGGTGGAGCCGCCCACGAAGCCCGTGATCTTGGGGGTGGACTTGACGAGGTACCAGGTGGCCTCTTCCATGGCCATCTGCACGAGCAGGTAGCCGGGGAAGAACTTGCGCTTGGAGGTGCGGCGCTTGCCGCGCTTCATCTCCACGACTTCCTCGGTGGGGACGAGGATCTCGCCGAAGTATTCCTCGAGCTGCTCGCGCCGGACCCGCTCCTCGAGCGCTTTCTTGGCCTTGTTCTCGTAGCCCGAGTAGGTGTGGACCACGTACCACTTCATGGGGCGCTTGTTCAGGTCCGGCGGGGGCGCCTCGGCCGTCTCGGCCCCGGCGGCCAGCTCCTCGCCTTGCTCGGGCTCCTCGGCCGGCTCCGCCCCGGCGGAAATCTCGCTCTCCCCGGCGGTCTCGGTCTCGGCAGCCAGCTCCTCCTCGGCAGCCAGCTCCTCTTCGGCAGGCTCCGCCTCGGCGGCCAGCTCCTCTTCGGCCGTCTCGGCCTCGGCGGCCAGCTCCTCCTCGGCAGGCTCCGCCTCGGCAGCCAGCTCCTCGCCCTGCTCGGGCTCCTCGGCCGGCTCCGCCCCGGCGGAAAGCTCGCTCTCCTCGGCAGGCTCCGCCTCGGCGGCCAGCTCCTCGCCCTGCTCGGGCTCCTCGGCCGAAAGCTCGCTCTCCTCGACAGGCTCCGCCTCGGCGGCCAGCTCCTCGCCCTGCTCGGGCTCCTCGGCCGGCTCCGCCCCGGCGGAAAGCTCGCTCTCCTCGACAG
>JAFGRB010000182.1 GCA_016935365.1 Deltaproteobacteria bacterium
GGGCTTCATGCCCGCCCGTTCTCTGCAGTCGTCATGTCGATCAGGCCATGTCGCGTTTGCGGGAGGGCATAAAGCCCTCCCCTACAAGGTGATGCCATGTGGAATGTCAGCGAAACACGTGTATACGGCTCAGGGCGAAGCCCTGGGCTATTGTCGCTCCTCGACGTAGGTGATGGCCGACAGCACCGCCCCGTGCGGATCGACGAAGGCCGTGAAGCGGCCGATCCCGGGAATGTCGGTCGGCGGCACGATCACCTGCCCGCCCAGCTCCTTCACCGTGTCGGCCACTCGATCCACGTCGTCGACCGAGACGTAGGTCGCCCAGTAGTTGGGCGCCCCGGCCGCCTGGGCCGGCTTCTGCATGATGCCGCCCACACCCTGGCCGCCGACCTTCACCACCCAGTAGTCCCCCTGCTCCATGGGCATGTTCTCGAGCTCCCAGCCGAAGAGCCGGCTGTAGAATGCCCTGGACGCATCGACCTCGTCGGTCATCAGCTCGAACCAGCTGAACGCCCCGTGCCTCGTCCGATCGTCTTTCACGGTCCTCTCCTTTCGGGTCGCGCAGACCCATGCTCGCGAATACTGAACATCTGTACAGGTTCCGCCGCCGCCTGTCAAGGCCGATCAGCCGAAGGTCTCGAGCAGCGCCAGGCCGATGCCGACCAGCAAGCCAAGAGCTGCGAGGATCAGCAGGGGCTTCTTGAGCCCCATGCCCCCTCGCCTCACCACGAAGCACGAGAGCGACACGAAGGCGAGCGCCAGCAGCACCAGGCCGACCGACTCCGCCTCGATGTACCTCGGCCCCCAGGTGAACCGGCCCAGGAAACGCCCCTGGCTGCGGATGGCCAGGTTGAAGAGGGTGACCAGGCCGTAGAGGATCGCGAACACGCCCCCCGCGAGCGCGCTCAGCTCCTTCCGGTGGCGCCACCAGTAGAGCAGGCACAGCAGCCCGAAGAGCGCGACCACGGCCGGCAGCCCGGCGGCCAGGAAGTTGTTCAGCAGCTTGCTCATCGTCTCCGGGTACCACCGGCAGCGCGGCCTGTCAATCGCCTATCGCCGAGATCAGCCTCTCGATCTCCTGCGCGAGCGGATCGTCGCTGGATACCAACCTCGAGGCGAGCCGCAGCTTGCGCAGGGCGCCTTGCGGATCGGACTTCTGCATGGCCTGCGCATTCTCGACAAGCAGCCTGGCCATGCTCGAGGCCCTCTGCCGATGCTCGCGATCCCGATCCTCCGGCGGGCTGGTGCCGCTCGCCCAGGTGTCGTAGTCGTCGAGGATCTGCCTGAGCGCAGGCGCGTACGGGCCGTCCGGATCGATCTCCAGGGCCTTCTGGTAGTCCCAGTAGGCCTCGACGCGCTTGCCCTGCATCGCCCTGGTGGATCCGAGACGCCGGTACGCATCGGCATCATCGGGCTTGCGGGCCAGGCTCAGGATGAAGCACTCCTCGGCCTGGGCGTATTGCCTCTGCTTGAACATGCCCACGCACGCCCTGAGGAGCTGCCTGTCCCACGCATCCAGGGCCTGCTTCTCCCTGGCCAGCTCCTCCAGGACGCGCATCACCTCGGTCGGATCGAGGGCCCTGTCCAGCCCGGCCGGAGCCATGTCCGACTCGGCCGGCCGCTCGGGCGGGGCGTGCGGAGCCGCGATCCCGACCGGGGCGGGCTCCGGCTCGATCCCCACGGCCGCGCCATCGGGCTCCGGCCCGGGCGGCGGCTCGCCGGCCTGCTCCTCCGTCACCAGGCAGATGCCCAGCAGCAGCAGCCCCGACAGGACGAGGCCCGCGATCGAGATCCACACCCACCTCATGACGCCGACGATGGTACCAGATCCGGGCGCCGTCCCGGTAGGTCGAAGGCCGCGCGCGCCTGCGGTCTCAGAACAGGCGAAAGTCCAGCTCGCGTCGGGGCACCGGCAAGCCGGTCGTCGGATCCAGGACCTCCACCTCCTCCCCGCGCCAGCGCAGCGACGGCTCCTCGGGGCACAGCTCGCACTCGGTGGTGAAGTGCGAGAGCTCCTCCAGCGAGAGCTGCCCGGGGCGGCGCACGTAGATCGTGTAGCCGCAGAAGAGCCCGCCGCCATACAGGTAGGCGATCCGGGAGCCGTCGGGGCTGGGCTGCTTCACGCCCCGGTAGCTCGGCTCGAAGATCTGCAGGCCGAGCGCGAAGATCAGCGCCATCAAGCCAGCCGAGACGACCGTCTGGATGGCGACCGAGAGCGCGTAGTAGACCGCCTTGAAGCGGCCGGAGCGCTGCCGGATCCGCCCCCGCGCCCTCCAGACGAGCGCGGCCACCATCAGCGGCAGCATGGCCATCAAGGCCCACAAAGACAGGTCGGCGAGCAGCATCAGCCCGGGGATCAGGATGCGACCCTGCTCGCGCAGCATCGAGTCCGCGATCACCACCGCCAGCCCGGGCGAGGCCACGAGCACGGTCGCGCCTGCGCAGATCAGCTGGACGCCGAGCAGGCCGCCGGGATTCTGCGAATGGGATGGCTGCACATCAGACTCCCTGCGGTCTCAACGAGGCCTGCGCGCCTTGCCGATGGGGCGAAGCGTGCCCTGGGCCTTGACGGCGAAGACGCCCAGCTCGGTCCGGGACTCGGTCCACCCGTCCAGCATGGCGTCGAAGCGCGAGAGCTCGTCGCGCCTCGCGGCCAGGGCCTCGGCCCGCTTCTCCTCCGAGTCCCACAGCTCGACCACCAAAAAGCGCCGCGCGTCCCGCGTGTCGCTGAGCAGGCTGGTGCCGCGAAAGCCCGGCTGCCGCGCGACCAGCTCGCTCCACGCGCCGCCGGGCCCGAAGGCCAGCTCGAGCTGGCCCCGGGCTCCCTGCTCGACGACGAGATCCCAGATCACCTCGATCATCTGGCGCCGGCCTTCGACCGCTGATGCAGCTCGATGCTCACCACCAGCCTCTCGATCCTCTCGCGGCAGTGCATCTCGTCATCGGGAAGCATCTTCAGGGCTTCGCGCAGCTTCTCGAGGGAGGCTTGCGGGTCCGCATACTGGCTCGTGAACGCCTCCTCGTACAGCCTCTCGACCTCTCTTGGACATCCCTCCCCTTCCCGCGGATCGCGCTTGCCGTCCAGCGGAAGGTCCGTCCGGCTGGCCCATTCGTCGTACTCGTCGAGGATGCGCCGGAGGACGCGCGCGTAGGGGCCGTCCGGATCGAGCTCCAGGCACTTCTGGTAGTCCGAGTATCCCTCGGCGCGCTCTCCCAGGTGCAGGCGGGCGGCACCGCGGAGCCGGTAGGCATGGGCGTCGTCTGGCTTTCGGGCCAGGTATGACGAGAGGCACTGCGTGGCCCTCTCGTAGTCCCTCCTGATGAGCAGCTTCTTGCACGTCTGCATGCTCCCCTCGACCGGGCCGTCCGGATCCTGCTGGCCCCCCGCCGCCGGCATCTCCGTCCGATCTGGGGCCTGCTTCGGCTCGGCCTGGCTCTCCGCCGGCCGCGCGGGCGGGGCCGGCCCGGGCTGCGGCTCGGGCTCCCGAAGCGCGATCTCGGCCCGGGGCTCCGGCAGCGGCTCGCGCTCGGGCTCGCCCGAGACCAGCCAGATCATGAGCCCCAGCAGCGCCGTCAATACGATGCCCACGCCCGCGATCCAGATCTTACTCATGCCGCCTCTCCTTGCGCCCCGGAGCGCCTCCAAACGCTCAGGAAAACCCAGCCGAACCCGCCCGCGGCCAGGCCGAGCGGGATGAGCGCGAGCCACCAGTCGATCGGGATCCACACCAGCGACATCTTCAAAAAGCGCGCCGTGCGGCCGCCGCTGTTCCGCACCCGCACCCGGTAGCGCCCGCTCGATGCGACCTCGAAGTCCACGACCTCGTCCGCGTCGACCTCGCAGCGCGCAGCCCGCATGCCGGTGTACTCGCAGCGGACCTCGATCTCGGCGCTGCCCGCGCGCAGCGAGCGCTCGCGGGCCTCGCGGGGGTCGGAGCCCAGATCGGCGCCCGCCTCGAGCACCGGCTCCAGGTAGACGTCCAGCCGCGCCCGCCCGCTCGGATCGCGCGCCATTTGAGGCAGGCGCTCCTCGAAGATCAGCCGGTAGTCGCGCCCGGCGCCGAGCTCGACCGTGCCGAGCAGCTGCGTCCTGCGAGGCTCGAACGCGTCCTGCATGCCGCTCGCGAGCCTCGGGCGCACCAGCAGCGCCAGCGCGAGCAGCAGCCCCGACGCGAGCAGCAGACCCAGGCTGGCCATCCACACGCGCCTCGTCATACCAGACCTCATACACCCCGCGAGCGCCCCGGACAAGCGCCTCGCCCGCGGGCTCGAGATGATGGTATCATCGAGGGTGAACGCGGGGAGGCGTCATGTCCCATTCGATTCTCGTTCGCTTCGCCGCAGCCCTGGTTGTGCTCGGCACGTGGGCCTTCGCGGGCGGGGCCAGGGCTTCCGAGCCGGAGCCGGTGGAGGCCTTCGTCTCGCTCGGCGGGGGCGGCCACTGCCACGTGGGCGGGGTCGACGCGGGCACGCGGCCCGCGGCGAGCCTCGGGGTCGGCCTGTCCGCGAGCTGGCTGTCCGTGGAGGCCGCGTTCTCCTGGACGCGGATCGAGTGGAGCCAGCAGCCCGTGTGCCCCTTGTGGGCAGGCGCCCCCTGCAACGCCATCGCCTACGACGGCGAGCTGCTCGGCCTGCTCGTCCAGGCGCGGCTCTCGCTCCTGGGCCGGGGATCGATGCTCCGGCCGTACCTGAGCGCCGGCGCGGGCGGCGCCCTGCTCGACTTCCGCTCGGATGGCGGCAGGGCGAGCAGGACCTGGGGCCTCGGCCTGATGGCCGGCGGCGGCCTGGAGGTGGAGATCCTCGGCGATCTGTCCCTGAATCTCGGCGTCGCGTACGCCCTGACCCTCTTCCAGGGCGATCTGAGCTGGCGGTCGGACGCCTCGGAGAGCGTTCTGGTCACGGGCTCGATCCGCTACTACCTCTGATCTCCCGGCTCCCCGATCCAGGCGTGCCCGCCTGAGACGATCTCGCGGACCCCGAGCGCGGCGATCAGATCCTCGATCCGGCAGGCGAGCTCGCCGTCGAGCGCCTCCTCGACCGCGAGCTGCAGGCGGGTGAGGCCGGGCTCTTCGATCACCGCGGCCAGCGGCGCGAGGTCGGCCTGCTTGGGGATGGGCGGCAAGTCGAAGCTGCAGAGCTCTCGTCCGGCCCCGTCTCGCACGCGCGCCTGCAGCCCAGAGCCCACGGCCTCGATCTCGACTGCCAGCTCGGTGAGCTCCCCGGCGAGATCGGCCCGGATCGACTCGAGCAGGTCCCGCTTGCGCCCGCGGGCCCGGTCGATGCGCTCGCCGATGGAGGCCAGCATCGCGTCGCCCAGCGGCAGCAGCAGCTCCTCGGTCGTGAAGCCCGGCAGGTCCCAGCTCTCGGACAGGAAGTCGTCCAGGCTGCAGCGGGCCACGATCTCGAGATCGCAGAGATCGAAGAAGGCCTCCCGCGAGCTGCCGCGCATCCGTCCCACGATCGCGCTGCGGCGCTCGACCGGCAGGCCGGCCAGCACGGCGCGGGCGCGCTCCTCGTCTGCCGGCAGTCCCCCGGCGGCGACCAGCGCATCCAGCGCCGCGGGCGGCGACGGCAGAGAGGGTCCCAGCGCGAAGCGGGCCTGCTCGGCGCGTATGCGCCCGGGCTCGGCGGCCAGCGCGAGCCCGTATCGCTCGAAGCGCTCCCGAAGCGCCGGCCTCCGGGGCTCGATCGCGGCCAGCAGCTCGGCGAGCCGGGCCCCGCACAGGCAGAGCCCATAGCAGCGCGGATGCGCATAGGCCCCGGAGAGCACGTCGACGCACAGGTCGAAGAGCGCCTCCGGCTCGAGCGCTCGCAGGGCGGCGATCACGCGCTCGGGCGCCTCGGCAATGCCGTCCGCGACCCCGTACAGCCACCTCCAGCGCGGCCAGGAGCGGCCCTCGAGCTCGAGCGGCTCGTCCAGCGGCCCGCCGCCTTCGAGGAAGCGGCGCATCGCGCAAGGCTCGATCCACGGGATGCCCGGCGCGGGTATGGCCAGCCCGTGCACGGCGCACCAGCCGAGGATCCGCCGCTGCCCGGCCGAGAGCTCGCCCGCCAGGACCGGATCCCTCTCACGCCCGGCAAAGCCGGCAAAGGCCCTGGGGGCGAGCAGCCCGACCGCGGCCCGCAGGAGCTCGCTCCGCTGCCAGGCCTCCGGGCTCGGCAGGCCTGAGCCCTCGTTCCAGTCGTCGCGAGGATCGCTCGACCACAGCGGCCCCCGGCCGAGCCACAGCTCGACCAGCTCGCAGAGCGCATCGTCTGTCTCTTCCAGCGCGCCCAGCGCGCTGACCGCGAGCAAGGCCAGCGAGCCGTCGGCCCACGGAAAGCCCTCGGCGACCCCCTCCAATGCCGCGGCCTCCGCGAGCGCGCGCCGGTCGGCCCGGCCCAGCCAGGCCAGACCTACGGCCGCAGCGCCGCGGACCAGCGGCGAGCCGTCCCCGGAAAGCTCCGCGAGCCGCGCCAGGGCCAGCGCCCCGCTCTCCCGCGCGGCCTCGTCGCGCTCGCCCGCCAGCGCGCCGATCGGTCCAGCGCCCGCGCCCGGATCCGAAGGCCGCGGCGCCCCGCTCGCCCGCGCGGCCTCGTCGCGCTCGCCCGGCAACGCGCCGATCGGTCCAGCGCCCGTGCCCGGATCCGCGAGCCGGGCCAGGGCCAGCGCCTGGCTCGCCCGCGCCGCCTCGTCGCGATCGCCCGAAAGGGCACCGGCGATCGCGGCGCGCGCTGCCCCGGCGCTGTCCGCGATGCCCGACAGCAGGTAGGCGGCCCCGGCGCGAACCGACGGGCTCTCGTCGGTGAGCAGCTCGCGAAAGGCGCCCGCCCCGGCCTCGATCGCCTCGATGGTCGCTGTGGCCTCGGGGTAGTCGGGCGGCGCGGGCGTGCTGCGGAAGGCGTACGGGTCCCAGCCGATGGCTGCGTCCGCGGTGTGGGCGCCGTGCATCCGGGCCAGCAGGCCGAGAATCGCCGCCCGCGGGGCCTCGGGCCCGGTCGCGGCCAGGTCGACCAGGAAGCGCGCCGCGTGCGGCGTGGCCGAAAAGTAGCCGCCCTGGTGGAAGACGCCCGCCTCGAGCGCCTCGAGCGACGCGCGCCAGCCCTCGGCGCCTGCAGCCAGCGAGCACAGCTGCTTTGGCACGTCCACGGCCGGCCCGTAGGCGTCGGCGATCCGGACCCACGCGATCCGGTCGAGTTCGTCCTCGCGCATCGCCCGAGTCTAGCCCCGAAGCGAGTGCGTTGCATCTGTTTCAGGGTATACTGCCCGGAAAGACCATTGACCGGTGAGAGGAGGCAGCATGGCCGAGAAGATGGTCGCATACTGCGGGCTCGTCTGCACGGACTGCCCCGCCTACATCGCGACCCGGACCCGCGACCGCGACAAGGCCCAGGCGACCGCCGAGCAGTGGGCGCGGGACTACAAGGTCGAGGTCTCGATCGACGACGTGTGGTGCGACGGCTGCCCCGAAGGCGGCGAGAAGTGCGCCCACTGCGCCGAGTGCGAGATCCGCGCCTGCGCCCGGGGCCGCGCCGTCGAGAGCTGCGCCCTGTGCGACGACTACGCCTGCGAGCGGCTGGCCGGCTTCTTCGAGCTGGTGCCCCAGGCCAGGGAGACCCTGGACCGGGTCCGCGCCTCGCGCTAGGCTACAGCCTGTCGCAAAACTGACGGCGCTGTTCCGATTCGAGCCCTGAAAGGGCGCTTATGCGCAGCAGCGCATAATCGCCCTTATGCTGAGTTCATGATTATGCGCAGTTTTTGCAGTTACGGCCCCTCTCTTGCGGGCTGACCATCACGATCGACTCCGCA
>JAFGRB010000183.1 GCA_016935365.1 Deltaproteobacteria bacterium
CGCACCGCCACGATCAAGCAGCTCATCGGCGAGGCGGCATAGAATTCGTCGTGCCACGCGAAGATCCCCAGAAGTAGTAGATCAGGAGGGGCCGCAGACGTGCGGGGCGAGGAAGGCCTCGAGCTCCTTCGAGTAGGAGGGGTACAGACCCTCCTGCTCGCTGCCCGACTTGACGATCGGGCATCTCGGCCCGGACTTGTCGAAGCTGCGGGCGTCGACCCGGCGGCCGGTCTTGGCCTCGTAGAGGGTCATCTTGACCTTGGCGTCGTAGACGCTGATGCCCCCGCCGCCGCCCTCGTAGCGGCAGTCCTGGACCTTCTTCTTTTCGCTGAGGTCCACGCAGGCCACCAGCTGGGTGTGCGAGGGGTCTTCCCAGGAGGTCCACCACCTGGGAAGGGAGGGGCGGCCGGGTCCGCGGCCGGGCCAGCGGTACTCATCGGAGCGGCGCTCGAAGTAGTAGACCAGGGATGCACGACCCGCCTGCTTGACGTAGGGGGCCGCGTCCGCGAGCCCCTCGCCCGCACACACCCGCTTCAGATCGTCGAGCTCCAGGCTGCCGCTCTTTCCCCTGGGCTGCTCTCCGTCCGCCTGGGCCACGCCCGGGGCGGCGGTCGGGTCTTTCAGGTAGGCGACGACCTGGTCCAGCTTCCGCTTCTCGGCCTCCTGCAGGGCAGAGCCCACGTAGTCGACCCCGGTCTTGTCCGCCGAGCCACCGGCCGCGACGAGCGGCGCCAGGGCGCCGATCAGCTCGCCCTGGGGGGCCTCGCCGGCCCCGTAGGCGACCAGGAAGGCCATCATGGTGCTGGGGTCGGTCTGGCAACGCCTGGGATCGGCTCCGCGCTCGAGCAGCAGCCGGCTCACCTTCACGCGGCCGTGGCGGGTGGAGCCGTCCAGGTAGCACCTGCCTTTCTGGGCGGGGTTCGGCGAGGCGCCGGCCTCGAGCAGCATCTCGAGGGCCTCGAGATTGCTGCGGCCGACCGCCCGCCCGAAGGCCTCGTCCATCTCCTCCTTGTCGATGCCGGCGGCCAGGGCCTCCTTCAGCACATCGGGTCGCTCGTTGATCACCGCCCAGGGCGCGCGGCCGCCCTCGACCACGTAGCGGCCATGCAGGACGAACCAGGCCGCGAAGGCCCCGACCAGGACCAGTGCGATCAGGACTCCGATCCATTTCTTGCTCATCGTAACGACCTCCCGGGACGGCGGATTCGAGAGACTGCCCTCACGAGTTGGATTGTCATTGGCCGACGGACGAGAGCCGGTTTTTCCCGTCTTGCGGGTTTCTTGCCCTCTCTCCACGGAGGCTCGGGGCTTCGTCCGCAGGCCGGGGAGGATAGCCTCGAAAGCGCCGAGTGACAATGCTTCGTGGCTCGACCGATGGCGTATTTCCGGACAGCGCGAATCGCGCAGATCGCGGCGGGCGCGCGTCCGCTTGTTTGACTTCGGTACACTCTTGGGCCAATAATGGCGCAGGTTCCTTTCCACTACGATGGGAGTCGATGAGATGGATCGTCTTCTCGTGCAGGCGATGATGTGGTCGCTGGCATCCTTTCTCGTCTTGGGGACCGGCTCGCAGGCGCTCGCCCAGGACTCCATAGACGATCTCGACGCCGAGATCGAGTCGGGCCTGGATGACGGCAAGAAGAAGGAAAAGGTGGGCCAGGAAGGCGAGACCGAGCCCGCGGCCGCGGTCGAGGCCAGCTCCGGCGGGCTGCCCGGCGAGGGCCGGCTGCGCTTCTACTCGGCCGCGCCCGGCGGCGAGACGGGCCTGATCCACGTCATGGAGGCCGGCAGCGGCCCGATGTTCACCTTCCGCCTCAGCATGGCGGGCGGGGGCTTCTCGTCGGGCACCTTTCTCAAGGACGAGGACGTGATGGCCTCCCTGGGCGTGACCGACTACTCCGAGTCCCAGCTCATCGGCCGGCTGGGCCTGGCCTTCAGCGCCTGGGACTACGTGGAGGTCTTCGCCAACCTGCGCTCGTCGTCCAACAAGAACTCGCTCTCGAGGCCCTCGCTGCTGCAGACCCAGGGCGACTTCGAGTTCGGGGCCAAGGGCTTCTACCCCGTGATGCCCTACCTGAGCGTGGGCCTGAACTGCGGCGTGTCGTTCTACAACGGGATCGGCGACGTGTCTCCGGCCTTCGACTCGACCAGCGTGCGGACCGCCCTGCTGGTCTCCTTCGACGCCCGGCCGCTGCACGAGCTGGTGCCGCTGCGCGTGCACCTCAACGGCGGCATGATCCTGGAGAACACCGACGCGCTGGAGGGCAACCGGGACCTGACCTACATCGAGGAGTACGCCCTGCGGGTCGACAGCTACCACCGCGTCTTCGCGGGCATCGGCCTGGACGCGCCGATCCACTACTCCGATCCGGTCGCCGTCCAGCCCTTCATCGAGTACACGGTCGAGATCCCGATCGGGATCTCGGACGAGGACCTGGCCGCGGCGTCCATGGGCCCGGACACCACGCTGGCCGACGTGATCCCGATGAGGCTGACCCCGGGCGTGCGGCTGACCTACCTGAAGTACCTCACGCTGGACGTGGCCGTGGACATCGGCCTGGGCGGCAAGAAGGCCTACATCCACGGCGTGCCCTCGACGCCGCCCTACACGGTCTGGATCGGCCTCGCCTACGCCTTCGATCCCTTCGCGACCGCCGGCGTGCCGGCCGCGGCCGACACCGGCCGCATTGCGGGCAAGGTGCTCAACGCCGCCGACAACAGCCCGCTCGGCGGGGCGGTGGTCTCCTTCTCGCAGAAGGACGCCCTGCCCTCGGCCAGCGAGTTCGCCCAGGGGCGCTACCGCTCCTGCGAGCTCCAGGAGGGCAAGGTGGCGGTGACCGCGAGCCTGGAGGGCTTCAAGCCCGAGACGCGCGAGATCGAGGTGCGCGAGGGCGAGACGGCCGCGCTGGACTTCTCGCTCGAGCCCGCGCCCAAGGAGCCGGTCGCACCGCCGGTCACGACCGGCCAGGTGCTCGGCCGGGTGCTCAACGCGGCCGACCAGATGCCGATCGCCCACGCGGTCATCTCCTTCGACGAGACCGAGCACGCGCCGGTGGCCTCGGACGAGATGGAGGGCAAGTACGCCTCTTGCCAGCTGCCGGCCGGCACGGTCCAGATGACGGCCCACAAGGCGGGCTTCAAGCCCCTGACCCAGACAGTCGAGATCAAGGTGGGCGAGAAGAGCCTGCAGGACTTCGCCCTGGAGCCCGAGGTCAAGCTCGCCACCCTGTCCGGCGTGGTGACGGACGAGAAGGACAAGCCCATGGTGGCCAAGGTCGAGGTCTTCGGACCCCAGGAGCTCGTCGTGAGCTCGGCGGCCGACACGGGGGCCTTCGCATCTCAGCTGCCGATCGGCCAGTACAGGGTCAAGGTCTCGGCCGACGGCTACCTGGCCAAGGGCCGCGAGTTCGAGCTCAAGGAGAACGCCACCGTGATGGCCGAGTTCAAGCTGACGCCCAAGCCCAAGAAAGTCATCGTGGTGCTGGCCAAGGACGCGAAGAAGATCCAGGTCAAGAAGAAGATCCACTTTGCATCCGGCAAGGCCAAGCTGCGGGCCGACGCCTACCAGATCCTCGACGGCGTCATCGACGTGCTGGTCAACCACCCCGAGATCACGCGGGTGCGGATCGAGGGCCACACCGACTCCATGGGCTCGGCCAAGTTCAACGAGGAGCTCAGCCAGAAGCGGGCCGAGGCCGTCATGAACTACCTGCTGGAGCAGGGCATCCCGAGCGGCAAGCTCGAGGCCAAGGGCTTCGGCGAGGCGCGGCCCATCGCCCCCAACTCCACCAGCCGGGGCCGGGAGCAGAACCGGCGGGTGGAGTTCATGCTGGTAGACTGAGCCCCGGGCTGGGCAGCGAGAACGAGTCTGAGTTCTTCCGCTGTGAAGCAGCGGGGTGATCCAGCCTGGGGCTTCGGACACCGCTTTCGAATGCACCCGATGCGGAGGCTGAGCGCCGAAGTTTCCGGGTCACCCACCCATTCCATCCG
>JAFGRB010000184.1 GCA_016935365.1 Deltaproteobacteria bacterium
ACTTGAATTCATTTCAAGTGGCGGGGGAGGGAAGGTCCCTCCCCCGCCGAGCAGAAGTCGCGAAGCGACTTTTTGCGAGGTCAACTTGATTTACCTATTTTTTCTGCTAATATGGATTTGCCGCGTGCAAAAATGCACTCAATTTGGATCTAGCAGGCTAATTTTGCGCGAAATATGGAGAAGGCATGTCAGATGGGCCCGACCGCGATGATCTCGTCAAGCGGTTTTTCACAGCGCCTGATGAGAGCTTCTTTCTCTTCGGCCCCCGCGGCACTGGAAAGACACTTCTCGCGCAGCAGCTCTTTCCAGGCGCCCAGTTCATCGATCTGCTCAGGCCAGAAGAGCTCAGGCGCTTTTCAGCCCATCCGGAGATGCTCGAGGAACTGACCGCCGGGACCGGGCACCGGGACGTGGTGATCGACGAGGTACAGCGGTGTCCGGCGATCCTCGACGTGGTCCACGCACTGATCGAGCAACGCAGCGGGTTTAGGTTCGTCCTGACCGGATCGAGCGCCCGGAAGATCAGGCGGGCCGACGTGGATCTGCTGGCCGGCAGGGCCCTGAAACGGACCTTGCATCCCTTCATGGCCGCGGAGCTTGCCGACCGCTTCGACCTCGACCGGGCTCTCCGATTCGGCCTGGTGCCGCTCGTCGCGCAGGCGGACAATCCCGGCGAGGTGATCAGCACCTACGTCGACCTCTATGTCCACGAGGAGGTCAAGGCGGAAGGTCTCGTTCGCAGGCTGGAAGACTTCTCCCGCTTTCTCGAGGTGATCGCGCTCTCGCAGGCCTGCATGTTGAACATCTCGAACATCGCCCGCGAGTGCGAGGTCGGGCGTCGGGCGGTCGAGAACTACATCTCGATCCTGGAGGACCTGCTGCTGGCCGTGCGCCTGCCCGTGTTCTCCAGGCGAGCGGCGCGAGGGCTCGTGGCTCACCCGAAGCTCTTCCTGTTCGACTGCGGTGTGTTCCGGGCCTTGCGACCGGCCGGCCCGCTCGACTCTGAGGCGGAGATCGCCGGAGCCGCCCTGGAGGGCCTGGTCTTCCAGCACCTTCGCGCGTGGAATGCCTACCGCGGAGAGCCGAACCGACTCTACTTCTGGCGCACCCGCAGCGGCTCCGAGGTCGATTTCGTGGTCTACGGAAAAGACGGCCTGTTCGCGATCGAGGTCAAGAGCGGTCAGGTCATCCATAATCAAGACCTCAGGTCCCTCAGGGCGTTTCGGAAAGACTACCCCGAAGCCAGTGCGATCCTCCTGTACCGCGGACCGCACAGGCGGCGGATCGCCGACATCGCCTGTATACCCTGCCAGGACTTCCTTCGCACCCTGGTTCCGTCCGAGAACCTGCCTGTGTCGACCTGATCCGTGCTAGGCTCGAGCATGGCCGACAGTCGAGTCGGCATGGGAGGCAGCGCATGCGAGGATCAAGCCGGCACCTGTCTCCGCTCCTCCTGGCCCTGGCTCTGGCGGGCGCGGGCTGTGCTTCCGGGGCAGGGCGAGAGGCCGACGGCGGCCTGGACGCAGACGCCGGAGGCGGCGCGGACGGAGCCGATCCCGGAACGTGGCCCGACGAGGATCAGCCCGAAGACCCCTGCCTGGGGGTCACCTGCGACCAGCCCCCGGACAACGCCTGCGGCCAGGCGGAGCAGGAGCTCCTGGTCTACGAGGCGATCGGGGACTGCGACCACGCCACCGGCGACTGCGTCTACGAGCCCCGGAGCATCAAGTGCATGGAGCCCTGCGTCGACGGCGCCTGCGCGGGCGCCGACCTGTGCGCCGAGGCGCTCTGCAACCGGCCCCCGTCTCCGATCTGCGGCGCGGACGGGCGCTCCATTGTACGCTTCGCGCCCGAGGGCAGCTGCGATCCGGTCACCGGGCGCTGCAGCTACCCATCCGAGGAAGACGCCTGCGTATCCGGATGCCGCTTCGGCCGCTGCCTGCCGCCGGCGGGCTCCGACGCGGCCCTGGATGTGGCCCCGGAGACCTTCCTGTGCAGCTTCTTCTGGGGCGGCGATCTCTTCGAGGTCTACCTCGAGCAGGGACGCCTGGCCCTGCGCGCGGGCGTGCACCCGCTCGACCTCGACGCTGCCGAGCTGGAGGTCGAGCTCTTCGGCTCGCTCGAGCTCGGGCCCGAGGGCCGGCCCGCCGATCCGGTCGGGCCGGCGCGGCTCTTTCCGAGCTTCGAGGGCTCGGCCGAGC
The DNA here is from genome assembly GCA_016935365.1 of Deltaproteobacteria bacterium. Classification (GTDB taxonomy): domain Bacteria; phylum Myxococcota; class B64-G9; order B64-G9; family B64-G9; genus JAFGRB01. Next base: position 2,202 of record JAFGRB010000184.1, read on the forward strand.
AGGGATCCTACCGGGTCGACATCGAGCAGGAGTTCTTTGCAGACGATCGGACCTACGCGATCACCGGCCGGGCGATCTTCGAGATGCGCGACGGTCGTCTGCTGGCGCCGGTCATGCAGCTCGACACGGACATGCGCAGCCGCTACGACCACTTCGTCCTCGAGGGCCAGTACCTGCCCGCCGGGCGCTTCCCCATGTACAGCGGCTGCACCGTCTCCTGGATGGAAGAAGACCTGCGCTTCGACCTGGAAAACGGCGACTCGATCGCCCTTCAGTACGGCTACGCCGGGCTGGGCTGCCGCGAGCAGGGGGCCTGCGCCGGGGAGCCCTTCCCGGGGCGAGTCCTCTGGGCCGAGGCCACGCTCGACGGGGCCCAGCGCCGGATCGACGACTACTTCGACCTGGCCTTCAACACCCAGCACCACGAGGACGGCAAGGCCTTCCTGCTGGTGCTGGACAGCCCGGTAGGCGAAGTCCACGCCCTGCACATCCCCCCGGGCACGTCGCAGGTCTTCGATCGGGTCCATTACCTGGACGCCGAGCTCGAGGTCCTGCAGACGGTGCCGATCGTCTCGATCGAGTGATCGAGTGATCGAGTAGCCTCCCTTGACAAAAGCCCTCGGGTGGGCTTTCATGCCCACTCCGCATTTTCAGAGCGCCGAGCTTCTGGAAATCACTCACCACGACGAAGGGAAACACATGTACTTTCCGTGGAAAGCGCCGCCGAAGCGCGCGCCGGGACGAAACGAAGCCGCCTCTCTCGAGTCCAGGTCGCCGTTCAGAAACGTCCTGCTCGTCAATCCCCCCATGGAGGCGTTCGGAGCCGAGTTTTTGATGGATGACGTGCCCATCCGGATCGAGTACCTGGCCGCCTATATCAGGGACCGGGTCGAGCAGGTCGATGTCATCGATCTCACGAAAGAAAAGCGGCCGTTGACGCACTATCTCGAGAAACAAAAACCCGACCTGGTGGGTATTAGCGTCAACTACATGTCTGTGCATCGAACCGCTCAAGAGCTTGCAGGCATCGCCAAACGACACGGGGCCCAGGTCGTCGTCGGGGGCTACCAGGCGACCGCCCTGGCCGAGCTGTTCGCCGCGCATCCAGATGTCGACTACGTCGTCAGGGGCGAAGGCGAGGAGACCTTGCTGGAGCTCGTGCGAGGGAGGCCGCTTCACGAGATCAAGGGCCTGTCGTACTTTCAAGACGGTGAGGTCATCCACACCGCGGACCGGCCCCTGATCGAAGATCTGGACTCGATACCCTTCCCCGAGAGGAACAGGCGGCGCAGCGCGTACACCTCGCCCTTCATGGACCTGGAGAGCGACACCACGACCGCATACGACATCCTCATCACGTCTCGAGGGTGCTGGGGCAAGTGCACGTTCTGCGTGGAGCCCCTGATGTCGCGGGGCAAGCAGAGGTATCGCAGGCCGGAGAACGTCATTCAGGAGCTCGAGGAGATCGTCAGGCTTCACGAGGGGAAGAAGAGACTGCGGGTGTCTATTTCAGATCCCAACTTCGGCGGTGATCCGAAAGTGGCGGAAGAGCTCTGCGACCATCTGATCGCATTCCAGGCGAGATGCAAGACGAACCTGCGTTTCTTCACCAGCGTGAGGACGAACACGATAGCGAACAACAAGAGACTGGCCGAGAAGATGGTCAGGTCCGGCATGGACTATGTGTTCGTGGGCATGGAATCTCCGCGAAAACGCGATCTCAAGGCCATATCCAAGCTGGGTGGCTCCCGGGAGAAGCAGGAAAGGGCGGCGAAGTACCTGAAAGACAGCGGCGCCGCGGTCATGAGCAACTTCCTGCTGGGTCTGCCCGGACAGACGGAAGAGGACATACTGAGCCTGGTCGACTACGCGAAGGAGCTCGACCTGGCAGATGCTTATTTCTCCGTCATGACCCCCCTGCCGGGCTCGAAGATGTACGAGGAAGCGAAGAAGAACGATCAGCTGCTGGAGAAGGACTTCACCAAGTACCGATTGTGGGACATGGTCGTCAAGCACGACAAGCTCTCCCGCAAGCAGGTCAGAGAGCTCTGCGTCAGATGCAACGCCAAGTGGTACAACGATCTCTTGCTCAGGCAAGAGCACTCCAGATGGAAGACGAACGGCAAGACAAAGAAGAAGCTGTACGTCTATGCCGGCAAGTTCAAGGCGCTCTTGGATTTCGTGTCCGTCATCGGCGGAAGCGCCGGCGAGAAGCTCCACGCTCTCGAGCCATCGATGTTCGTCAAGGACATGCCGAACCCCTGGCTCGGAGCCTTCACGCGCATGAACGGCGTGCATCATTTCCTGGAGATGAGGCGCTTCCTGTGGATACTGGGAGAGCAGAAGATCCAGCTCAGTCTGAAGACGGGCCCGGAGGACAGTGTCAGCTGGGTGATGAAGACGAACAAAGGCGGCCTCGAATACCTGGATGCGATCAACGGGACGGCGGACGACATCAGCATCGCGATCAACATACCGCTGGACAACGGATCGCCGAGCCCGAAGCAGATCCTCGGGCGCGTCCTTCGAGACAACAGAGACATCAGGTCCAGGTTCAATCTGACGAGGCTCGCGGCAGCCGCCGGCAGTGAGGTGCTGGCCTGCTATGTGGACAGGGCCATCGAAAACGTACGTTACAGGGCCAGGCGGATCGCGATCGGCAGCAAGGACCGGATCGGGCGCGCCTACTGGAAGCTGCCGAAGATCCGGTTGGCCTTGAAGTCGTCGAGCGCGGTCCAGCCCGAGTAGAGCACCAGCGTGTCTCCGCAGGCGTTGGCTGACGCCCAGGCGTCGGCGACGTTCCCCTCGAGCCCCGAGATGAGGAAGTCGCGGTAGAAGACGCCGTCCGGCTGCGCCCAGGCGCCGTAGATCTTGACCGTGCCCAGCGGGTCGTCGGCCTTGTCGCGGCTGTCCTCCCAGCTGACCAGGAAGCGGGCCCCGTCGAAGGCGACCCGCGGGCGGGCCTGCTCCTCGTCGGCGATCGTGAAGCCCAGGCAGGCCTCCTGGTCGAGGAACTCGCCCTGGGGCGTGATCCGGAGCCCGTAGATGTCGTGCAGATCCGTGTACTGCCAGGCGACCAGGTAGCTCGTCCCGTCGGAGCAGACCGCCGGTTTCGTCTGGTCTCCGGCCGCGGTGCAGATCGCGGTCGGCTCGCTTGCGACCACCGCGCCTTTCCCGTCGAGGACGGCCCCGTAGATGTCCTTCGAGTCCTGTGCGCCGTCCGAGCTCCAGACCGCCAGGTCATCGATGCCCGCCGAGGCGATCGCCGGTTCGTACTGGCTGTTCGGCGAGACGGAGACTTGGAGCGGCGAGGCGTCCAGGATCTCCCCGTCGGGCTGGACCCTCACGGCCGAGATGTCCGTCCAGCCGGCGCTGTTGTCCGCGAAGGCCACGAAGATCGCATCCCCGTCGAAGACTGCGCAGGGCGCGGACTGGGACTCCTCCAGGGCGGACAGCGCCAGGGCCGGCTCCCGCACCTGCCCGTCCGAGCCGACTCAGGCCGCCCAGACGTCCGAGGGATCGTCCCGCCTGTCGCTCCAGGCGACGAAGAAGTCCGAGCCGTCGAAGGCGACCGTGGGCGAGAACTGCAGGTCCGGTGCCGCGGCGATGGCGATCGAGCACGGTCCCGTCCCGGGCCACCCGCGCGCCGTAGATGCCCGGGCGCATGCCGATTCGCGAGTCCACCCAGACCGAGAAGAAGTACGCCCCGTCGAAGGCTGCGGCGGGAGACTCCTGGCCGCGGTCGGCCAGCGGCGTGTAGACCACCTTCAGCTCCAGCGTGCCGGACGGCTCTAGCTCGAGCGGCGGCGCCGGAGCTTCAGTGACGGTGGGCCCTTGTGGAATTTTATCGGTGGGCCATTTCCTTCAAGACGTAGGGGCGTGGTTTATCCACGCCCGAACGCTCCT
>JAFGRB010000185.1 GCA_016935365.1 Deltaproteobacteria bacterium
ACTTGAATTCATTTCAAGTGGCGGGGGAGGGAAGGTCCCTCCCCCGCCGAGCAGAAGTCGCGAAGCGACTTTTTGCGAGGTCAACTTACTTGCTCAATCGAAGGACCTGAGCAAACAGGGATATGCACCCATCAGAGATCAGGAGCCGATCAGCTCCAGCGGCGCCCAGAAGTAGGGGTGGGTGAAGCGCTCGTCCCGCTTGACCTGCCGGATGGCGCGGGACAGGGCGGCGGCGGGCTCGAGACCCTCCTGCACGCCGCGGTAGAGCTGGCGGGAGATCTCGAGCCCGCTCTGGTCGGCCAGCGTCCACATGCTGGCCAGCAGGGCCGAGCTGCCCGCGTGCAGAAAGGCCCGGCTCAGGCCGACCAGCTCGTCGCCCCTCTGGACCTGGGCCTCGCCCGAGTGGCAGGCCGACAGCACGACCATGCGCGCGCGCCCCAGGTCCACGCCCAGGATCTCGATCGCCTTCAGCTTACCGCCGCTCAGCGCCAGGTAGGAGTCCATGGGGCGCTCGGGCACGAAGACCCCGTGCGAGGCCAGGTGCACATGGGAGGCGCCGGGCGCGCCGTCGACGAAGGCCTCTCGCGTGGCGCGCCTGCCCATGCGGATCTCCGAGCCCGCGAAGAGCTTGCCGAGCAGCGCGGCCTCGGCCTCGGCGGCCGGCAGCGCGGGAAGCTCGGTGGCCGGGTTGGCCAGTGCCAGCACGCGCGGCGCGGTGCGACGGCTTTTCGCGATCCGCTTGCGGATCATGACCAGGGCCGAGGCCGACGGCACGCTGGCCAGCTCGAAGCGATCCACGAGGTAGCGATCGCCGTCCCACAGGGCCGCGAAGGGGATGTAGTGCAAGGGCCCCCAGGGCACGACCACCAGACGCCGGGCCTTCACGGCCGGGCCCAGCGACTCGAAGCAGCTCTGATACAGGCGGCGGGCCTTGCGCTTCAGCTTGCGCTCCCGGCTGTCGGGCCGGCTCAGGCTGCGGAGCAGGCTCTTCGTCTGCTGGGCCAGGCGCTCAGCGCTCATCTCCGTCTGCCCGAGCCGGATCGCATCGCGGGTGACCAGGAAGGCGAGCAGGCGCTTGCCGTCGTGGAAGAACGACAGCAGGGCCTCGTCGCTGCCGAGCGCGTGCTGGACCTGGCGGAGCGTCGCCGGCCGGGCGCTGACCAGCGAGGTCCAGTCCAGGGCCGGATCGGCGGTCAGGTCCCCTGGCGCAGCCGGCTTCCTGCGCGCGCCGGCCGCGGTGCCGGGCGTCGAGAAGCCGGTCTCGACGGGCGGCAGCGAGCGCAGCAGGCGGTCGCGGGCAGACGCGAGCCGGGCCTGGGCCTGCGCGCGGCCCAGCTTCAGCGGGCGCTCGGCCAGCATGTCCAGAAAGGCCCGCCCGCGGGCCCGCTCGGAGACCTGGAAAGCTCCAGCACTGTCGCGCTCGTCGACCAGCACCGAGACATAGTGGGCGAACAGACGCGTCTTGGCCGCCGAGAAGGAGCGCCGCGAGCCCTCGGCCCCGATGCGCGCTCGGAGATGGTCGACCAGCTCGACCGCCCGGGCGAAGCTGCGGCGCGCTCGCTCGCGGCGCCCGAGCGCGGCCAGGGCGCGACCCTCCTCGCACAGGGCCTGCCAGGCCGCATCCGCCTGGCTCTCGGGATCGATCCACTTCAGGGCGGCCTGCGCCTCCTTCAGGCCCTGCTCCGCCTGTCCCCGGTCGTTTTCGATCTCGGCCATGTTGCAGCGCGCGATGGCACCGGCCTTGACGTCCGATGCTGCGATCGCCGCCTCGGCCACACGCCGGTACTGCTCCAGCGCCTCGTCCGCCCGGCCGGCGTTCAGGAGCCAGAGCGCCCGATCCAGTTCCAGGGCCCGTCCGAGCGCGGCTCTCCCGGACTCGGGCACGGCGGCCAGAGCCGGACCGGCTTCCTCTAGCTGCCTCTCGGCCAGGCTCAGCTCGCCCGCGAAGATCAGGCAGTGCGCCCGCCCGAGCAGGCACTGGAAACGGGCCTCTTTGCGATCGGCGAGCAGCCCGGCCGCCCGGGCAAACTCCGCGGCCGCATCGGCGTACTCGCCCATCCAGGAGAGCGCCTGGGCCCGGTTGGCGAGCAGCAGGCCGCGCAAGCCTCGGGTCCGCTCGCCGCCGCCCAGCTCCTCGACCGAGCGCTTGAGCATGTCCGCGGCCAGGTAGTAGTCGCCCTGGAGCAGGGCATGCCGGCCCAGCAGGCCCAGAGCGCGCGAGGCCAGGTAGGGATCCGACGCGGCCATGGCGTCGCGCAGGCCGGCCAGGTCGGCTGCCGCCTCGGGCTCGTAGTCGATGACCCCGGCGTAGGCCGCCAGGAAGTGCAGGACCAGGCTGGGTCGCGAGCGGAGCGGCGCCTGCACGGCGAGCTCGGCGAGGGCGCTCCGGGCAGCGCCCAGGTCGGAGCGGAAGCCCTCGGCCAGCGGGGCCAGCTCGAAGCTCAGCTCGGCCGGCGGTCCGGCCTTGGTCTCGAGCCGAGCGAGCAGGCCCTCGAGCTCCTTCGCCTGTGCCGAGCGCCCCAGGATGGCAAGGAGCTTTCGCCCCAGCGCCAGCCTCTCGACGACATCTTTCTCGAGCGTGCCCAGCGAGCCGTCGGCGTCCAGGGTCTCGTGCACCCGGCGGCCGAGCTCCACGGCCGCATCCGCCGCCGCGGCCTGATCGAGCATCTGCCAGGCGATCCGGACCGCCTCGGCCCAGGCCCTGACCGAGGCTCGTCCCTGCATCTTGCGCGCGCTGCGTCCGAGCTCGTCGAGCTGGACTTTCAGTGCTGCGGCCAGACCTTGCCGGCAGCGGTCGCCGAGGGCTTGCTCGACGAGCCCCGCGCCCTCGGACGCCAGGGAGGCGTCGAAGGCCCAGCCCTCGCTCAAGCTGTGCAGCTCGGCCAGGAAGGCCTGGGCCCGATCCAGCCTGTGAAGCTCGCCGGTCGCGAGCGGCGAGTAGGCGCCCAGCGCCCGGCCGGCCTCCCGGGAGGCGGACAGGCAGCCCTCCAAGTCGCCCTGGAGACAGAGCATCTCCGCCACCTCGGCCAGCAGCTGGGGCAGAGCCGGATCCGCGCTCGCACGCCCGCCCATGGCCACGCCGAAGGCGAGCTTGGCCCGCCCGTAGTGGGCCAGCGCGCGCTCTCGGAGATGCTCCGGAGATTCGCGGGCATACGAAGCGCCGGGGCAGAGAAGCAGAATCAGAAAGACGCTTGCAGATGCGGATCTCATGATTCATCCGACGGACGAAATGACGCTTTTCATCGCTCGCGGGCCGTCCACTCCCGGCGGGTCGACCCTGTAAGCGCTTGAAAGCAAACGGCTATCCGATCCACTGGCGCACCGAGGCCAGGAGCACGGAAGGCTCGACGGGCTTGGTGATGAAGCCGTCCATGCCCGAGTCGAAGCATCGCGCCCGCTCCTCCTCGATCGCGTAGGCTGTCAAGGCCAGCACGGGCACCCTGCACTGGCCGGTCTTCGACTCCAGCGCGCGGATCTCCCGGACCGCCTGCAGGCCGTCCATGCCGGGCATCTGGACATCCATCAGCACCAGATCATAGCGAGCGGATTCGAAGCTGTCCACGGCCGAGCGCCCGTCCGGCTCGAGGTCGACCTCGTAGCCGGCCGCGCGCAAGATCGTGGCGACCAGCTCCCGTCCGACCGGATCGTCCTCCACGGCCAGAACGCGGCTCGGGCGATCCGCGGACCGGCTCCGCCGCTCGGCCAGGGGCAGGCGGACGGTGAACCTGCTGCCCTGGCCACAGCGGCTGTCGAGCTCGATCTCCCCGTCCATGCGCTCGACCAGCTCCCGGCAGATGGCGAGCCCCAGCCCCGTCCCGGGATACGACCGCGAGCGGGAGGCATCCACCTGGCTAAACGGCTCGAAGATCCGCGCCTGCTGCGCAGCTGGAATGCCCGGCCCGCTGTCCTCGACCTCGCAGAACCACTGCCTGCCCTCCCGGCACTCACCCGCCCGGACGGTCACCGAGCCCTGATCGGTGAACTTGACCGCGTTGTCCAGGAGGTTGAAGAGGACCTGCCTCAGCCGCTTGGCATCCGCGCAGAGCAGGCCGTCGGTCTCCGACAGGTCGAGCCTCAGAATAAGGCCCTTGGCCTGCATGCGCTCCCGGAACTCATAGGCCACCTCCTCCACCGCGCGCTGCGGATGGAAGAGTGCCGAGGTGACGGGCAGGCGGCCCGCCTCGATGCTGGCGATGTCCAGGGTGTCCTCGACCAGGCTCAGCAGCGAGTACGCGCTCTTCTTGACCGTCTCGAGCCGGCCCCGCAACTGAGGCGAGAGCTCCTCGGCCATGCCGAGATCGGCCAGGCCGATGATCGCGCTGAGCGGGGTGCGGAACTCGTGGCTCATGTTGGCCAGGAACTGGCCCTTGGCCCGGCTGGCGGCCTCGGCGGCCTCCCGGGCCCGGCGGGTCCTGTCCGCCGCCTGCCGCCGGGACTCCTCGTAGACCAAGGTCGCGCCCGCGATGACGATCAGGCTGCTCGACCAGGTCAGCAAGAAGTCCACACCGACCCGATCGGGGGGAATGGGCTGCGGGAAATCATACCCCCAGACGTGCAGACCGTGAAAGGTGCCCATGGCCAGCATGGTCACCAGGACCCAGACGAGCCCGCCTCGACCGGCAAGAAAGATGGCCAGGACGGGAACCGTCAGGAAGGCGACGTCGTTGGCCTGGGCCAGACCTCCTGTGGACCAGTTAGCCAGGGTGGTGGCCAGGAAGAGCAAGGCGACCGTCAAGTGGGCGACGAGGGTCAGCCGCGCCCCGCGCCGAAGCCAGATCATGTTGCCGAGCTGTAAAAGCCATAGGGCCAGCAGGACCGCGGCCATCCAGTAGATACCGTGGACCAGGAAGGATACCAGCCAGACCAGGCAGAAGGCGAGCAGCACCAGCCCGGCCAGGTTGAGCAGCCGGACCCGGCGCAGGCTCTCGGGGGAGCTATCCGCCTGCGCGCCGCCCTCGAGCAGGCGCTGGTTCCAGGTTCGAATGGCCACGCCCTGAAGATGCCAGCTCGGCGCTCCGGGCGTCAAGGCCGAGTCGGCATCTAAGTCTTCGTGAGCCCGTGAGTTCTTGACATGGGCTGCCGTCCGTGCTGCCATGCGGTCCCGGACGAGAGGCCCTCGCATGCCCGAGGAATCAGGATCCGCCAGCCAGGAGAGCAGCCTGCGCGCCGTGCTCGGCGCCATCCACGAGGTCGGCGAGACCTTCGTCCACCTGCTCAGGGCGCCGCGGGCCCTGTGGGGCCTGAACCTGTCGTACTTCCTGGAGGGCCTGGCCTACTTCGGCGTGCTGACCATCCTGGGCAAGTACCTCTCGGAGGACGTGGGTCTCGAGGACCTGCACGCGGGCTGGACCTACAGCTTCCTCACGGGCGGCATCACCCTGTCCATGTTCTTTTTGGGCGGGGTCTCGGACAAGATAGGGGTGCGCCGCGCCCTGCTGGCCGCGCTGGGGTTGATGGTCCTCGGCCGGGTGGCGCTGGCCTGCTCGGGCAGCTTCTTCACCTACGGGCAGGGACCGGCCTCGGCCATGTACATCACCGTGCTCGCCGCCCTGCTGCTCGTCGTGCTCGGCTACGGCATGTACCAGCCGGCAGCCTACGCCGGCGTCAAGCAGTTCTCGAACAAGAAGACCTCCGCCATCGGCTACGCGATGATCTATGCCCTGATGAACCTGGGCGCCTTCGTCTCCGGGATCATCTCGCCGCCCATCCGCCACGCGCACGGCATGGTGGGCGTGTACTGGGCCTACGTGGCCATCACCGTGGCGGCGTTGCTGGCCATCCTCTTGATCCTCACCCGCCGGGTGGCCACCGCGGCCACGGAGCGGGTGCGCCGCGAGGATGCCGAGATCGAACGGGCGGAGTCGGGCGATGCGAAGCCCGCCGCGGTCGAAGAGGCGCCCGAAGAGCGAGAATCGGCCGCCAAGGCTCCGGCGCGATCGATCTTCAATCCGATCTCGATCGGGCTGTTCCTGGCCATCTGCGGACTTGCGGCCGGCACGGTCTACAAGGCCTGCACGACCCCGACTCACCCGCTCGAGAAGAGCGCCCGCGCCTACAAGCGCCTGTTGAAAGATGCGAGGAGGGAGCTGGAAGGCACACAGCCTCGCCTCCCAGCGGAAAGACTCGATCGCTGGCTGGGCAGCCCGACGGGGATCGCGCGCGGGTGGATCCGGCGAGCCGACGCGGCTCAGGACCGCAAGCTCGGCAAGCGCCTCTCTGACCTTCGCGATGCGCTCGGAACGCTGGCCAGAGAGATCCGCGTCCCGGACAGCGAAGGGCTGGTGATGGATGCATCGGCCGTGGAGATCTTTCGCGCCGAGATCCGCGCCACGCGGGCCAGCACACCCGAGGCGCCTGCCGCGGCTGCGATGCGCACGGCCACGCCGATCGACCTGGCCGCAGCGCGGCGAGCGCGCGAGCTGCTCCGAATCCACGCGGTCCGCGTGATGGCCATGGCCTATGGCCTCGTGGCCCCGATGGACGAGCAGGTCGTCGCCTCGCTGCGCCTCCGCCTCAAACGCATCCAGGAGGAGCGCATTCCCGTGGCGCCCGCGGTGCAGAGCCGCATGGCCGAGATGGCCTCGGAGAGCACGCCCCGGATGCTCTCGGCGCTCGCCGAGGAGTCGAGCAAGCTGGCCGAGTCGATTCGGCGCTCGCTGCCCGCAGCGATCGGGAGCTGGCTCGCCGGGCGACTGGAAGCGGACCGGGAATTCGAACATGCGATCTCGCAGCGGGGCGAGCCGGGTGAGCTCGGCCGGCAGCTCTTGCTGGCGAAGCTGCTGGCCGATTCCATGCTCTACTGCGAGCTGGCCGACCAGCTCGTCACCTTCGGCAGCCGAGACGAGCTGTATCCGACCTGCGTGTCCGCGGCCCGGCTCGGAGAGATCTTCTTTGACCAGCGATCCGCGATGATGCGCGAGGCGGCGAGCATCCTGCCGGAGGCGGCCAGGCTCCCGGCCGGCAAGCGCTTTACGGACCTGATGTCGCGCTATGGTGTCCTGGTCATCCCCGGGGCGCTGCTGCTGCTCGGGCTGTGCTGGTATCTGCTCCGCCTGCGGCCCGAGCACCCCTTCCACAACGGCCGCTTCACCTACTTCATCTTCATCCTGATCCCGGTCCAGACCCTCTTCGCCCACAACTGGCTCACTCTGCCCCTCTACATCAACCGCGCATTCGGCGGCACCGCGGTCGGGGAGAACTTCGAGTTCTTCTCCAACATCAACCCGCTCTTGATCTTCTTCCTCACCCCGGTCGTGGCCGCCCTGACGACCCGAGCCAGGGTCTACCCGATGATGATCGCCGGCACCCTGGTCATGGCCGTGCCGACCTTCCTGCTGGTCCTCCAGCCCCACCCGGCCCTGCTGGTGGCCTACATCCTGCTGATGTCCGTCGGCGAGGCCATGTGGCAGCCCCGCTTTTTGCAGCTCGTGGCCGAGATCGCCCCGGAGGGCAAGACCGGCGCCTACATGGGCATCGCCCAGCTGCCCTGGTTCCTGACCAAGCTCGTCACGGGGTTCTACGCCGGCTGGTTCCTGTCCCGCTACTGCCCGATGGTGGGGCCGCAGGACACGAGCACGCTGTGGCTGCTGTATGCGTTCATCGCCATGCTGAGCCCGGTCGGCCTGATTCTGGCGAGGCGCTGGATCGGATCCGAGATCGAGAAGAAGCACACCTGAGCGCTCCGCCGAGCCCGCGCTTGAGGCCGGGCGCGGGTCCGTGGTATGAGACGGCAACGCGACTCGAGAATCACTCGGAGGGCGTGTGCGATGAGACTCTCGATCCCCTTCCTCGCAGGTCTGGTCCTCATCTGCCTGTCCAGCCCGTCGAATGCAGGGCAGCGGGCGCCCTCGGCCAAGAAGCTCGGCCGGGATGTCGGCGCTCACTGGAAGGAGCACTGGCCCGAGCAGGAGCTCGCCCACGTGGGTCGCAAGGGCGAGGCCTGCGAGCGGGCCGAGATCGAGCTCCCGATCAAGGGCAAGCCGCGCAAGGTCGAGACCTGCCTGGTGAGAGCGGACATCTTCGTCGCCCGCGGGTATCGCTACTTCATCTACCGCGACACGCACGTCCACTACTGGCGCGGCAGGATCGTCTCTCTCCAGCTGGGCGAGCTGGAGAAGGCGTGGAAGGCGGGCGGCGTACCGGCGCCCACGGCCGAGCAGGCGCTGGAGCTCCTCAGACCGCTCGCGGGCGAGCGCGTCCGGCTGGAGGTCTTGGAGATCGGCAAGCCCCGATCATACAAGGAGCTCATGCGGGTGAGCCTGCTCGTCGACCTGGCTCGCGCTTCCCTGGACGGGGGCGAGCCGCCGCACGAGAAGGTCCTGGTCACCCTGGAGTCGGACGGCGGTGACTGGAAGCCCGCGGCCGGTCTGCTCTTCTAACCGTTACTTGCAGCCCGCCAGGATTTGCTTGAGCTGGGGTAGCTCCTTCGAGTCGGGCGGCAGCATCTTCATGTACTTCCGATACTCGCGGCAGGCACTCGCGTTGTTCCCCAGCTGGGCATAGGCGATGCCCAGATTCCGGTGAGCCATGGACAGGCTCGGGTTGATCTTCAAGGCGGCCTGGAACTCGTCGATGGCCTTCTGGTACTGGCGCTTCCTCAAGAAAGTGGTGCCCTCCTTGTAGTGCTTGAGAGCTCCGGCCTTGTCGATCTTGTCGATCTTGGCGACCTTGTCGATCTTGGCGACCTTGTCGACCTTGTCGACCTTGTCGACCTTCTCGACCTTGTCGGTCTTGGGCGGCTGGGTCGTCTTCTTTTTACGGCGCTTCTTGCCCGGCTGTTTGTCGGGATCCGGCTTGACCTTGTCACCGGGCCGTGCGCCGTGGCCGGGCTTGTCCTTGTCCGGCACCTTGCCGTCGCCCTCGCCGGGCTTCTGGTCGCCGACGTCGCCAGGCTTCTCGCCGGGCGGTTTGACATCCGCATCGGGGGGCTTCGGTTCGGTGGGTCCGGACACCGCGCCGCCCTGGTCATCCTTGCCGATGACTTCGCTGAGCAGGTCCGTATGGGAGACGATGTACCAGGCTGCGTACGAACCGACTCCCACGAGCAGCAGGCTCATCAGGACCCACAGCAGGGTGTGCGACTTGGGAGCTGGCCCGATCTCCTCCTCGGGTGTCACCAGGGCGCCGACCACGGGTTGATCCTGCATCGCCGTGGGCACCCTGAGCGCGTTCGGCTCGATCGACCGTTGAGGCGGGGGCTCCGACGCGCCATCCCAGGGCTTGCCGTCGGAGGTGCCCTCGCCCGATCCGCGCATCACATAGGTGCTGCTGCGCCGCCCCAGCGGTGGTGGCGTGCCCGGCTTGGGCAGCTCAAAGGCCGGCTTGGCGGATCCAGCAGCGGGCAGGGGCGGTGGTGTTCTCGGCGGGGCTGCAGCGGGCGCCTGAAATGCAGAAGCAGGAGCTGAGGGGGTTACCACCGGGGCTTTCGCTGGCGGGGCTTGCGCCGCCGGGACCTGCACCGGCGGGGCTTGCGGTGGCTGCGCTGCCTGAGGCTGCGCGGCTGGCGGCTGCGCTTGCGCCGGGGGTTGGGGTTCGCCTGCGGGCGGTGCGGCGGGCATGCCCGGCGAGGAGTCGCGGCTCTTCACGAAGGTCGGCATGTTCTCGGGCGAGAATCCGCTCGCTGCCCACCGAGCCGCGGCGGTTGCCCAGTCATCCTCGGAACGGAACTCGCCCTGCTGGGCCGCGGGAGCCGGCTGCTGGGGTGGGCTGACCTGCTCCGCTGGTTTGGGCGCGGCCGCAGCGGGCGACGAAGAAGGTGGGGTCGGGATTGCGATCGGCTCGACCTCTGCCTCGGGCTCGACCTCTGCCTCGGGCTCGACCTCTGCTTCTGGCTCGAGCTCGATCTCCGGCTCGACGTCTTGCCCGGGCTCGGATATCGGGCCGGGCTTCGGTGCGACCGGCTCACCCCAGGCCGGGGTCTCGAAAGAAGGAGCCGCAGGCTCCTCTGCGGGGGCAGCCTTCGACGGAGGAGTCGGAGTGGGCTCTTTGGCCGCGCCCCAGGCGGCGCTACCCCAGCTCGCACCCTGGAACAGATCGCCACCACCCGCCTGGGCCGCCTCGGGTGCGGGCTCGGCCGCTGTCTCTACTGCGGGCTCGGCCGCCCCGGGCGCAGGCTCGGCCGCCCCGGGCGCAGGCTCGGCCGCCCCGGGTGCGGGCTCGGCCGCCCCGGGCGCAGGCTCGGCCGCTGTCTCCAGCGCGGGCTCGGCCGCT
>JAFGRB010000186.1 GCA_016935365.1 Deltaproteobacteria bacterium
AGTATGACTCGATCTGTGTCGCGCAACTCACTGATACATCAGGCAATTTTGAGTTGCAACCGGATCCTGACTCGGTAGCTGTGGGACACGCTTTGTGCTAATAATCCAGCCAGTTACAAGATCGACTCGGCCAAAAACTCGTACCTTTACTTACATGCCCTCGTCAGCGCAGGAGATCGACCACCTCGGCCTGTCCCCTCTTCACGGCCAGATCGAAAGGCGTCAGTCCGGCCCCGTTCTTCGCGTCGATGTCTGCCCCTGCAGACAGGAGCAACTTCACCAGCCCGCGCTCACCGACGGCCGCAGCGTCGTGCAGCAGGCTGTCGCCCCAGCGGTCCCGCCTGTCGAGCTCGTCGTAGGCCGCCAGGGATCTCAGGGATTGCCAGGCTGTCGCTCTCTCCGAGTCGTCGTAGATGCCATCCTCGTCGCCGTCGGATTCTTCGTCAGGCCAGAAGAGCTCGCCCCGGCCTTCCTTTCTCAAAAGGACGCACGCGTGGTGCAGCCAGCCGAGTGCGAGCTCCATGGCCTGCATGGCGTCCACGCCATAGACCACCATCTGCTCGCGCAGGTCCTTGCCCTCGATGCCGCAGCGGCATGCCCATTCGTCGCCTTCTGCAGATGGCGACAGCGAGGGCGCCTCGACGTACAGAATCACCGGCTCATCGGGCTGCCCTGCCCACCGCAGCGTCAACCGCCTCTCCGCGACGAACGATCCGCGGTCTTCTGGTTTGCCATCTCCCATCGCGACGGCCTCCCTTTTCCTCTCCGGCCAGCTCCGAGAGTTGCTAGATCGTCACGAACCGACGACGCCCGGCCTTGCCGCTGGCGATGTGCCAGAGTCGGGCCTCTTGCTCTTGGACATCGATGATCAACATGAGCGAATCATCGACAGCGTTGGCGATGTCCGATTCACCGGGCTTGGCGAGGTAGCAGGGATGCGAGTGGAACGTGCCGACGATCTCGTGCGCCATCAGCCTTGAGGCCCTCCGGACCAGTCGAACTTCGTCGACGTAGTATGAAAAGCCCCCTCCCCTCTTCGTCTTGTTCCTGAGCTTGATCATCTCGATGAAGCAGCAATTGTCGACGAGCAGGCCGCAGATCTCCGCGCCACTCCTGCTTGCCGCAGAACGCGCATCTCGAAGCATCTCATGCAACTGCTGACCGTAAAAAATGTACGCCATTCTCCCTCTCCAGGCATGCTCTACAATCCTACCAAAACGCAACTACAAATGCCGCGTGTCTTTCCCGGAAAGGCCACGACCTTGCCCCGGAGAAGCGACTGCCGTTATGATCGGAGCCTGGCGCCCGAGTCGATCGCGCGCCTCTTGGGGAAAGGACAGAAGGCATGCTGAGCATGAGACGAATGCCATCGATCGCCCTGGCCTGCGCTTTGGCCTGCGCGGTCATGGCCTGCGAGGGGGAGCGGTCTACGGACGACGCGCGCTCGAAGAGGACGGCGAGCGCTTCCTCGGCGCTCGCCGGCTGGGTGGACGCGGTCGAGGCGCACATCCGCGCGGACGCGCTCCGGGCGCGGCCGCTGGGGGAGGGCTTCGTGCTCCACCGGCCGGGGCTTCGCGCCCTGTGCAGCGGGCCCTCGCTCTCGCTCGGCTCGCTCGAGCCGGGGGGCTGGAGGCTCGGGCTGACCTGGTTCGAGCTGCGGGGCTCGAAGGCGAGCCCGGCGCTCGACGCGCTGTCCTGCACGGCCGAGGAGAGCCGGGTGCGGGCGCGCCTCGGAGAGGCGCTCCTGGCCGAGGTCGAGAACGGGCCCGCAGCGCTGGAGCAGCGCTTCTGGCTGCTCGCCGACCTGGGGGCCGACTTCCGGCTGCGGGCGCGGATCGAGCCGGGCTCGCTCTCGCTCAGGGCGGTCGAGGACGGGCTGGTCGCCGTGGATGAGAGCGGCGCGCCGCGCCTGCACGCCAGCCGGCCCCGGGCCTGGGACGCGCGCGGGGTCGAGATCGAGGCGCGCTTTCGGCTCGAGCCGGGCGAGCTCGCGATCGAGGTGCGCGGCGCGGAGATCTACCCGGTCTTCGTGGATCCGGCCTGGACCTCGATCGGCGAGGAGCGCGCGGAGTCCCGCTACGGCTGGAGCGTGGCCGGCGCGGGCGACGTGGACCACGACGGCTACGACGACGTGCTGGTGGCCGCGCCCTGGTTCTCGACCGCCAGCACCTCGGCCGGCAAGGTCTACCTCTACTACGGCGGCCCCGAGGGGCTGGCCGACCAGCCGGCCTGGACCTCCTCGGGCGACGATCACAACCGGGCCCGCTTCGGCGCCAGCCTGGCCGCGGCCGGGGACGTCAACGGCGATGGCTACGCCGACGTGGTGATCGGCACCGACGGCCAGGGCACGAGCGCCGAGGGCAAGGCCTTCGTCTTCCACGGCTCCTTCAACGGCCTGCCGCCCAGCGCCTCGTGGAGCGCGACCGGCGACAATGCGGCCGACGCGCGCTTCGGCAAGGCGGTCAGCTCGGCCGGCGACGTCAACGGCGACGGCTTCGACGACGTGATCGCAGGCGCCCCGGCCGACGACCCGGTGGGCGCCGCCCCGGGCACGGCCTTCGTCTACCACGGCTCGGCCTCGGGGCTGAGCGCCTTCTACGCCTGGTCGGCCGTCGGCGACGACCAGGCCGGGGCCGCCTTCGGGCACGCGGTCTCGAGCGCGGGCGACGTGGACGGCGACGGCTACGACGAGGTGGTCATCGGCGCCAACCTCTACACGGCCAGCTCCGCCAACGCGGGCCGGGCCTACGTCTACATGGGCTCCGCGGGCGGCCTGGCGACTTCACCCGTCTGGGCCGAGTCGGGCGCCATCCAGGCCCAGGCCCAGTTCGGCTACAGCGCAGCCAGGGCCGGGGACGTCAACGGCGACGGTTTCGACGAGGTGCTGATCGGCTCGCCCGGCTGGGGCAACACCGGCCGGGCCTACCTCTTCTTCGGCCAGGCCTCGGGCCTGAAGACGACCTACGACTGGCACTACGCGGGCACCGAGCGGCCCATGGCCCAGTACGGCTGGGCCGTGGCCGCGGCCGGGGACGTGGACGGGGACGGCTTCGCGGACATCCTGGTGGGCGCGCCCGGAGACAGCACCGTCGGCACCGCGGCCGGGCGGGCCTTCCTCTACCGCGGCTCGTCCCGCGGCCCGGTCACGCCGCCCGACTGGTCGTCCTCGGGCGACGACCAGGAGGGCGCGGGCTTCGGCCAGGCCCTGGCCAGCGCCGGCGACATCAACGCCGACGAGGCGGACGACTTCGTCGTCGGCGCCTACTGGTTCGACAGCCAGACGGCGACCAATTGCGGCAAGGCCTACGTCTACCTGGGCGTCAAGTACCAGCCGGGCCTGTGCGAGCCCGAGGGCGCGCCCTGCGACGACAGCGACCCCTGCACGCACAGCGACGCCTGCGACGCAAACGACGCCTGCGTCGGCGTGCCTTACACCTGCGAGGACAACAACGCCTGCACGGACAACGTCTGCCTCGGCGACGGCACCTGCTCCTTCCCCCACCTGACCGTCGACTGCGACGACGGCAACCCGTGCACCCAGGGCGATCACTGCGCCAACGCCATGTGCATCGGCGAGCCGGTCGACTGCTCGTACATGGACGACCAGTGCACGCAGGGCTACTGCGATCCGCAGCGCGGCGGCTGCGCGACCCAATCCCGGCCCGACGGCACGGCCTGCGAGGACGGTGATCCGTGCACCGAGGACGAGACCTGCCAGAACGGCGTCTGCGTGCACCAGACCTGGGTCTGCAACCAGGGCAAGTCGGGCGGCTGCGCGACCGCATCCGGCTCTGCGCTCGCGGCGGTCTGGCTATTGCTCGGGATGATCGGCGTGTTTGGGCGCAGGCACCAAGGGCGCTGGTGAGCCGCTCCTTCGAGACGTGGAGATGGCTACGCCCCTCCAGGGCGTAAAACCATTCTTGGCTCTCTAGACCTGGGGCTGAAGCCCCAGGCTATATCCCATCGCTGCTTCGCAGCGGAATCCCGTATCTCGGAGCTTGCCAAGCCCATTCCTTCCTTGCGCTCTGAGATGTGTATTAGGCTCAGGGCTGAAGCCCCAAGCTATATCCCATCGCTGCTTCGCAGCGAAATCCCGTATCTCGGAGCTTGCCAAGCCCATTCCTTCCTTGCGCTCCGAGATGTGTATTAGGCTCAGGGCTGAAGCCCCAGGCTTTTTCCCCCCGCTGCTTCGCAGCGGAAAACCTGACGACGGAGAAGAAGCGTAACGGCTCAGCCGCTCCAGACGACCTTCTGCGGCATGCTCACCTCGAAGGCGAGCCTTACCTTCCGCTCGGCGTCGGGGGCCAGGTCGAGCTTCCAGGTGACCAGGCCCTGATCGCTGCGGTCGAAGCCGGGCGTGCTCTTGTCGGACAGCTCGACCGCGACCTGCTCGATCTCGCTGACCGGCACGCGCTCCAGCAAGCGGATCCCCTGCGGCTCGCCGGTGAAGTTGGCCAGGTAGACGGTGACCTCGAAGCGGTGGTGCCTGCGCTTGCGAAGGCCGCTCTCCTCGTACTCGCGCTCGACGTCCCGCAGCACGACCAGGCCGTCCTCGGAGCCCCAGGAGAGCTCGAAGCGCTCGCCGGGCGCCACGTAGCGGATCTGCGAGCGGCCGGTGTAGCCACCGTGGCGGAAGAGCTCGACCGGGCCCGCGAGCAGGGGCAGGGCGGCCGGCATCTTCTGCAGCGAGCGCAGGAAGACGAAGCCGGCCTTCTCGGGCATGCAGACGAGCTCGCAGTCCGCCTCGCTCTCCCAGGCGTCGAAGTCCAGCCGGTGGGGCCTCCCGTCGCTCGGCACGTCCACCCGCTTGGGCACGCGGTAGGTGCGGGCCTCGCCGCCGTCGTCCAGACCCGGCGGGGTGTCGGCGCGCTGCTCGGGCGGCGCCTCGCTCGTCCTGGCGATCACCTCGTCGCGGGAGCTGACCTCGATGATGCGCTTCTCGCGTTCGGACTTCTCGCGCGAGCTCAGGGAGTCGTCTTCGAGCAGCGGCAGCTCCGCGCCCAGGGTCGGCCGGTCGGTGGAGAAGGACAGCTCGACGGCCTGCCAGTCCTCGCCCGTGGCCTGCCAGACCATGCCCGCGGATCGCCAGCGCACGCGGTCCGTGCCCGCGAGCTCGGCCGCGTACGACGGCCGCCACAGCGCGCACGGCACCTGGTACTCGAGCTCGATCCGGTAGCGGCCCCGCCTCGGCAGCTCCAGCTCGACCTCGAGCCCGGCCTGGTAGTCCGATACCGGCTGCAGGGCGAGGGCGCGCTCCTGCACCAGCCGCTCGAGCCGGGCCTGGCGGTCCTGCTGATCCAGGCCCGCGGCCAGCAGCTGATCCGAGATGGCGGCCTGCCTGTCGAAGGCGCTCCGGATCTCGTCCGCCCAGGACGGATCGAAGGGCCCGACCACCAGCCGGCTCTGCATGCGGGCGGCCTGCGCCTGGAGCGCCAGACCGACCAGGGCGTGCTCGCGCAGCGCCGAGCGCGCCTGGTCGTAGATCGAGCGGTACTCGTCGGCCAGCGACTCGATATCCCGGGTGAGCTCCTGCTCCTGATCCGGCCTGGCGGCCCGCACGAGGTAGCGCCGCCGCACCTGGAAGTCCAGGGCCCGGGCCGCCGGCCCGCCCTCGCCATCCAGCGCCCGGACATTGCAGCGCAGCGTCCGATCGGCGAGCAGGGGGGTGACGGGCGAGACGCACAGGCGCTGCTTGCCCGCCTCGAGCTCCAGCTCGACCGCGCGGGTCACCTGGGCCCTATCCTCCATCACCAGCACCGAGTCGATCTCGGCCTTGACCAGCCGTCCGGCCAGCCAGGCATCCCCGGGCTCTTTGCGAGCCACAGCGCTCTCAGCCACGGCGGTTTCCTCCCGCGAGCACGTGCTTGCTCGGAATGGTGATCGCGTACTCCAGCACGCAGGTCCTCTTCTGGCCCGGGGCCAGGTCGAAGGCGAAGCGCAGGCCCCCCCGGACGAGCTGGCCCCGATCGGCCTGGTCGTACGCCTTCGCCTCGGGCACGCTCCGGGTGATCTCCACCTTGACGTCCTCCTGGTCGCTGACCGGCACGCGCTCGAAGATCTCCACCCGGGCCGGCCTGGCCAGGTTGGAGCGCACCTCGATCTGCACCTCGTGCTGCAGGCGCGTCTCTCCGCCGAACAGCCCCTCGGTGCTCTCCCGGAAGTGCAGGTTGCGCGCCACCCGGATCCCCGGCTCCACGCCCAGGTTGACGGTCAGCCGCTTGCCGGGAGCGGTGGTCTCGAGCGGGGCGGTGACCACGAAGTCGCCCCCCCGGAAGACGCGCACCGGCCCGGCGAGCAGCGCGATCGCCAGCGGGTTTTCGAGCTCGGCCACCTGGTAGACCTTGTCGTCGAGCAGGGGCACGCAGCGGAACAGGCGCTGCACATCCGCCTGGCGGCGGAGCAGGGTCAGGTTGTGGACCTGCCCGTCGGCCCGCACCTCGGCCGGGCTCTCCATGGGGTAGCGCACCGCGAAGTGGCCGGCGGACTCGGCCGGCAGGACGGCGTAGCGCGGCAGGGCGAGCGCGACCGCGCCCGCCTGCGGGTCCGACCAGGCCCGGGCGGGCAGTCTGGCGAGCAGCGCGGCGAGCTCGCGATCCGCCCCGCCGAGCTGCTCGCGAAGCCGGGCGGCCGGCCCGACGGCCCTGAGCTGGCCCCGGGCATCCTCGTCAGGGCCCTGCATGCGCAGGTCGGCATAGCCGAGCGCCTCGCGGCTCGCCGCCAGCGCAGCGATCTCCTCGGCCTGCTCCTCGGCCAGCCCACCGGGGGACATGGGCATGGCCATGCCCGTGGCCGGGCCACCGCCGCGCCCGAAGGCCATGAGCGACTTGGCATGCGGCATGACCATCTGGGCCATCATGGCCGGCGCGCAGGCCGGGGCGGGCGCCGGTGGGGGCATGGCCCGCCTCGGCGCCATGTCCCGCTTGGCCGCGCGCTTGCGGCGATCCTTTCTCGGCTCGGGGGCCGCCGCGCGCATGTCGGCTGCTTCAAGGCAGATCTGGTCGAGGGCGAGCTCCTCCTCGCACTCCGCGTAGCCCTCGTCGTCGTCCGCGGCCTCGCCGGCCGGCTCCGCCCCGCTCGTGTCCATCTTTTCCACCGGGCGCTCGCTCAGGCGGTCGGCCAGCTCGGCCAGCTCGGCCGGGTCGAAGAGCGAGGTCTGCGGCGCGGCGGCCCGGGTCGAGACGCCTTCCAGCGCGGGCATGGCCGGAAGCTCGGGCGCGGGCAGCGAGGCCGCGGACGGCAGGCCGCGCCGGTGGCGATCGTAGCCCTCGAAGAGCTCGTCCAGGCCCTCGGGCAGCTCGCGCCAGCCGGTCGCCCGCGCGGGCTGCGCCTTGCCGATCCGCCACGAGTCGAGCTCGGGCAGCTCGGCGCTCCGCTCGAGGTCGGCCGTCGAGCAGGCCATCTCGACCGCCCGCCAGTCCTCGCCGCTCCTCTGGGCCACCAGGGCCTTGAGGACCAGCTCGGCCCGGTCCCGGTCCTCGAAGACCCGGAGCTCGTACTCCGGCGCCCAGCCCGCCGCCGGCACCAGGTAGCTGAGCTCGAGGCCGATCTCCTGCGGGGTCTCCGCGGCCTCGAGCCAGATCGCGGCCTCCTTGCGGCAGACCGCGAGCTCCTCCAGCTCCGCCCGGCTCTGGGCGCGGAGCTCGTGGGCGAGCTCGGCGATCCGATCGCGCTGCTCGCGCAGCTCGGCGTCCAGGGCGCGGATGCGCGCGCGGGCGTCGTCGAGCTCCTCGCGCAGCCAGGCCCCGAGCGCCAGCCAGCCCTCGAAGGGCTGGCGCTCCGCGTAGGCGATCTGCCTGGGCAGCTCGCTCTCCTCGGGGATCTCGATGCCGAGCTCGTTCAAGAACGCGATCGCGTTCGCGCGCCGCTTGCGCTCGAGCTCGAGCTCCATGCGCTTGCGATCGAGCTCGCGCAGGCGCTGCTCGCCCTCGGTGCGGACCGGCCGGTCGCGCATTCCGAATCGCAGGCCCACGTGCAGGTCGACCAGCCGGGCCGCCTCGGGCCGGTCCAGCCGCAGCCGGACCGAGCTGTCCCAGAGCGCGGCCGGCAGCTTGCCGATCCGCGCGCAGAACGGGCTCTCGTCGATCCGGACGCGGCCGCGCCTCGTGACCAGGGCCTGCTTGCGGAAGAGCTCGACCCGTTCGAGCCTCGACTCGATCTGGATGCCGTCTTCGTTCATGCGCCCTCCTGCTCGGGCTTCAGTCCTCCCTCCGCCCGAGCTTGCGAAGCCCCAGCGCCATGGGCACCCACGGTCCCAGGACGGCCAGCACCACCATGACGCCGACCGAGGACGCCAGCCAGCCCGGATGGACCACGGACCGCTGGGGCAGTCGGTACAGGACCATGGTAGGATAGACGCTCGCCAGCAAGAATACCAGCACGTAAGACATGCTGGCGATCATGAAGCTCACGCCTCCGATCCCGGTCGGGATCTTGGCGGGGTTCTCGACCGTGAAGCGCGGAAAGAGCGCCCCGATGCCCACGCCCATGGCGCTGACCGACAGCGAGAGCGAGAGCACCAGAGCGGCGGAGAAAGCCCCGAACGCGAGCGGCACCCCGATGATCCAGCAGGACAGCATCGAGAGGCCTAGGCCCATGAGCGCCAGCGGGACCAGGTGGATGAGGAGCTTGGCGTGCAGGAAGGCGGACAGCGAGACGGGCGCCGAGCGGACGATCCACCAGGCCCGGCCCTCGAGGCTGACGGCCGGGAAGACGAAGCGCACCGCCACGCCGGCGAGCACCAGGCCCAGCATGACGTGGTTGACCGTGTAGAGCACGAACCAGCTGAACTCCGCCAGCCGCAGGTAGGCGAAGTTGAGCACGTAGACCGCGGCCAGGGCGCCGAGCAGCACGAGCTGGAGCCACTGGTTCGTATCCCGCATGAAGAGCCGCAGCTCCTTGGCGAGCAGCGTGCCCGTCAAGCCCACGCCGCAGCGGTCCAGCCAGCGCCCGAGCAGCCGGCCCCGGCCCGGCCGATCCGCGGCGCGGATGCGCCCCTGCTGCGCCCGGTCGTAGGCGGCCCGGTACAGCGGCGTGCCCACCCAGCCGCTGATCGCGACCCCGGCCGCGGCCGTGCCCCAGACGCCCAGGGCCGGCAGCCAGGAATGCGGATGGCGCCCCTCGAGCAGCGGGAAGAGAAAGTCCGTCATCCACTGGGTGGGCAGGAAGGAGGACTCGGGCGCGCGGAACATGTCCAGAAACTCCATCATCGTCCCGAAGGAGTCCCCGTCGAGCAGCCGCTCGGGCTTCATGGCCCGGATGAGGAGGTAGAGCAGGACGAAGCCCAGCACGACCAGGATGACGATCAGGTCCCTGGACCGCCGGGCGGAGAACAGCCGGGTGAGCAGCGCGGCGATGATCGAGCCCAGCGCGCCGGGGATGAGGATCAGGGCCGGGAAGAGCCCGGCCAGCGCCAGGTAGTAGCCCGGCCCGGCCGCGTAGACCTTGCCGAAGGCCAGGAAGACCGGCAGGCCGAACAGCAGCACCATCCACGAGGAGTAGCCGACCATCTCGACGAAGCGCGCGTAGTAGAGCGAGCCGATCGGGACCGGCGCGGACATGAGCAGGCCGAGGTCGTCGGACAGGAAGAAGACCGAGAACGAGCTGATGGTGGTCGAGACGAGCAGGATGGAGATCAGGATCAGGAGCACGAGCGACATGAGCTTGCGGGGGATCAGGGCACCGACCAGCTCGACCTGCATGACGTAGTGCAGGAACCAGGCCGAGCCGGCGTAGATGGCCCAGATGAACAGCCCGGCCAGCGCGGCGAAGAAGAGCAGGCGCAGGGGATGGCGCAGCTCGCCGCGGCCGAACAGGCGAAAGAGCCCCCGGAACTTGGGGCCGAGCAGGAGCGCGAGCTCGCGCAGGGACTGGCTCATGGCGTGCTCACAGCTCGATCTCGTCCGCGCCCCGATCCGGCTCGTCGCCGCCGGTCAGGCGCATGAACAGCTCCTGCAGCCGTCCGGCGCCCTGGTCTCCGACCTGGGCCCGGATCTCGTCCATCGAGCCCAGGGCCACGATCCGCCCCTCGTTCAGGATGGCCACCCGGTCGCAGAGCTCCTCGGCCACCTCGAGCGTGTGGGTCGACAGGAAGACCGTCCCGCCGGCCTGGGCGCCCATGCGGCGGAAGAGCGTCTTGACGAGCTTGGCGCCGCGCGGATCGAGCCCCACCATGGGTTCGTCCACGACGAGCAGCTGGGGTCGGTGCAGCAGGGCCGCGGCCATGGTGAGCCGCTGCTTCATGCCGTGGGAGAAGCTCTCGATGAGCTCCGCCCTCCAGTCGCGCAGGCCGAAGAGCTCGAGCAGCTCGTCCGCCCGCGCCGCCCGCTCGGCCCGGCGGCCGCCGTAGAGGCCGGCGACGAAGAACAGAAACTCCTCGGCGCTCAGCTTCTCGTAGAGGTACGGGCGATCCGGGATGTAGCCGATGGCCTGCTTGGCCCGGATCGGCTCGGCCAGCACGTCCACGCCGCCCACGGTCACCCGGCCGCTGGTCGGGCTGATCAGGCCGACCATGATCTTCATCGTGGTGGTCTTGCCGGCGCCGTTGGGCCCCAGAAAGCCGAAGACCTCGCCCGGCCGGACGTGCAGGTCCACGTCCCGCACCGCCCAGAGCTCGCCGAAGCGCTTCGAGAGGCCCTCGAGTCGGATCACGGCATCTTACCTTTCCGCGCGAAGGGCTCGAGCAGCCCCTCCGCGTCCACCCCCTCCTCGGACAGGCCGCGCATGGCCCTTTCGCCTTCCTCGCGCACCAGCGTCCAGCCGCCCTCGACCTGCTCGCGGACCAGGACGCCGTCGAGCGCGATCCACGAGTCGATCTGCGCCCCGGCCGCCCGGCGCCGGAAGTGGACGACCGGCTGCATCCGGCCGAGCACGTCTATCGCCTCGTGCCCCACGACCTCGATCTCCACCGGCCGGTTGGCCAGGGCCTGGGGATCGAAGACCGCCGCCCGGTATCGCCGTCCTGGGCGCAGGTCCTGCCCGATGAGCACGGCGGGCAGGTTCAGCTCGAACAGCGGCGGCTCGTCGATCGGCAGCTCGCGCCGGAAGGGCTCGGAGCCGAGCCGGCCCTCGATCTGGAGCTTGCGGGGGGCGACCCGACCGCGGGCCTGGATCTCGATCAGCGCCGAGCTGAGCTCGAAGGCGAAGGTCTCGAGCGCGGAGCCGGGCGCCAGCGCGACCTCCAGGCGGCTGGTGAGCGGCTGGGTCGTGCCGGCCAGGCGCAGCCTCAGGTGGGTCTGCTGCTCCACCGCGTAGCCGCCGCCCTCGCGCGCCCGGGTCGTCGAGCGCAGGTAGCCCAGCTTGCGGCCCTGGAAGTACACGCCCATCCAGGTCACGCCGCGCGGCGGCTCGTCCGCGTCGGCCGCGCGCAGATCGACAAGCTCGCCCGCGGACTCGCTCGGCGAGAACATGGCCACCAGCACGCCCAGCCAGGCCGCCACTGCGCAGCCGCCGATCGCGTGCCAGCCCGGGTGGGCCCGGTACCGACGCGCAGATGCCATCCGGCTCCCTTCCGGCCAGACAGACGGCTAGCACAAGCGGATCGCGGGATCAATCCCCACCCCGAGCAGCAGCGAGCTTGACATCTGCACAGCCGTTCAGTATACTCGACCCATCGATCCAGGAGGTCGAAGATGCGCGAGCTGACCAGGCGGCAGAGCGAGCTGCTCGAGTTCATCGAGGATCACCTGCACGCCCACGGCTACCCGCCCTCGATCCGGGAGATGGCCGAGCACATGGGCATCCGCTCCACGAACGGGGTCAACGACCACCTCAAGGCGCTGGAGCGCAAGGGCTACGTCGAGCGGGAGCACGGGCTCAAGTCCCGCGCCATCGCCCTGCGCGGGCGACCGCAGGAGAGCCGGGCCGCGCCCAGCGTCTCGATCCCGGTGCTCGGCCGGGTGGCCGCGGGCCTGCCGGTGCTCAGCGAGGAGAACCTCGAGGGCCACATCCAGATCGGCCGCTCGTTGCTGCCGTCGGGCGGGCCGCTGTTCGCGCTCCGCGTGCGCGGCGAGTCCATGCGGGACAAGGGCATCCTCGACGGCGACACGGTCATCGTCAAGAAACAGAGCCGCGCCGAGGCGGGCCAGATCGTGGTCGCGCTGATCGACGGCGAGGCGACCGTCAAGACCTACCGCCCCTCGAAGCGCAGCATTTCCTTCGAGCCGGCCAACCCCGACTTCCAGCCCATCGTGCTCCGCCGGAGCGACTTCCGCGCGGCCGACATCCTCGGCGTGGTGGCGGGCGTCTTCCGCCGGCTGGACGGACAGGTCTAGAATCTCCACGTCGAGCATCGACTTCGGTGCTGCGACGCCGTTTGCGCGCCGAGGTGGCGGATCCGGATCGGTCCGGCTTGACATAGTAAAAACTATCGAATACACAACCGTCGTGATCGGACGAGGTGCACGCGCATGACCCGCGCCCGCAGGATCGACCGCGGCCCCGGCTGCCCCTTCGAGCGCGGCGCGCAGGTCGAGTTCCGCTTCGAGGGCCGGACGGTCCAGGGCTACGAGGGCGAGCCGCTGGCCGCGGCCCTGCTCGCCAACGGCGTCCAGGTCTTCGGCCGCAGCATCAAGTACCACCGCCCCAGGGGGCCGAGCTGCATGCTGGGGCACTGCTCGGGCTGCCTGCTGCGTGTCGACGGCGTGCCCAACGTGCGCAGCTGCGAGCACGCCTGCCGCTCGGGCATCGCGGTCGAGCGGCAGCGCGGCTGGCCCTCGGCCCGCACCGACCTGTTCCGGACGGTCGACTGGGTCTACGGCCGCAGGCTGGATCACCACGAGATGTTCACCGCCTCGGCCGCCATCAACCGGCTGGCCATGCGCTTCGTCCGCCGGATGAGCGGCTTCGGCGATCCGCCCAGCGCCGATCCGCCCGCCGCCGCCCGCCTGGAGCGCTTCGAGGCCGAGGTGGTGGTCATCGGCGCCGGGGCGGCCGGCATGCACGCCGCGCTCGCCCTGGCCGGGGAGCACCGCAAGGTCACGGTCTTCGAGGCCGATCCGCGCCCAGGCGGGCGGCTGCTCGACGGCGCGTGCCGGATCGGGCGCGACGGCGGGGCGGAGCGCGGCTGGGCTCACCTGGCCGGGATCGAGGAGCAGCTTCGCGACTGCGAGGGGGTCGAGCTCCGGCCGGGCACGCCGGTCCTGGCGGTCTACCAGGGCGAGCGCGGTCACGAGGTGCTGGCCAGCAACCGCGGCGAGACCTGCGTGGTGGACGCGGCGCGGATCGTGGTGGCCACCGGCGCCCACGGCCAGATCCCGCTGTTCGAGAACGACGACCTGCCGGGCATCTTCTCCCTGCGCGGGCTGGACCGGCTGCTGCTCGGCTGGGGCGTGCTGCCGGCGCAGCCCGTGCTCGTCGCCGGCGGCGCGCCGGCGGTCGACCTGGCGGTCGAGCTCGTCGAGCGGGGCGTCGAGACCGGCCTGCTGACCGATCTCGAGGACGCGCGGATCGCCGAGCTCGAAAAGCGCCAGGTGACCGTCGTCCGCGGCCAGCGGATCATCCGCGCGCTGGGCGCCAAGTGGATCGACCGGGTCGAGCTCGGCCCGGAGGGCAGCCAGACGCCGGAGCTGGTGCTGGACTGCGGCCTGCTGGCCGCCGGTCTGGCCGACGCGCCGGCCTACGAGCTGGCCCACCACGCCGGCTGCCGGGTCGAGTTCCACTCGGAGAGCGGATACCGGGTGGTCGGCGACGAGCGCGGGCGCAGCTCGAACGCCCACGTCTTCACGGCGGGCCACTGCGCGGGTGCTCCCGACGTCGAGCGGGCCATCGAGTCGGGCACGCGGGCCGGCATGGCCTGCGCCCTGTCGCTCGGCGAGGATCCCGACCTGGCCCGGCGCCTGGACGCGCGCTGCGCGGCGGACGGCTGAGCGGTCGCCGCGCCCGAGGAGGATTGCCGTGGCGAAGACCATCGTGTGCCGGTGCGAGGACGTCTGCATCGAGGATCTGAAGCTGGGCTTCGAGCAGGGCCTACGCGAGCTGGAGGAGCTCAAGCGGCACACCGGGCTGGCGACGGGCTTCTGCCAGGGAAAGTGCTGCATCGCCCACGCGGCCCGCTTCCTGGCCAGGCTCAAGGGCGGAGACGACATGGTGGCCGATCCCCCCCGCACGCGGCCGCTGCTGCACCCCACCCCGGTCTACCGGCTGGCCGGCGAGCTGGAGGCGGAGCCGGAGGGAGACGGCGAGCCATGAGAGACCGCGCCGATCTGGTCATCGTCGGCGGGGGCGTGGTGGGCCTGTCGCTGGCCTGCCAGCTCGCCCGGATGGGCTTTTGCGACGTGGTCGTCCTGGAGCAGGGCTACCTGTGCTTCGGGGCCTCCGGACGCAACGGCGGCGGCATCCGGCAGCAGTGGACCACCGAGGAGAACATCCTGCTCATGAAGGAGAGCGTGCGGCTCTTTCGCCGCATGGCCGCCGAGACCAACTACAACATCTGGTTCCGCCAGGGCGGCTACCTCTTCCTGGCCCGCGACGGGAAGACCGCCTCCACGCTGGAGGCGAACATGAAGCTGCAGAACCGCCTCGGCGTGCCGACCCGGATGGTCTCGCCCGAGCGGGCGCGCGGCATCGTGCCCGGCCTCGACACCCGCGGCGTGGAGGTCTGCGCCTACAACCCGACCGACGGCGTGCTCTTTCCCTTTCCCGCCCTGTGGGGCATGGCCAAGGTGGCCACCCAGCTCGGGGTCGAGATCAACACCTACACCCGGGTGACCGACATCCAGACCCGCGGCAAGCAGATCGTCAAGGTGGTCACGGACCGCGGCGCGATCGCGACCAGCCGGGTCGTCAACGCGGCCGGGGCCTGGTCGTGGCAGATCGCCCGCATGCTGGGCGTGGAGCTGCCCAACAAGCCCTATCGCCACGAGATCCTGGTCTGCGAGCCGCTCAAGCCCTTCCTGGACCCCATGGTCTCGGACCTCTCGGACGGGACCTACTTCAGCCAGACCATGCGGGGCGAGATCTGCGGCGGCATCTCGGATCCCGAGGAGAAGTCATCCATGGAAACCCGCTCCTCGTTCCGCTTCCTCCACCGCATGTGCCGCTCCATGCTGCGCCTGCTGCCCCGGCTGGCCGACGTCAAGGTGATGCGCCAGTGGGCCGGCTACTACGACGAGACGCCGGACGGCAACCCCATCCTGGGGCCCGTGGAGCAGGTCGACGGCTTCATCCAGCTCAACGGCTTCGGCGGCCACGGCTTCATGCTGGCGCCGGCCATCGGCAGGCAGGCCGCCGAGTGGCTGCTCCGCAAGGTCGATCACCCCATGTTCGAGAAGTACGACCTGGGCCGTTTCGCGCGCGGAGAGGTGGAGCGGGAGATCTTCGTCATCGGCTAGGCTTGGGCGCCCCCGCGCTCGACTCGGGCCGATCGGCTCGCTCCATGCTCGGCAGCGCCTCGGCGATCTCGATCCCGTCCCGGGTGGTCTCCTTGACGCGGTACATGGCCTCGTCGGCCAGCCTGAGCACCTCGTCCTTGCTCCCCCCGTCCTGGGGGTAGGCGGACACGCCGAACGAGGCGGTGATGCGGACGTCGAGATCCTCGCCCTGCAGGAAATGGGACTCGTTCAGCGACAGCCGCAGCCGGCGGGCCACGTGCACGGCCTGCTCCTTGGGCGTCTGCGGCAGGAGGATGACGAACTCGTCGCCGCCGTAACGGGTGGCGATGTCCACCGAGCGGATCTGGGCCTTGAACACGTCACCGACTTCTTTCAGCAAGCGCGAGCCGCACAGGTGACCGAATCGATCGTTGACGGTCTTGAAGTGATCCAGGTCGATGAACAGAAGCGAGAAGGGCTGGTCGTAGCGCTGGGCGCGCTCGAACTCCCGCTCCAGCATCTCGTGCAGGTAGCGCGAGTTGTACAGGCTGGTCACGTCGTCGGTGACGGTGATCTCCTGGAGCCGCTGGAAGTTCCTGGCGTTCTCGATCGCGATCGCGGAGTAGTCGGCCAGCGAGTTCAACAGCCGCATGTCCGACTTCGAGAACGCGTCCGGCCGCGAGTTGACCAGCTCGATGACCCCCAGCACGGTCTCCTTCGACACCATGGGCACGCACAGGATGGAGCGGGTCTGGAACTTGGTCATCTCGTCCATGCGGTCGCAGAAGCGCTCGTCCCTCGTGGCGTCGTCGACCAGGATGGGCTTGGCCTCGCGCGCCACCCAGCCGACGACGCCCTCGCCCATGGGCAGGCGGACATGCTTGAGCTTCTCGGAGCCCTCGCCGACCGCGACCTCGAAGAAGAGCTCGTCGGTCTCGGGGTCCACGAGCAGCAGCGACCAGTTGGTGGGTTTGAGCAGATCGCTGATCCGCTCCATGATGATGGCCAGCACCTCGCGGATGTCCAGGGTGGACGTGAGCGCCTTGCCGATCTCGTTGAAGACGCGCAGCTCCGCGATGGTGCGCGTCATCTCGGCCAGCATCTGTTCGCGGTCCATGTCCGGCCCCAGAGAGGCTCCTCGCTACCCCGGTCTCGCAGGCGGATTTATAGCAGCCCCAACGGCGCGCAGTCAATCCCGCCGTCACCTGTCGAGCTTGTAGCCCACCTGCCTGACGGTCTTGATGTGCCGGGGGTTCGAGGGATCGGTCTCGATCTTCTTGCGCAGGCTCAGGATGACGTTGTCGACCGTGCGCGCGGTCCCGTCGAAGTCCCAGCCCCAGACCCGGTGCAGGATCTCCTCCCGGGTGAATGGGCGCCCCGGGCTGCTCGCCAGCAGGCTGAGCAGGTTGTACTCCTTCGCCGACAGCTCGATCTCCTCGCCGCCGACCGAGACGCTGCGCCTGGCGGGCGCGATCACCACCTGGCCGAACGCCACCTCCTCCTCCGACTCCCTGTCCACCCGCGTCCGGCGGAGCATCGCCTCCACCCGTGCCAGCAGCTCGGGCAGCTCGAAGGGCTTGGTCACGTAGTCGTCCGCGCCCAGACCGAGCCCCTCGATCTTCTCGCGGGTCTTGTTGCGGGCCGACAGGATCAGCACGGGCGTCCTCTCGCCGCGATCCCTCAGCTCAGAGAGGATCTCGAGCCCGCTCCAGCCCGGCAGCATGATGTCCAGCACGATCAGATCGGGCTGGTCGTCGAAGGCTCTCCGCATGCCCTCGTCCCCGTCCGCCGCGCAGATCGCCTCGTAACCCTGGGCGCGGAAGTTGAGCGCCAGCCCATTGCGGAGCGCGTTGTCGTCCTCGATCACCAAGATGCGCTCCTTGCGGCCCTGGTCGTCAGCCTTCACGCGCTCGCTCCTTTTCCACCGCGCCCGGCAAGAAGATCGTGAAGCAGCTCCCTCTGCCCTCGAGGCTATCGACCCGGATCTCGCCCGCATGCGCGCGAACCAGGTGATGAACGATGGCCAGGCCCAGCCCGGCGCCCGGGGACTTGCCCCGCAGCCGCGAATCGATGCGGTAGAACGGGTCGAAGATCCTGCCCACCTCCCTCGCGGGAATGCCGATGCCGTTGTCCTCGACCGCAATCTCGACCCCGCCGTTTCGATCTCGAAGGCCGAGTCGGATCTTCTTCTGGGCGTGGGTGTACTTGTAGGCGTTGATGAGCAGGTTCAACACGATCGTGCGAACGCCCTGCTTGTCGTGCAAGACCCGGTTTGCACTCTCCAGCTCGACCGAGAGATCGATCTCGCCAGGCGCGATCATCCGCCCGAAGTGGTCGAGCGCCTCCTTCACGGCATCCCGGACCGGACCGGTGCTCATCTTCGGGACAGCCCGATCTCTCGCCGACGCGCGCCAGGTGAGAAGGCGGTCGATCATCGTCTCGAGCCACTCCGTCTCCCTGACGATCGTCTGCAGGCTCTCTTGCACGACATCGGGATCGGACGCGACGTGCCCCATCAGGAGCGTCTGCGCGTACATGCGGATCGCGGACAGCGGCGTGCGCAGCTCGTGGCTGACGTTGGACAGCAGGTCGGCCTGCAGCCTGGCCAGCCTCGCTCGCCTGCTCAGCAGGACGGTCACGGTCACCGCGCCGCCGATGGCAGCGGCGGCGAAGCAGATGACGAGCACTCCGACCACGATCGACTCCGACCCCTCGCCCCTGGCCAGCGTCACGATGCCGATGGTCGTCGACAGCAGGACCGGCAGGATCACGCCCACCAGCATCGCGACGATCGCCCCGGTCAGGCTGAGCTTGCGGCTGCGCCGCTTGATCCTTGTGCTGACGTCGCGTTCCACGGAAGCTAGTATGACCGCACGGTGGCCAGCGAGCAAGTAGCTGCATGCCACCGGAAGGTAGATGAGTTAGCCGGGCACCCTCAATCCCGCTAGCGCCACGACAGGGCCAGCTCGCCAATCCCGAGCGGCTCCGCCTGCCTGTAAGTCCTGCGAGAAGACACGGGCTGCTGTCCGATGCCGAATCGCTGCTTGAGCGCGGTGTAGCGAATCAGAGACGGCACCAGCATGGACAGGGCTCGCTCCTTGGGGTTCATCGGACCCGTCTGCTGCTCGATCCTCTCCCGGAGCCCCTGCAGCCAGATCGCCGTCCGCGGGTTGACGAACTTCTTGCTGCCCGGGATCAGGATCATCGCGTCGTGGGCGGTCTGCCCGTACTTGTGGGCCTTGCCCCGCACGCGCGGGCTGGGATGATCGCGCAGGTGGACATGGCCGGCCAAGAAGTCCTCGGCGACCCGGAAGACCGAGGGTCCCAGACGCTCGAACTCCTTCCGATAGAGGCTACGCTGGATCGCCAGCATCTGCTCGGGCTCGATGTGCGGGTGCTTGAAGCTGAGATAGAACCCGTCGTTCTTGCCGGTGTCCTCCAGGATGCCCGGCAAGAAGCGCCCCTCGCCCATGATCCGGTCGAAGGCGGGCGTGCCGCGGGCCGGCCCGTAGATGAGAAACTGGCACATCGAGGGCCGCATGCTCACCAGCTCCTCGAACTCCTCCTGGATGATCTCCGGGGTCTGGTAGTCGAAGCCGATGATCATCGAGGTGAGCACGCTGATGCCGTGCTGGTGGAGATCAGCCAGCAGCTCGCGGAATGGCCGACCCTCTATCTTCGCATAGCCGGATCGCTTGCCCTCGTAGCCGACCCATATCCAGTCGATGCCCATCTCCACCAGCTCGCTGGCCGTGAACTGGGACAGGGCCTTGACGCTGCTGAACACGCTCACAGCCAGCGGGGGAAGATCGGACTGCCGGATGGCCTGAAGGAAGCTCCGGCCGCGGGACTCGTTGAGCAGAAAGTCCTCGTCGTTGATCCAGAAGTCGACCATGTCGGGGTACTTCGCGCGCAGGCGCTCCATGGCCCGCAGGATGGACGGTCCGTCGGGCAGGAAGCGGATGTGCTTGCGCTTGAAGAAGTGCGAGGTGGCGCAGAAATCGCACCCGTTGGGACAGCCGAGTCCCGCGAAGAGGTAGCCGACCCGGCCGAGGAGCGGGATCGAGAACAGCGACTGCTGCTGGGTGATGGTCGGCTGGACGATCGGCGTGGTGAGCGACTCGCCGAGCAGCTCTCGCATGAACGCCACGCCCTCGCCCCGGCAGATATGGTCGTATGTGCACGGGGCCAGCTCCGCATCGCTCATGGCCGTGCCGTAGCCGCCCAGGATGATCTCGCTCGCCGGAGAGACCTTGCGCACGGCGTGCGTCATGGGGACCATCTTGTGGAAGGTCGGGGCGACGAATGCGATTCCGACGTAGTCGTAGCCTTTCTCGAGCTCCGCGACGAACCGGCTCATCGTCGGGTAGTGGAGGGTGGTCGTCGGGATCTTCAGGTTCTTGGCGATGAAATCGATGCCCCACTGGGTGGTCGTGGCGCGGGTGCGGAACACGCCCTGGGCCCACATGATCTGGTGGCTGCCCTCGTAGGAGACGCCGAAGCCGTCGCCGTACTTGGTGCCGAAAGGTTTGCAGACGCTCGTGAGCAGGAGCTTCTTGCCATTGCTGTCCTCGTCCATCTTCGATCTCCTGGTGAGTGGATGGGACATGGAGCGTAGATCACAGCAGGTCACAGACCTGTCACGCGGTTCCTTTCGCCTTTCGCCTATCTTGACCGCCGTCGGGGCTGCGACTAAGATCGCATTCAGCCATGGAATTCCCGGAGATCGTCCTCGCGTCCACCTCCCCGAGGCGAAGGTATCTGCTCGAGCTCGCCGGGCTGGACTTCCGCGTCCAGGAGTCGGCGGTAGCAGAGGCCCCAGGGGATGAAGAGTCGCCGCATGACTTCGTCCGCCGCGCCGCGCGTCACAAGGCGCAAGCCGTGGCGGCCGGCTGTGCGCTCGGCACCTGGGTCCTGGGCGCGGACACGGTCGTCGTGGTAGACGAGGAGGTATTCGGCAAGCCCGCGGACCGCGACGACGCCCGGAGGATGCTGCGGGCGCTCTCGGGCCGCAGCCACCTCGTCCTGACCGCGGTTTGCCTCGAGCAGGCCGGCGAGGCGACGGAGGCGGAGATCCTCTCGCAGACCGAGGTCGCCTTCCGGCCGCTCGAGGACGGGATCATCGAGGGCTACCTGGACACGGGCGAGCCCGCGGACAAGGCCGGGGCCTACGGCATCCAGGGGCGCGGCGCGCTGCTGGTCCGGTCCATATCGGGCTCCTACACCAACGTGGTGGGCTTGCCCCTGTGCGAGACCGTGCAGATGCTCGAGCAAGCCGGCGTGTTCCGGCCGTTTGCGACCGCGCGCCAGACGGTATCCGAGGCAGAGGGAGGAGCGAGATGAAGATCACCCCGATCGACATTCGCCAGCAGCAGTTCGGTCGCAGCTTGCGAGGGCTGGACGCCAGGGAGGTGGACTCCTTCCTGAATCTGATCTCCGACGAGCTCGAGGGCCTGATCCGGGAGAACAACCGGCTCAAGGAGGAGCTCGCCCGGACCTGCCGGGTGCTCGAGGAGCACAAGGAGCGCGAGCGGACGCTCAAGGAGACGATGATCACGGCCCAGCGGATCACCGACGACATCAAGGAGAGCGCCCGCAAGGAGGCCGAGGTGATCATCTCGCGGGCCGAAATCCAGGCGGAGAAGATCATCCACGCCGCCAACGACAGGCTGGTGAAGGTGATCGAGGACATCAACGAGACCAAGCGCCAGCGCGAGCAGCTCCGCGTGACCCTGACCGGCGTGGTGGAGTCGCACCGCAAGCTGCTGCGGGAGATCCACGAGGAGAAGAGCGCCAGCCTCTTCGTCTCGATCGAGGAGCTGCGCCAGAGGCGCGCGCGCCTGCACGCCGAGATCCAGGAGGCGCTCGAGGCCCACGCCGATCTGCTCGGGCTCGACCGGGACCGGGACGTCGAGGAGCTGCGCGAGGAAGTCGAGCGCCTGCGCGCCCTGCAGACCAACCTGATGTCGCGCATCCACGGCGCGATCGACACCCACTCGAAGCTGCTGGGCGCCCGCGAGGAGGCCGAGAGCCGCGACCGCAGCGCCAAGGTGGAGGAGACGCTGCGCGTGCTCCGCAAGCAGGAGAGCCCTGCGGCCCAGCGCGAGGAGCCCGCGGCGGAGGCCCCCCGGAAGACCGCCAAGGAAGAGGGCTCGTGAGCCCGGCGGCCGGCAAGCGATCGGCCGCCTTTCTCTCCGAGGAGAAGTCGGGCGCCTGCCTGCTGGAGCTGTGGGTCCAGCCCGGCGCGGCCAGAGACGCCTGCTGCGGCATGCACGGGGAGCGGCTGAAGATCCGCCTGAGCGCGCCGCCGGTCGACGGGAAGGCCAACAAGGCCCTGATCGCGTTCCTGTGCCGGGTGCTCGACCTGCGCCCGGGCCGCGTCGAGCTGGTCGCGGGCCGAAGCGCCCGCGGCAAGACCGTCCGCGTCCACGGGCGCTCGGCCGGAGAGATCCTGGCCGCGCTCGGACTGGTCCCCCAGCCCCCCGGATAGGATCCCCGGTGCCCTTCCCGAGAGCGCTCAGCCTCGCTGCGGCCGTGCTCCTCGCGAGCGCGCCCCCGACCGCCTCGGCGCGGGCGGCCGACGGCCTCGACTGCGACGTGCGCAGCGCGCACTTCACCTTCTGCCATCCGCCGCAGCTCGCGCCGCTGGCCGACGAGCTGCAGCGCTCGGCCGAGGCGGAGCTGGCCCGCATCCTCGAGGACCTGGGCCCGATCGACATGCCGGTCGTGCGCGTGCTGCTGGCGCGAGACCACGCCCAGATGCGCTCGCTGGCCCCGCCCGGGATCCGGGTGCCGGTCTGGGCGGCCGGCATGGCCCTGTCGCGCCAGGATGCGATCCTGCTCAAGGTGGTCGGCGAGCAGGGCCAGGTCTCCGACACCCGCCAGGTCTTCGTCCACGAGCTGGCCCACCTGGCGCTCGATCGCGCCGTGGGGGGCGCGAAGATCCCGCGCTGGTTCCACGAGGGCTTCGCCATCCACCACGCGGGCGAGTGGTCCGTGAGCCGCAGCGCGACGCTGGCCCACGGCGCGCTCGCCGGCCGGCTCTTCTCCCTCCAGGCGCTGACCGACTCCTTCCCGACCCGCCCGCCAGACGTGGAGCTGGCCTACGCCCAGAGCATCGACTTCGTGGCCTATCTCCTGCACCACCGCGGCAAGGAGCGCTTCTGGCAGCTCGTCGAGCTGCTGCGGCGGGGCTGGCCGTTTCTGCTGGCCATGGAGGAGGCGTACGACGAGGGCATCTTCCGGATCGAGGCGGACTGGCGCGCCGACGTGGAGATGCGCTTCACCTGGATCCCGCTGCTGACCGGCACGGCGACGCTGTGGACCCTGGCCACCCTGGTCCTGGTCGCCGCCTGGCTCCGCAAGCGCAGGGCCAGGCGGCTGGCGGTGGCCCTGATGGGCGAGCTGCCGGAGGACGACCTGCCGCCGCCCCCCCTGAGCCCGACCAGCCCGTGACGCGGCCTGAGGCCGGATTTCCTTGGAAGGTTCCGGGCGTCTGTGATAAGGGGATAGTCCGGAATATCGCCAGCACGGAGGGTCTCGATGAACTCGGACGACAAGGCGTTCGGCTCCGATCCCGAGCAGATCTCTGACCAGGCCGAGGCGGGCACGGGCGAGCCCGGCGCCGCCGCAGCTCAACCCGCCGGCGCCGAGCCTGCAGCCGAGCCGGGCGAAGCCGCGGCGCAGACGACCGGTGCCGAGCCTCCTGGCGAGCCGGGCGCAGCCGGGCTATGGGGCGAGCCGGGCGCAGCCGCGCAGGGCGAGGATGACGCCGTACCGGCCTCAGAGCCCGGTCCGGGCGCAGCCGGGTCCTGGGGCGAGCCGGGCGCAGCCGTGCCGGGCGAGGCTGACGCCGTACCGGCCGCAGAGGCCGGACAGGGCGCAGCCGGGTCCTGGGGCGAGCCGGGCGCATCCGTGCCGGGCGAGGCTGACGCCGTACCGGCCGCAGAGGCCGGACCAGGCGCAGCCGAGACCGGCGCCGAGCCCGCAGCCGCGCCGAGCGATGCCGAATCCCAGGCGCCCGGCGCCGGTACGCCGGCCGAAGCCGAGCCGGGCGCAGCCGAGCCCGAGCCGGCGGCTGCCGGCGAGGCCGCAGAATCCGAGCCCGAC
Source organism: Deltaproteobacteria bacterium (assembly GCA_016935365.1). GTDB lineage: Bacteria > Myxococcota > B64-G9 > B64-G9 > B64-G9 > JAFGRB01. The sequence continues at coordinate 23,415 of JAFGRB010000186.1, forward strand.
TTCGACATCGATCCGACCGATCTCGAGATCCCGATGCCGGCCGTCACCACCCCGCCGCCCGAGGTCGCCCTGGCGCAGGACACCGACCTGTCCGCCAGCCTGCCACTGCCGGGCGGGCCGGGCAGCAAGCCCGCGCCCTTCGATCCCAACCTGGCGCCGGTCTGGCAGGCGCTGCTCGCGGAGTACGAGCGCGAGCTGGCCGCCATCGGCGACACGCCGGCCGCGGCGATCCTGCACTACGAGTCGGGCAAGATCTGGGAGGAGAAGCTCGCCCAGCCCAAGAACGCCTACCAGTGCTACAGCACCGCCTTCCAGCTCGCGCCGCAGCTCTCTCCCAACATCCGGGCCGCCCGCCGGCTGGCATCCCAGGTGGGCAACTGGAACCTGACCGTCCAGATCCTCGACTCGGAGATCGAGTCCTGCGCCGATGCGACCTACAAGGCGCACCTGCACCACAAGCGGGGCCAGATCCTGGAGGAGAAGCTCGGCCGCACGGACGAGGCCCGCGCCTCCTACCAGGCCGCCCTGGAGCTCGCCCCGGACAGCGTGGAGTTCCTCCGGCAGATGGAGCGGCTGGCCATCTCGGCCGGCGAGTGGGACCGTGTCATCCAGGTGCGCGAGGTGCTGCTCGGCTCGGTCGCGGATCCGCGCATCAAGGTCCAGCTGCTGCTCAGCGTGGCCCGCCTGCTGCAGGTCCACTTCCAGGACGACGCCCGGGCCGAGGTCCACTACCTGCAGGTCCTGGAGCTCGAGCCCCAGAACCTCATGGCCATCCGCGCCCTGCGGCAGATCTACAAGAAGGCCCAGCGCCACCAGCCCATGCTCGACCTGCTGCTCATCGAGGCTGGCCTGACCGCCGATCCCGCCTCGGCCGCCCTGCTCTACTACCAGGCGGCGCGGATCCAGCGCGAGAAGCTGGCCGACGACGAGAAGGCCATCGAGTCGCTCACCCAGGCGCTCAACCTGCGCCCCGACGACCACATGCTGCTGAGCGAGCTGGCCCAGGTGCACGAGACCCTGATGCGCTGGCAGGAGCTGGTGGAGGTCTACGAGAAGCAGGTGCAGCTGATCACCGACCGCCAGGAGCTGGTCTCGATCTTCTTCAAGCTGGGCAACATCTGGGAGGAGAAGCTGTTCAACGAGGATCGGGCCATCCCGAACTACCGCAAGGTCGTCGAGCTCAACCCGAACTACCTGCCGGCGCTCCAGGCGCTGGGCAAGCTCTTCTACCGCAAGGGCCAGTGGGACGATCTGGTCCACATGTACGAGGTGGAGTGCCGCGAGACCCCGGACACCAAGCAGCGGGCGGTCAAGCTCTACAAGCTGGCCGAGATCCTCGAGGAGCGCCTGAGCCGCGACGAGGAGGCGATCCAGAAGTACGAGCAGAGCCTCGAGCTGAGCCCGGGCTACCTGCCGGCGCTCAAGGCGCTCGGCCGGCTGTACACCAAGTACAACCGCTGGGAGTCGCTCATCCAGATGTACGAGAAGGAGCTCTCCGTGACCCAGGACCGGGACCAGTCGGTCTTCCTGCTCGACAAGATCGGCGCCCTCTGGGAGGAGAAGCTCAACAACGTGGACAAGGCCATCGAGAGCTACCAGCGCATCCTGGAGACCTCCCCCAACTACCTGCCGGCCATCCGGACCCTGGGCAAGCTCTACGTGCGGGCCGACAGGTGGGAGGACATGATCCGGGTCAACGAGCTCGAGTCCCAGCTGATCAACGACCAGAAGCAGGTCATCTCCCTGCTGCACCGCAACGGCGAGATCTTCGAGGAGAAGCTCAACGACAAGGACCGGGCCATCGAGACCTACAAGCAGGTCCTGACGCTGGCGCCGTCCTATCTGCCCGCGCTGCAGAGCCTCGGCCGGCTCTACTTCATCAAGGGGATGTGGAACGATCTGATCGCCATGTACCGCCAGGAGATCGACGTCACGGTCAACGAGGCCCAGCAGATCGCCCTGCTCTATAAGATCGGAGAGCTCTACGAGGAGAAGCTCGGCCAGGAGGACGATGCCATCGTGGCCTACCGGGAGGTGCTGCGCATCCAGGCCGACAACTTCCCGGCGATGAAGGCGCTGATCCGGATCTACTCGCGGCGCCAGGACTGGGAGAACCTGCTCGAGATCCTGTCCCAGGAGAGCGCGGCGCTCGAGGATCCGAACCAGAAGGCCCTGTCGCTCTTCCGGGTGGCCGAGCTGTGGGAGACCCGGCTGCAGCGACCCGACAAGGCCATCGACACCCTGCAGGAGATCCTGCAGATCGTACCGGGGCACGGCCCCAGCATCCAGGCCCTGGAGCGCCTCTACGCCAACTCGGGCAGCTGGCGCGAGCTGCTCGGCGTCTACGAGCAGGAGCTGCAGATGGCCACCGGCGAGACGCGGCAGGTGTCCATCCTCTTCCGCGTGGCCGAGGTCTACTCGAACAAGATCAACGACCTGGTCAGCGCGACCGAGTGCCTCGAGCGCATCCTGTCCATGAAGCCGGATCACCTGCCGACGCTGGAAGCCCTCGAGCGGCTCTACCTCGTCCAGCGCAACTACGGCGCCCTGATCCGGATCTATGAGGCGCTGTCCAAGCAGGCGTCGGACGCCAGCTTGCAGCTGGCATTGCAGGCGCAGATCGCCGACTTGAAAGAGAACCGCCTGCAACCGCCGCAGAACGCGGGCGAGAACTACCTCGGCATGCTGCGCTTCGATCCGGCCCACCCGGAGGCCAGCCAGGCCCTGGACATCCTCTTCCACAAGTTCGGGACCTGGCACGGGCTGCGCATCCTGTACGAGCGCGAGCTCGCCAGGGCGCAGACCATCGACGTGGCCCTGGACCTCTGCATGCGGATCGCCGACCTGGCGGAAAACCGGATCGACAAGCGCGACGTGGCCATCCACTACTACCAGGAGGCGCTGCGGCTGGTGCCCGATCACCTGCCGGCCATCAAGGCGCTCAAACGGATCTACGCCGCGCAGGACGACGCGGAGGCGATGATCCAGATGCTCGATCGCGAGGGCCAGATCACGCGCGATCCGCGCCAGAGCATCGCCACGCTGCTCGAGGCGGGGCAGGTCTACCGGGACCGGTTCCAGAACCAGGAGCGCTCGATCGAGTGCTTCTTCAAGGTCCTCGAGCGCGACCCGCGCGAGGGGCAGGCCTTCGCGCAGCTGGAGGCCCTGCTCATCGCCACATCGGACTGGGAGCGGCTGGTCCAGCTCTATCGCAACAAGGTCGGCGTGACCGAGGACAGCCGCGGGCTGTCGGAGCTCCACTCCAAGATGGGCGGCCTGCTGCGAAGCCAGCTCGGCCGGCTCGGCGAGGCGGCCGACTGCTACCGGGAGGTCCTGCGCATCAACCCCTCCCATCTTCCGGCCCTCCTGGCGCTGTCCGAGATCTGCTTCGACCTGGAGAGCTGGGACGAGTACATCCAGCTCTCCCGCCGCATCCTGGAGCTGGCCACGGACAGCCACCACCTGGCCGGTACGCACCACCGGCTCGGCATCATCTACCAGGAGAAGAAACCGGAGCTCGACACCTCCATCCAGCACCTGATCAAGGCAGCCGAGCTCCGGCCGGACAACGCCGAGCCGCTGCTGCGGCTCAAGAACATCTACACGGCCAGGCAGCAGTGGGACAAGGTCAACGAGACGCTCGCCAGGCTCGTCCAGGCCGATCCCCAGAACCAGGTCGGCTACCTGCTCGAGCAGGCGGCCATCTTCGACACGGGCATCGGCAAGCCGGAGCAGGCGGTCGAGGTCTACCAGCGCATCCAGCAGCTGGATCCCGGAAACCAGTCGGTCATCCAGCGCCTCGGGGAGCTCTACGAGCGGCTCGAGCGCTGGGAGGAGCTGCTCGAGACCTACCAGTCCTTCATCGCCCTCACCCCGCCGGACCAGATCCACTCGACCATCCCGCTGCACATGAAGGTGGGCCAGCTGCTCGACAGCAAGCTCAACAACACGGACCGGGCCATCATCGAGTACAAGCGGGTCATCGAGATCAGCCCCCGGAGCACCGAGGCCCACGAGGCCCTGGCCGAGCTCTACGGCCGGACGGGCCTCTACTACGCCAATGCGATCGAGGAGCACCGCAAGCTCCTCGAGATCAACCCCTTCCGCCTCGGCTCCTACCACGAGCTCAGGCGGATCTTCGAGGAGCAGCGGGCCTTCGACAAGGTCTTCTGCACCTGCGCGGTGCTGCACTACCTGCGGGCCACGGACCAGAACGAGGAGTTCTTCTACGGCGAGAACGTCAACAAGGCGCCCGAGAAGTCGTCGGTCCAGATCACGCCCGACGAGGTGGAGCGCTTCCTGGTGCACCCCGACGAGCGCGGATCGCTGCGCCGCATCATGAGCATCATCGGAGCGCACCTCGGCAAGCTCTACCCGCCGGACCTGGCGCGCCACGGCGTGGGCAAGGGCGATCGTGCCAGGCCCGACGATCCCCTGCGGACGCTGACCGACAACCTGGCGGAGAACCTGGGCGGGGTGGAGTTCGATCTCTTCCGCTCCAGCCAGCCGACCCACGTGGTGTCGATCGAGAACACCTCGCCGCCCTCCATCATCGTCGGCGAGGGCCTGGTCAAGCGCACGGTCGTCAAGGAGCAGCGCTTCGCCATCGCCCGGGCGCTCAAGCGCATCCAGGACGGCAGCTTCCTGCCCCACCAGCTGGGCGCCAGGGAGATCGCCAAGCTCGTCGCCGCAGCGGTCCAGCCCTTTCACCCGAACAGCCCGGTGGCCACGTACCCCTCCGACCTCCCGCACGACATGGCCAAGAAAACCGGCAAGGCCTTGCCCCGCAAGCAGCGCAAGGCGCTCGAGGATCTCCTCAAGGAGATCGCCCCCGAGCTCTCGCGGGTGCCGGACTACGAGACCTACCTCCGAGGCGTGGAGAACTCCGCCAACCGGGCCGGGCTGGCGCTGTCGAACGACCTGCCCAACGCCGTCATGCACCTGGCGCGGGAGATCCCCCAGCTGTCGGACAAGCGCTTCAACTCCTCCGAGGAGCTCATCCAGGCGCTGTCGCGCTTCCCGTCCGTCTGCGAGCTGCTGCGCTTCGCGGTCAGCGAGGAGTACTTCAACCTGCGCAAGCGGTTCAAGCTGAGCATCATCAACTAGCTCGAGAGCGCGGCGCGCAGCCCGAGCACGAGCGGGGGTCCTCGGCGTTGCAGCCGCGCGGACGCCCCGACCGCGGAGCACGGGATGCGATGGAGAAAGCGGGGGGAAATCCGGCGACGGCGACGGCTGCGGAAGGATGCATTCTTTCACGCTCGCTCGAGGCCGACGAAGCACTCCAGGTGGGCGGTCTGGGGGAACATGTCGACCGCCTCGAAACGCACGCGCCGGTAGCCGAGCTCGGCCAGGCGGGCCAGGTCGCGGGCCAGGGTGCCCGGGTGGCAGCTGACGTACGCCACGCGCTGGGCGCCGCTGCGGGCCACAGCCTCGAGCACCGCCGGGTGGCAGCCCTTGCGGGGCGGGTCAAGCACCACCAGCGCGGGTCGCAGGCCGCTCGAGACCAGCCGCGGCAGTGCGGTCTCCACCCGGCTCTGCACGATGCGCACCCCGCGAAGCCCGTTGTCGCGCAAGCTCTCCCGGGCGTCACGCACGGCCACCGCCGCCGACTCGATGCCCACGAGCTCGTGCCCGTCGGCCGCCAGGATCTGGGCCAGCACCCCCACCCCGCAGAAGGCGTCGACGACCGGCCCGGCCGGCCGGCCGGCGAAGCGGCGCAGCTTCTCGAACAGCCGCTCGGCCTGGGCGGTGTGGACCTGGAAGAAGGAGCCGACCGTCAGGCGGAAGCGCAGGCCCAGCAGGTGCTCGACGACGAAGGGCCGCCCCCAGAGCACTCGCATGCGGGGGCCGATCACGACGTTGGTGCGCCGGGGGTTGATGTTGATCACCAGCCCGACGAGCCCGGGCAGGGCGCGCCGCAGCCGCCGGAGGAGGTCCCGCCAGGCGAGCCGGCGCTCGGCGCGGCCGACCAGGACGACCATCAGCTCGCCGTTCGCGCTGCGGGCCACCACGTGGCGTAGCCAACCGCGGTGGGCGCGCTCGTCGTAGATCGAGATCCGCTCCTTGCCGGCCCAGGCCCGCACTTGCCGCACGGCCCGGTCCACCCCCTCGGCGTGCAGGGCACAGCTCTCGACCGGCACCAGATCGTGGGAGCGCGGCGCGAAGAAGCCGGTCACCACCCGGCCCGCCTGCCTGCCCACCGGGTACTGGCCCCGGTTGCGGTAGCCCAGCGGGGCGGCCGCGGGCTCGATCGGCACCGCCGCCTCGAGCTCGATCCCGGCCACGCTCCGCAGGCTGTCGGCCAGCACGGCCTGCTTGAGCTCGAGCTGGGCCGGGTAGGCCATGTGCATCAGCTGGCAGCCGCCGCAGCGGCCGAAGACCGGGCAGACCGGCTCGACGCGATCGGGCGAGCGATCGAGCAGCCGGACCGGCTCGGCCTCCAGGCGGCGGCCGCGGCAGTGCGCCAGCCGGATCTGCCAGCGCTCACCCGGTATCGCAGCCGGCACGAAGACCGCCCGGCCCTCGAGCCGGCCCACGCCCTCGCCCGATGCGCCCACTCCGTCGATGCGCAGCGTGTGGAGCTTGTCGGGGCGCAAACCCTCACCCCCTGGCCTCCTCTCCCTGAGAGAGACTGTCGACAATCACCAGATTATCGAAGAAGACCTCTGCAACTCCGCGGAACGCAGAGGCATGCAAGTCGAAAAACTTCGTTTTTCGACAGTCTCGAGGGAGAGGGGGAATTTTTCGACCGCGCGTCGAGCTCAGCGTTGCAGCCGCGCGGACGCCCTGCAGCACGCCCGAGAGCGCGGCGCGCAGCCGAGGGGGGGCCCCCCGATCGCGCGGAGGGCGGTTCATAGCCCGAGCACGAGCGGGGGCCC
>JAFGRB010000187.1 GCA_016935365.1 Deltaproteobacteria bacterium
CCCGGAGACTGCGGCTGCGGCATGCCGGAGACCGACTCGGACTCGGACGGCACGCCCGACTGCATCGACGGCTGCCCGGACGACCCGGGCAAGACCGCACCGGGGATTTGCGGCTGCGGTGTGCCGGACGAGGACCGCGACTCCGATGGCACGCTCGATTGCAACGACTGCGCGCCATACAACCCGGCTGTGTACCCGGGTGCGATCGAGGCCTGCAACGGTATCGATGACAACTGCGACGCGGAGGTGGACGAGGTCGGCTGTCCCTGTGCGGTCGCGCACTGGCACGGGCACAGCTACATGCTTTGCTCGAGTGGCCTTGGATGGAGAGATGCGCGAATCGCCTGCCGGACCTACGGCTACGACCTGGCCACGATCGACTGCGCCGAGGAGAACGCGGCGCTCTGGGCGCTCATCCGGACCGAGCTCGGCGACGTCGACACCTGGCACGGATTCAACGACCGTGGAAATGAAGGTGTCTGGCGCTGGACGAGTGACTGGTCTGCGGTCTACACGAACTGGGCCAGCGGCCAGCCGGATGATTTCCTCTCCAGCGAGGACTGCGGCATCTGGACTGGCCTCAACGGCGAGTGGAACGATATAGACTGCAACAACTCGCTCTCCTACGTGTGCGAGTCGGACTGCGGGGAGGGCGACTCGGACGGCGACGGCTACGGGGATGTCTGCGACTGCGGGCCGATCGATCCCCATCGATACCCGGGTGCGACCGAGATCTGCAACGGCAAGGACGACGACTGCGACGGGGTGATCGACGGGATCGCCAGCTGCCCCTGCCAGGCGGCCGAGAGCAACAGGCACGTGTACTACTTCTGCGACAGTGCATCCAGCTGGGACGAGGCCCGAGACTCCTGCCTGTCCTACAACGCCCACCTGGTCACAATCGACGACGCCACAGAGAACAGCATGGTGCGAGATGCCATGGATGGTGTGAGCACCGGTGACTTCTGGATTGGCTACAACGACAGGAGCAGCGAGGGCACCTGGGTATGGGATGATGGCTCGACGTCGAGCTACCATCCATGGAGCACCGGTGAGCCCAATGGCGCCGATGCCGAGAACTGCGCTATGGTCCAGGGGGATGGCCACTGGAACGATATGAGCTGTAACTACGACCGGGCCTTCGTCTGCGAGATGGTGATCTGCGAGGCGGATGTCCACATGGATCTCGACGGAGACGGGATCTGCGGTGATGTGGACACCTGCCCGTTGCAGTACAACCCGGACCAGGCCGGGCCGTGCCACGACACGAGCTGCAAGGACCTGCTCGACTCGGGCCAGTCGACAGGCGACGGGATCTACTGGATCTCCCCAGATCCCATGCTGCCCATGCGGGTCTGGTGCGATATGAGCACAGACGGCGGCGGCTGGACCCTGGTGGCCACCTACGGCTACGACGGCCGGCCGGCCGGGTGGTACCTGGGCAGCTACCCGCGGCCGGGCGCAACTTACTATGGCTGGGCGGACGGGTCGATCTTCGACCCGTCCATCAACTCGACGGCGCGGATCTTCTCGGTCTACGCCGCTCCGCTGTGGGCCGCCTCGAACGGCGAGGTCATGGCCTACGTGGGCGGCTCGACCGACGACTACGTCACCGCCAGCCTTCCAGGGGGCTGTAACTACTTCGATCCGACGGAATGGTGCATGGAGAACACCTACGGGCCATTCAACATTGAGGACTCGACTGGCTCCGTGCTGACCACTGACGGATACGCCTGCACCACGGCCCACGGACAAGGAGCTTTCGGCGGAGATCAGCACGACGAGTTCGGGCTGCACCTGCTGGACGGGATCGACAACGATGATTTGCACAACTGCTCTGGAACTGCCAGCGCACTGGGATTCGAGGACCTGGGTCGCGTCTTTACCACGTTCGAGTCGTCCGATGGCAGCTTCTGGCGCGGGGTCCACTCATACTGGAAAGAGAGTGGCGAGACCGACCAGCCAGGAGCCCTATTGATTCGTTGAGCGATGCTGGTCGATCGCGAGCACCATCTCGCATTTCCCGCGGGAGCTCGTGAAGATCGTGCTCGTTCTCATGGACGGACTGAATGCTGTAGCAGTTGTTCGACACGTGTATAAATGGGATTGACTTTCAGGGGGCGACCTGCTGCAAGTTGGGCCGCACCATTCTGCTCTGGAGGTATGTCGATGCAGGAACACACGCGGGGCAGGGAAGAGGAAAGCATAGGGGCGATGGAGGTTGCGACCGCACGGGCCAGTGACCGGGAGATAGAGGCATTCGAGGAGCTCATGTGGATCGCCCACCGGCGCACCGGTGCCATTCCCTCGGAGCTCATTGCGAGCAAGGTGATGTCGGTGACCGAGGGAGGCGACTGGCCGCTGCGGCAGGCCGCGCTGGACGCGCTGCTCCGGCGTTTCACCTTCGCCCGCCGGGACGAGCTGATCGTGGCTCGCAGACCTCGCGGAACGAGCGCGCTCGGCATCTACGAGACGCGGCGCAAGGGCAGCGGCGGCCGGGGGAGGAGGAGGCCGCCGTCCCGTCCCTATCGCACCTTGCTCCTCGGAGTGGAGCCCCTGGCGGGCAGCTGCGACTGCCCGGACTACCAGCGCAGCGGCCTGGGCCTGTGCAAGCACCTGCTGGTGGTGCTGGACGAGCTGGCCGGCAAGCCGAAGAAGTGGAGCCGGGCCCGGCAGGAGCAGTCGCGGATCGAGCCGCGCACCGAGCAGCCGCGCCTGGTGTGGGATCCGGTTCGGCCGCTCACAGGCCCCGGGGACTGGCTCCAGCGGGTGGGCTGGCTCCCGGGCATGGAGGCGAGAGGCCGCTCTCCCGGAGGGAGGACCGCCGAGGCGGCGAGCCGCTGGTTCACGGCGAACGACGGCGGCCCTGCGACCCTCGCCGGACAGGACCTCGAGGAGCCGGCCATCCGCACCGAGCTGGTCGAGGATCTGCAGCGCTTCCTGCGCTACGAAGTTCGGCGGGCCAGGAGCGGCCTGCCCTCGGATCCGGTACTGGCGCCCCTGCTCGAGGACGAGCGGGCCAGGCTCCGCCAGGCAGCAGAGCTGCAGCCCGTCCATGGCCAGGTGAAGGGACCGCTCAAGACCCTCAAGCGGCGGGTCTATCCGTACCAGCTCGAGGGCGTCCAGCGCTTCCTGGAGAGAGGCGTCCACCTGCTGGCCGACGACATGGGGCTCGGCAAGACGGTCGAGGCCATCGCCGCCTGCCACGTGCTCTGGCACCAGGGACGGGTCTCCAGGGGGCTCATCGTGGTCCCGGCGAGCCTCAAGACCCAGTGGCAGCGCGAGTGGCAGGCCTGGACCGACATTCCCGTCCAGGTGGTGGACGGGTCGCCCAAGGACCGGGCGGCCATCTACCACCACAGCAAGCAGGGCTTCCTGGTCGCGAACTACGAGCAGGTGCTCAGGGACCTGCCGCTGATGCATCGCTTCCGGCCCGAGCTGATGGTGCTCGACGAGGCCCAGCGCATCAAGAACTGGGCCACCAAGACCGCTGCCTACATCAAGCAGCTCAAGCCCCCGCTGCGGCTGGTGCTGACCGGTACGCCCATGGAGAACCGGCTGGAGGAGCTGGCCTCGATCATGGACTGGGTGGACGACCGGGCCATCGAGCCCAAGTGGCGCCTGGGGCCCTGGCACGCGGTGGCCGCAGGCGGCCGCAAGGAGATCGGCGGGGCGCGGAACCTGCAGACGCTTCGCACTAGGATGGCTCACTGCCTGACCAGACGGGTGCGGCAGGAGGTCCTGGATCAGCTCCCCCCGCGGACCGACACTCGGATTCCGGTGCCGATGACCGAGGACCAGCAGAGCGCGCACGACGAGCTGAACCAGCCCATCGCCCAGCTCCTGGCCAGGGCCAAGAAACGGCCGCTCACCCAGGCGGAGTTCCTGCGGCTGATGCAGCTGCTGACCGCCCAGCGCATCCTGTGCAACGGCCTGGCCCAGCACGACTTCGAGCAGATGTGGCCCGCCATCCAGGCCGCCGAGCGACCCAACCCCCGCCTGCTCGATCGGCTGCAGAGCCCCAAGCTGGTGGAGTTCCGGGAGCTGGTGGGCCAGATAGTCCTGGAGCAGCGGCGCAAGGTCGTGGTCTTCAGCCAGTGGCGCCGCATGCTGAAGCTCGCCCACTGGGCGGTCAGGGACCTGCTCGGAGACGAGGGCCTGCGGGCGGTCTTCTTCACCGGACAAGAGAGACAGCGCCGGCGCACCCACAACGTGGTGGACTTCCACGACGATCAGGCTACCTGCATGCTGTTGTGCAGCGACGCGGGCGGGGTGGGTCTGAACCTCCAGCGCGCGGCCAGCTGTACGGTCTGCCTGGACCTGCCCTGGAACCCGGCCGTGCTGGAGCAGCGCGTCGGCCGCATCTACCGCCTCGGCCAGAAGGAGCCCGTCGAGGTCTACCACCTGGTGAGCGAGACCGGCATCGAGAGCCGCATCGCCGGCCTCATCGGCGACAAGCAGGCGCTGTTCAAGGGACTGTTCGACGGGAGCAGCGACGAGGTGCGCTTCGATCGATCGGGCTCCTTCATCAGCCGGCTAGAGAGGATCATGGAGCCGGTCGAGGTGCCGGAGCTCGGCGATGAGGTCGGCGATGAGGTCGGCGATGAGGAGGAGGCAGAGGCGCTCGGGTCGATCGCGGAGCGCCCGATAGAGCCGGCACTCCAAGAGCCGGTGCAGGCAACGGCAGCGACCGGAGCGTCGCCAGTCCTCGTGAAGGAGGCCGCGATCGGAGGCGCGGAGCAGCTATCCGGTGCCAGGATCCGCTCGATGCTCTCAAGCATCGAGGTCCGGCGGAACCGGGCCGGGGGGATTACCATAGAAGCCCCGCCCGAGGCGGCCGAGACCCTGGCCTCCATGTTCTCCGGCATGGCCGAGCTCCTGACCCGCACAGCGCACGAGAGGGGAGTCGGGCCATAGACCTTGATGTCATTTCAGCGGTAGCGTCCCCAGCGAGCCCGCGGGCACCTCGCCTCCGCCGCTGAGCCCCAGGCCGACTCCCAGGCCGACCGCGCCCGCGGCCAGCACGCCGACCGCGGTCCAGAACCACCACTGCTGGTACCACGGATCCGGGAGCACCACCGGGGCCTCGTCGGCTGCTACGGCCTGGTCCTCTCGCAGGGCTGCCGCGGTCGGGGGAAGCTCTTTTTCGAGCGGAGGCTGCTCGACGGGGCTCGGCGCCGGGAGCAGCTCGATGACGCTGGGGTGATCCTGGGCGCCCAGGGCGGCGAGGATCCTGTTGGAGGTCCCCCGGGCCTGGATGTAGTACTCCAGGCGGGCTCTGCCTGGAGAGCCCGGCGCCATCGGCAGCTCGCAGCCATAACGGCTGTCTCCGGTCTGCGCCATCTGGAGATGCTTGAACGGGCCCTGCTCTTCGAGCCGGTACCAGAGGTCCAGCCCCACCAGGGCCTTGGCCGGATCGTCCACCTCGGTCTCCAGGCGGGGCGCTGCGCCCGGGGCGCTCGTGACGCGAGCGTGCCCTCGAAAAGACACCTTCACCGGCGGGACGAACTCCTGCTTCACACTCGAGAACAGATCGAGGATTTTCGGAGACAGGCCCTCGTCGAGCGCGTAGTCGGGATCGATGGCCAGCAGGCTGGCGAACGCCTTTCGAGCCGCCGGTCGGTTCTCCAGGATGGCGTGGATGGTTCCCATCAGGGAATAGATCTCGCAGAGCTGCTCCTTGGTGTTGCCCGGCACGGTCAGCGCCATCTCGAGCTTGTGGACCATGTCGGCATACTGGAGCTGCTTGTAGAGGGCCCTGGCCGCTTCCAGGTGCGGGTTGGGTGTCTCGGCGAGCGCCGGGGCGCAGCGGAGCAGCAGCATCACGAACGCGAGTTTGACTGTCCTTGCCATCGCCAATAGGATGATGATGTGCGCATGTCGCTCCGGTGTCAACATGACTGCGAAGCTGTTCGGAAAGTACCAGCTGCTGAAGAAGATCGGCACCGGAGGCATGGCCGAGCTGTTCCTCGCGAGGCAAGCGGGCATCGAGGGCTTCGAGAAGCTCCTGGTGATCAAGCGGATCCTGCCGCATCTCGCAGAGGCCGAGCAGTTCATCGAGATGTTCCTCGATGAGGCTCGCCTGGCCGCCCAGCTCAACCACCCCAACATCGTCCAGATCTACGACCTCGGCCGCGTCGCGGGACAGTACTTCATCGCGATGGAGTATGTGAACGGCGTGGATCTGAGCCGCATCCTCAAGCGGGAGCACAAGCGCGACGGGAAAGTGCCCATCACCCACGCGGTCAAGATCACGAGCTACGTCTGCGAGGCGCTCGCCTACGCCCACGCTCGCAACGACTCTCGTGGCCGGTCCCTCAAGCTGGTCCACCGCGATGTCAGCCCCCAGAACGTGCTGGTGGCCTTCGAAGGGGGGGTGAAGCTCACCGACTTCGGTATCGCCAAGGCGTCCTCCCGAGCCGCCGAGACCAAGACCGGCTCCCTGAAGGGCAAGTATGCCTACATGTCCCCGGAGCAGTGTCTCGGCAAGGGAATCGATCATCGCTCTGACATCTTCTCGGTGGGCATTCTCCTCTATCAGCTCACCACCGGCACGCTGCCGTTCACCGGCGAGTCGGAGTTCTCGGCCATGAACTCCATCGTCAACGAGCCGCACCCGGCTCCCGATCTGGTCAGGGAGGACATCCCTGCCAGTCTGGTCGGCATTCTCGGCAAGGCGCTGGCCAAGAAGCCGGAGGATCGCTTTCCGGACTCGCTGGCCTTCCAGATGAGCCTCGAGCACGTGCTCATGGAGGAGAAAGCCGTCTCCAACACGGCCCTCATCGGCCAGTATGTCCGGGATCTCTTCAAGGACGTGGTCGAGGTCCAGGCCTCGAGCCGCTCGGATGGCAGTGTCACCATCGAGGGCATCCTCACCTCGCTGGCGCTCACGCCCACGGGGCAGAAGGTGGAAGAGCAGAAGACCCGCATCCGGGAGGAGGCGGGCAGGGCTGCTGGTGGGGCGCTTGCCGATCGGCCCACGCATCTCTTCGAGACCGGGTCCCAGGAGCACCCGGCTCGCACCTGGCGTACGGCTTCCATCCTCTTCGCGGCGGTCCTGGTGTCCGGCCTTCTCGGTGCGCTCGGCGTGCATTGGTTCGGAAGGCATCGCGGGGACGGCGAGCAGGCGCCTTCCGGACCGCAGCGCTTGCCGGCTGTCGCGGTCGCGCCGCCGCGGATCGATGGCGGGATGTCCGGGGCCGACGGGTGGGCGATGGCGAGCGCTCCGGCGGACCGGACGAGCCCGGCTGCGGTCGGCGCGAGGGACGGAGGTGCGGAGGATGCCGGTCGAAGCCCGGCCCCGTCCGATGGCCGAGAAGTGCCGAAGGCGCACGAGAAGAAGAAGAAGAAGAAGAAGAAAAAAAAGAAGGAGACAGGCAAGAAGCGCAAGAAGCTCGTCGCCTCGCACAAGGGAGCTGCGGACAGAGGCCCCGGCGATGGCAATGCCGGCCAGAAAGCCGCGGTGGGCTTCTTGACCTTGGACTCCAGGCCCTGGTCCGAGGTGTGGTTGTCGGGAAAGAAGCTCGGCCTCACGCCGCTCGCCTACAAGGAGCTGCCTGTCGGGCGCCACGAGGTCGTGCTTCGCAACCGGAAGCTCGGCATCGAGAAGCGGGTCTGGATCCAGATCCAGCCCGGCAAGACCGCGGTGCACGTGATCGATCTCAAACAGTGATGGACTCGTGTTCGTCCGAGGTGCTAGACTCGCACGGAAAGCGATGAGAAGCAGCTTACCAGGCCCTGCGGGTTGGCTGAGCGTCGCTGTATTTCTCGCGGCTTGCTCGGATCCGACCGCCATTCTGCTGCACATCGATGGGGTCGGATCCGAGCCCGTGCTGCTGGAACCCGACGACGTGGACGAGCTGGAGATCGCGGTCGAGGTCGATGGAACCCGAGCAGCCTCGGAGACCTACGAGCTGTCCGGACCGTCCAGGGGGCTCTCCGAGAGCCTGACGATCCTTCCGGGCTCGGCTGCCGATGACAGCATCCGGGTGCTGGTCTCCGGCCTGCACGCGGGGGCCGAGATCGCGCGAGGGGCCGAGAACACCCGCTTTGCGGGCGGCCAGATCCTGGAGATCGACCTTCATCTGGACTGGCTTGCCAGCGCTTGCATCGATGCGGACCGGGACGGCTACGGCCGGGGGCCCGGGTGCCCGGACGACTGCGACGACGGCGCGCCGGGTGTGCACCCGGGCGCCGCGGAGGACTGCAACGGCCTCGATGACGACTGCGACGGGAGCACCGACGAGGAGCTGGATGCGCCCCGCTGTGCGCTGTTCAAGGGTGTGTGCGCTACCGCCCGCAAGCGATGCGCCGGGCCACAGGGCTGGCAGGACTGCAGCACCGGAGACTACGGAGAGAGATACGAGCGCGACGAGGAGAGCTGCGACGGCTTCGACAACGACTGCGACGGCTCGATGGACGAGCTCTGCCCTTGTGCGCAGGGCCAGACCCATGCCTGCACCGGCCCTGACGAGGGGATCTGCAGCCCCGGCGAGCAAGTCTGCGAGCAGGTCGGAGGGCAGTGGCGCTGGAGCGATGGCTGCGAGGGGGAGATCGAGCCCAGGGACGAAGAGTGCAACCAGCTGGACGATGATTGCGATGGCCAGACCGACGAGGAATTCGATCTGGGCACCGACGTCGAGCACTGCGGGGAGTGCAACCATGCCTGCCGCTTCGATCACGCGAGCGGTCGCTGTGAGGAGGGCACCTGCACGATCTCGGAGTGCGAGCCGGGCTACCACGACGCGGACGGAGCGGCCGACAACGGATGCGAGTGCAGGCTTTCCGATCCGCCCGAGGAGATCTGCGACGGGTTGGACAACGACTGCAACGGCCAGATCGACGACGGCCTCGTGCCACCGGGCTGCGAGCTGGGCCTCGGCGTGTGCAGCGGGGTGGAGGCGAGCTGCGAGGGGGAGGCCGGCTGGGTCTGCGACTACGGGCCGAGCTACGAGGAGATCGAGACCCGCTGCGACGGGCTGGACAACGACTGCGATGGCGAGGCGGACGGCCTGGACGGGGACCTGGTCTTGCTGGCCTGCGAAAAGACGCAGGGCGTCTGCGCGGGCAGCGTCCATATGCCGTCCCAGTGCAGCCCGGGAGGCTGGCAGCCCTGTGACGGATCGAGCTACGGCGCGGATTACGAGGAAGAGGAGACCCGCCTCGACGACGAGCTGGACAACGACTGCGACGGCCAGACCGACGAGCAGGCCCCTGCCGTGGACACCCGGATCACGCTGGCACCTCTCGAGCCGTCAGAGACGGACTTCGCCGTGTTCGAGTTCGAGTGCTCCGAGGAGGACTGTACCTTCGACTGCCAGCTCGACGGCAGGGGCTTTTGGGCTTGCCGCGCCCCCAGGGTGTACGTGCGCCTGTCCAATGGGCCGCACACCTTTCAGGTCCGGGCGATCGACGCTTCCCTGCAGGAGGATCCGACGCCGGCCGTACACGCCTGGACCGTGGCCGCCGAGCACATCGACTACATCTCGGCCGGCTTCTCGCACTCCTGCGCCGTCAACCGCTCGAGGGTCGTCAAGTGCTGGGGCAGCAACGACTACGGCCAGCTCGGAGATGGGACGGACGTGGACAGCAACGTGCCGGTGGACGTGTCCTGGCTTCCTCCGAACATGGTGGCCGTCTCGGCCGGGCACTGGTTCAGCTGCGCGCTGTCGTCGGGCGGTGCGGTCTGGTGCTGGGGATACAACCAGTCGGGCCAGCTCGGGGACGACAGCCAGGAGAATCGATTCGAGCCCGTGAGCGTCGCGGGCCTCTCCTCGGGCATCGTCGCCATCGAGACGGGTTTCGCACACGCCTGCGCCCTGAGGGACACGGGGGCTGTCGAGTGCTGGGGGGACAACGAGTTCGGACAGCTCGGCAACGGCTTCATCGTCGACAGCCACATCCCGGTGGCGGTCGCCGGGCTCGGCGAGAGTGCGGTATCGATCTCGGCGGAGGGCAACCACTCCTGCGCCATCATGGACTCCGGCGATACCAAGTGCTGGGGGCTCAACCAGAACGGACAGCTCGGCGACGGAGGCACCTCCTTCCAGGTGCTGCCGGTGGACGTGGTGGGGCTTTCCTCTGCCGCCGTGGAGATCTCGGCCGAGTACCGGCACACCTGCGCGCTGACCGGCCCGGGGGGCGTGGAGTGCTGGGGGGGCAACGGCTCGGGCCAGCTCGGCGACGGGAGCACGGACGAGAGCCACAGCCCGGTCCAGGTGATCGGTCTGCCCTCCGACATGATCGCGGTCTCCTCTGGCAGCAGCCACACCTGCGCGCTCGACGGATCGGGCGGGGCGATGTGCTGGGGCGCGAACAGCTACGGTCAGCTCGGTGACGGGACGGATGTCGAAAGCCACGTGCCGGTGGACGTGGACTACCTCTCCTCGGGCATCATCGCCATCTCGGCCGGGAACTGGCACTCGTGCGCCGTGACCGCGTCCTTGAACGTGAGGTGCTGGGGGTACAACCTCTTCGGCCAGGTCGGGGACGGATCGAACGACAACCGATTCTCGCCGGTCGACGTGATAGACCTGTCGACCGGCGTGGTGGCCATCGCAGGCGGCATGTCCCACTCGTGCGCGATCACGGCCGGCCGCGGGGTCAGGTGCTGGGGAAGGAACAGCGACGGCCAGATCGGCGACGGGAGCAACGACGACACGACGGTCCCCGTGGACGTGGTCGGGCTGAGCGACGTGCTCGCGCTGGCCTCTGGCCACTACCACAGCTGCGCGGTCACGGAAGCCGGGGAAGCCTGGTGCTGGGGCCGGAACACGGACGGCCAGCTCGGGGACGGGGGCTATGGCAGCCAGAACGCCCCCGTGCCGGTATCTGGGATCTCGAATGCCATCGGAATCGCCGCGGGCTCCGCGCACAGCTGCGTGCTCACCGCGGATCACGCGGTCGAGTGCTGGGGGGACAACAGCAGCGGGCAGCTCGGCAACAGCTCCTACACCGACAGCCCGACCCCGGTCCACGTGACGGGTCTGAGCACGACGGGGTCCGCACTGTCCGCCGGCGCCTTTCACACCTGTGCGCGCACCACCGGAGGGGGCGTCAAGTGCTGGGGGAGGAACACGGACGGGCAGCTCGGGGACAACTCGACAGATGACCGGAACGCACCGGTCGACGTGCTCGCTCTGTCCGGCGTGTCGGATCTGAATGTGAAGAGCAATCACTCCTGCGCGGTCGCAGCGGGCGGAGCGGCCAGGTGCTGGGGCGACAACCAGTACGGCCAGCTCGGCGACGGGGGCTGGACGGACGCCAGCGTGCCCATCGACGTGGTCGGTCTGTCCATGGGCAGCGGCAGCATCGCACCGGGCGGCATGCACACCTGCGTGCTGACGGACGTCGGTAGCGTGAAGTGCTGGGGCGCCAACAGCTACGGCCAGCTCGGCGACGGCTCGAACTCCCCCTCTCCGCTCCCGGTGAACGTCTCCGGGCTGTCCTCGGGCGTCGTCGGGGTCGCCGGAGGCCAGTGGCACACCTGCGCGATCACCGGCACCGGCGGGGTCAAGTGCTGGGGATACAATCTCTACGGCCAGCTCGGCGACGGGTCCAACGACGACAGCAACTCGCCGGTGGACGTGGTGGGGTTCTGAGGCATTATCCCGGCTGGTAGCTCACCGCCAGCCCGATCAGCCGCAAGGGGTTCAGGCTGGTCGTGTTGAAGATGGCCTTGATGCGGAGGTCGAAGCCCGCGCCGGGGAAGGTGAAGGGCGTGCCGGGCGTGACGTCGTTGAAGGTGGACCCGCCGTCGTTCGAGACCTGGTAGGAGATGCTTCCGCCCGAGGTGTTCTCCAGGACCTCCTGGAGCGTGACCTCGAGGATGTTCAGGTTGGTCGTGTCGACCTCCACGGTCTGCACCACGGCGTCGCCGCCGAAGCCCTCGAAGAAGTCGGGGTCCGTGGTGCCGGAGATGCCGAAGTAGTCGAGCCGGATCCTGCCGCCCGCGCCGGCGCTGTAGGAAGCACCACCCCTGGCAGTGACTCGGTCCGTGCCCACGTTCATGCTCCTGGCGCGCAGCAGGATCGAGCCGCCGCTGCCTCCGCCTCCATTCGCGGCCCCGTTGGAGCTGTAGCATGAGTAGGCTCCCGATCGGCCATCGGTCCCGTTGGACTCGATGGTCCCCCACACGGCGATGCCCTCGGCGGAGATGTAGATCGCACCTCCGCCGGCTCCGCCCTCACCGTATCCATGGTAGCTGTAGTATTCGCAGGTCCCGCGTGCGCTGCCTCCGCCCGAGCCGAGAAAGAGCGCCATGAGCTCCTGGGCGCCGTACGCGGCACCGGCCACCGAGCTGTAGTTGCCCGCTACTCCAGCGGCGGAGTACCCGGCGCCCGATGCGGTGACCTGGTACCCATTGAGTCGATTGGAGTAGTAGCTCCCGCCGCCGCCTCCATCGTTGGCCGCGGTGGTGTCCGAGCACACCGGGCTGCTGAAGCTCTCGCCCGGGTAGTAGTTGTTGGATGTGCCGCAGGCATCCCAGCCCGACCGGTAGCCCTTGCCGGTCATGTCGACCGTGCCGTTGATGTTGACCTCTCCGAGCACCTTGACGACCAGGACGCCTCCGGTCTCTCCGTTCCAGGCGTTGGCGGTCAGCGTCCCACTGGAGGCGACGCTCATGGAGCTGTACCTGGGCACCCGCTGGAGCATCACCTGCCCGCTCGCGGCGTCGTAGGCGCCGGACACGGAGGTCGAGAAGAAGACCGTGTCGGTCGAGTACTCGATCCGCGCGACCTTCAGAAACTCGTGGTTGCCGGTGTGGGGCCCCTGGAGCTGGATCAGGAGGGCCTCGTCTCCGATGTCCAGCCCGCCGACCCCGCCCCGGACCGTGACCGAGGCGCTGTCGACCGAAAGGACCTTGAAGTTGACCCCGTCCGGGAAGAGCCTGCCGTGAGAGCTCGAGGAGTTGATGTTGAAGGTCCCGCTCGCCACCACCAGCTCCCCATCCTGGCCGGCCCCCCGGTCCGAGGGGAAGGGATCCACCATGCCCATGGCCGTGTCCCACTTCGCGGTGGTCACCACCTCGTCCCTGTACGCCGTGGAGGTGAAGTCCTCCGAGAAGGAGTGGCCCGCTGACAGCGTGGCGTCGAGCTGGGCCGTGCCGCTGCATCGCTGGGCATGAGGATGGGTCGCCGTGATGTTGGAGACGCCCTCGGCGGCGGGCGAGATGACCGAGAAGTCGATCCGGCCCTCCACGCTCCTGACCTGCACTCCGGCGATGTTGGGATCGCCGTCGCTGGCGCCGATCCGGCAGCTGTCGCAGTGAAGGGTGAACAGGGTGCCGTCCGGGACGGGGTTGCCGCTGGCATCGCAGATCACGTCCGAGACGACGAGCGCGGACGACGACTCGTCCGCCCGGACGGTGGCCGGCGTCGGGGAGAGCGCGAACGGGATGCAGCCGACGCCCGTGCATTCTCCGTCTGCGCAGCTGTCCAGGCAGGACTCGATGTAGAAGTAGCCCGTGCCGGAGGTGTTGCAGGCCTCCACGTCGATGCCGCTGCACCTGCGGTGTCCCGGGACGCAGACCGAGCCGCTCTCGCTGACGCAGCGGCCGTTCTCACAGCGGGTCTCGCAGACCTCCGCGTCCTCGTAGCCCGTGCCGCTGGGGTTGCAGATCTGGACCGTGTTGCCCTGGCAGCGGGTCGAGAAGGGCACGCAGACCGGCTCGGTGCAGGCGCCGTTCACGCAGCTCGTCGTGCAGGCGCTGAGCAGCTCGTAGCGGCTGCCGCTCGAGATGCACACCATGACGTTGTCGCCCTCGCAGATCCGCTCCCCGGGCACGCAGTAGGTGCACTCCCCGTCCAGGCAGGCCTCGGTGCAGCTCTCCGCGAGCGTGTATCCGGACCCGTCCTGGCTGCACTCCTGCGCGTCGTTGCCCTCGCAGATCCGGTCGCCGGGGATGCACTCGGCACAGGCGAGGTTCAGGCAGACGGTCTGGCAGACCTCCTGGACCTCCCAGCCCCCGGAGGCGCTGCAGCGCTCGAGCGCGTTGCCATTGCAGCGCAAGGTCCCCTCCGTGCCGCAGTCGAAGGGGGTGGAGGTGGTGCAGGCCCCGTCCCGGCAGGATTCCTGGCAGGTGGTGACGGTCGTCCATTCCAGGCCGCGCGGGCCGCACTCCTGGACGTCCAGGCCCGAGCAGCGTCTCGCGAACGGCTGGCACACGCGGTCGGTGCAGGCCCCGTCCTCGCAGCGGGTCTCGCAGGAGTAGAGCAGCTCCCAGCCGAGCTGGTCGGTCGAGCAGACCTGGACGTCGTAGTCGTTGTGCGGGCTGCAGCGGACCTCGTCCCGGGCGCACTCCGGTTCCACGCAGGCGCCGTCGAGGCAGGCCACCTCGCAGGTCTCCACCGAGGTCCACTCGTCGCCGTCGCTCGAGCAGGCCTCCACGACCTTGCCGTTGCACCTTCGCTCCTGGGGTGTGCAGCTCTCGGTCGTCCCCGGGTACTGGCAGGTGCCGTCGGTGCACTCGAGGCCGGTCGCACACTCTCCGTTCGTCGCGCAGGAATCCCCGATACCGCCCCGGTACGAGATGGTCTCCCCTCCGCAGCGAGCGAGGAACGAGGCGGCGGCCACCACCGCGAGTAATGCGCTTTTTCTGGCGATCATCCTGTCACTCCTTTCACGCGCGAGCAGCGGTGGGGCGCTCCCTCGAAGCACCGAGCCATCGTCGCGCAGCTCTTTGTCCATGAGGTGCCAAGGATATCACGACAAGGCGGTCGGCGACAATTCGCCCGTGGAGCGGGTCATGGCCCGTCCCTCGGCCCCGAGAGCATGGCCTCGACGGCCTCCCGGTCGTGCTTGCCGGCGGCGGTCGTGGGAATGCGATCGAGCAGGCGGAGCTGGCGCGGCATCCAGGCCGGCTCGAGCTTGCGGGCCAGCGCGGCGCGGAGCTGCTTCTCGTCCAGCGAGCCGACCGCTGCGGCGACGACGCGCTTGTCGCGGCCGGCCTGGTCCAGCGCCAGGACGCAGGCGTCCTCGACGCCGTCTATGGCGCGCAGGACGGCCTCCACCGCGTCCAGGTCCACCCGCTCGCCGCCCACCTTGACGACGCGATCGGCGCGGCCGAGCAGATCGAAGCGGCCCTCGCCCGCGGGCGCGGCCCGGTCCGCGGTCGCGAACAGGCCGCTCGCGTCGCGTTCGAGCCCCGGCGAGAGGAAAGGCGAGTCGACCGCCAGGCAGCCCCCCGAGAAGCCGATGCGCACGGGGCGCAGCGCGGTCCAGCTCGCCTGCCCCTCGGCGCGGCAGCGGGTGGCGATGCCGCCGGTCTCGGTCGAGCCGTAGGCCTCGACCACCGGGCAGCCGTAGCGCTCGGCAAAGCCGAGCGCGTCCTTCTCGTCCAGCATGCCGCCCGAGGACAGGGCCAGCCGAAGGCCCGTCTCGGCTGCGCAGCGCAGCCGCAGCGAGCGGTAGTGGGCCGGGGTGCCCAGGTAGACCGAGGGCCGGGGCCCGGAGGACAGGGCGCTCTCGATCTCGGCCGGCAGGAAGGCCGGCCGGGCGAGCACGCGCGCTCCGGCCAGCAGGGGGACCAGCACGCTGAACAGCAGCCCGTAGATGTGCAGGGGCCCGGCGCTCGACAGCACGGCGTCCCCGGCGGCAAAGGAGAAGCGCGCTGTCTGGAACGCAGCCTCGCCCATCAAGTTGGCCGCCGTTTTGGGCCAGGCGCGCGGCCCGCCGGTCGAGCCGCCGGTGAAGAGGTGCAGCAGGATCTCCGCCTCGCCCCGCTGCCTCGCCGGTGGCCGGTCCGCAGACGCCTCCGCCCGCGCGCACACCAACTCGATCCCCGCGAGCTGGATCGCCTCGCGCTCACCGACGATCAGGACCTCGAAGCCGAGCTCGCGCCGCGCCGCGGCCAGGACCGGCCCGGACAGCGCGTAGGGCAGGACGAGCTCGGGCCCGCCGGCCAGAGAGGCCAGCGCGCAGGCGGCCAGGACGTCGCGGTCCTGGGTCGCGACGCAGGCGCGGCCCACCGCGCCGAGCTCGTCCCGCAGGCGCGCGGCCAGGGCATAGATCTGCCCGTAGCTCGCCCGGCAGAAGGGCGCCTGTGCATCGCGGGGAAGTTCGAGCGGGTTGGTCATGTCGTTCAGTCCACGGGCAGCTGGAATGTGCTCATCACGCCGAGGTGATCCGAGGGGTACAGGCCTGTCTGGTCGTGGTTCTGGAAGCAGACGATCGAGTCGCTCACCCGGGCATGCGCGGCTATGGCGGATGAGAACTTGGCGAGGACGTAGTCGATCCTGCAGTCCGGGTGCTGGTCGAAGGTGCCCTCGGCGAGCGCGATCGGGGAGGTGTTGCCCGTGCGCGCGGTCTCGGCTCCGTGCACGTGCGCGTAGGTGTCGATGAGCCCGCTGGCGACGAGTCGCTCGATCGCATCCGAGTCGGGCTCGGAGTTCATGTCGCCGGTCAAGAAGACCGCGTCGCCCGCGCCGCGCTCGGCCATGAAGTCGAGGGTCTGCTCCGCCTGGGCCAGGCGCGCGTCGTCCTCGCCGTCTGCGTTGTGCAGGTGGGTGTTGAAGAGGTCGGCCGTGATGCCGCCGGGCGTCGTGATCTGGACGAAGAGGGTCAGCCGGCCCTCGCCGATGTCGACGAACTCGCTCTGCTCGATCGGGAAGCGGCTGAAGATGGCGATCCCCTCGCCGGATAGGCCCATCAGGCCGGGCTTCAGGTGCTCGTAGAATGCGTACGGGCTCTGGCCGCCCAGGCGCTCGGCCAGCAGCTCGCCCAGCACCCGCGACTGCTCGATGACGGTGATCTCGACCTCCTGGAGCCCGATCAGGTCGGGCTCGAGCCTCGCGATCTCGTCGGCGATCAGCTCGAAGCGCCGCTGCCAGAGGTCCTCGTCGTGGCGGAGGTTGACGGTCATCACCCGAAGCGCCTCCAGGTCGGGCGCGGGCGCGGCGCCGCAGCCCGCGAGCAGGGAAAGCGCGAGGAGTGCCTGTCCAGTCCGCATCGCATCGAGCATACACCAGATTTCCCACCTCCACCGCGATCTCTTCATCGCTGCTGCGAATCCGCTCCTCGACGAGACTGTCGATAGTCGCCAGATTATCGAAGAAGACCTCTGCAACTCCGCGGAACGCAGAGGCATGCAAGTCGAAAAACTTCGTTTTTCGACAGACTCCGACGTGGGGAGGCCACGCCTGCGGGCGGATTCTTATGAGCTCCTTGACCTCGCGGCGGATCTGGAAAATCTTCTGCGCACGGGGAGATTCTGTACCCCTGTACCCGGGGCGGCTTGACAGCCAGCGCGGTAATGCGGAAAACCTCGGGTGTGGACGCGGAGAGACATCGCTCTGGACCCGGAAGACGTCTCGGGCTGTGGCTGCTTCGGATCGGCTACGTGCAGAGGGCCGTGGACGAGCACGCCGATCTGAGCATGTTCCGGGGGCGGCCCGCGCCGCGACTGCTGGTGGGCCTGGGGCTGCTCGGGCTTTCGATGCTGCTCGGCTGGCCGGCCGTGGCCCTGATGGCCGTGCTGGCCGTCGCGTTCGAGGAGCCGCTGATCGGGGTCGTGGGCGGGCCGGCCATCTACGCCTTCTCCTGGCTCATCTACGGAGCGGGCATCCTGGTGGCGGGCTGGGAGGTACTCAAGTACATGCACGCCTTCAACCGCTGGTCTGCGCGCAGGCTGGTCGAGTGGCTCGTGGGCGAGCAGCCATCCTGAGCGCGGGCTTTGATCGGCGCGGCTCCGGCGATATAATCGATGGGTCTTGGCCGCCGTGGGAAGAATCGCCGTGCTGGCAGGGATCCTGCTCGCCTTGCCGGCCTCTCGCGCGGGCGAGGTTCCGGACGCGGCGCTCTGTCTGGCCTGGGACCTGCCGCTGGGTACGGGCGCATGGCGGGCCGAGCTCGCGCGCGGCCAGATCCGCGCTTCCGCGCCGCCGTTTGCCGACTGTCTGATTCGGGCTCGGGTGCACCGCATCCACGAGAACCTCGCGCGCTGCTGCCGGGGGGCGGTGCGCTACTTCAACAAGCCGCGAGAGGATGCGGGCTCGAACCGGCTCCGCTCGCGCCTGCCGCCCAGCATGACCGCACCGGCCTGCCCGGGAAAGGCGGGGCTCGGGGCGCTGGGGCCCGAGCCGGGCCTTTTCCTGCCCGAGCAGTATGCGCCGGGCGGCGACGCGCACGTGCTCGGGCTCGTGGGCCTGGTGATCTTCCGGCCGGAGTTCGCCTGCTACCGCATCGAGGTGGACGAGCCGGGCCGCCGGCCGAAGCCGGGCCGGGGCATCGTCTGTCACGCCTGGAGCGATCTGGACGGAGACGGGCGGCGCGCCCACTGGCAGAAGAGGGCCGTGTGGAGCCGCGAGCAGGGGTTCCGGCACCTTCCGGTGCAGCGCGAGGATGGCTCGGGCGAGCTCTGATGGGCTCGCAAGGAAGTCGGGAGGGCGGATGAAGAAGCTCCTCGTCCTGATCGCGCTGGTCGCGATCGGGCTATTGATGTGGAGATACGGCCTGTTCGGGCCCCGCAAGGGCCCGGCGGTCGAGGCGGCCGAGCAGAGGGCGCGAGCGGAGAAGAAGACCGGCGAGATCCAGAAGAAGGCTCAGCAGAAGGTGAACCAGCTCATGGACAGGCGTCTGCGCAGGGCGGAGCTCGAGTAGCGCCGCGCTCGGCGGCCGCTGCCGGGCTTGTGCGCAGCAAGCGCAGCTCGAGGCGATAGCCGCCCGGGCCCGGGGCCTCGAGCTCGGCGCGCGTGCGATCGAGCTCCAGCCTCGCCCGGCGAAGCAGGTGTCCGGAGAGATCGTAGCGGCGGAGCGCGTAGCCCTTCGAGTCGGGCAGCACGTCCAGCACGCCCTCCGGGCTGCGGTAGCGGCAGGCGGGCCGGCCGTCCTCGAGCCGGCCCAGCGCTGCGGGGGCACTGCCGGGCGCGAGCAGCAGCAGGGCCACATCATCGACCAGGCCGCGGCCGAAGGCGGGGTCGTCGAGCGGTGCCACGGCCCGGAGGATCTCGATGCCCGAGCGGCTCAGCGAGGCGTCGAAGAGGGTCAGGCCCTCGACCGAGACGAGCACGGCCCGGAAGCGCACCTCGCGCGGATCGATATCGACCGCGCCGATCAGCGAGCTCGCCCGGCCGCCGGGCAGGTCGGCCTGGATGGCGTGCACGGCCTGGAAGGCTTGCCGGGGGTATGCGGCCTCGCAGAGCGCGGCGAGGCGCGCGCGCTCGGAGACCTCTGCGAGCGGACGGAGTGACGGCAGGCCCGCGCAGGCGGATGCGAGCAGGAGCCATGCGAGCGCAGAAAAAGAGGCGTCCGCGCGGCTGCAACGCCGGTCACCCCCGTCCGTGCTCGGGCTGCGAGCCGCCCTCCGCGCGTCCGGGGGGCCCCCGACCGGCTGCGCGCCGCGCTCTGGGCAAGCCCGAACCGGGAACCGGGAACCGGGAACCGGGAACGATCTCACGGCTCGGGCCTCTCGAACAGGGCCTCGTCGACCTCTTCGTTGAGCCGCACCCGCAGGATCTCGATCCGGGTCACGGCGCCGGGGCCTTCCTCGATCTCGACCGAGCGCAGCACGCCGGCCCGGGTGTCCGGCTCGATCACGATGCGCTGGATGAGGGCCGCCAGCTCCTCGTCGATCGGGTGCAGGACGAGGCGCGGGCCGTGGGGGCCGGGCTCGATCTCGGGCCGGAAGTGCCGGCTCGATCGAAAGCGGCCCGCGAGCCAGAGGCGGAGCTCCGCCACCACGGCGCGCAGCGCCTCGAGCCGGATCGCCTCGTCGGGCACGAAGCGGTCGCGCCGCAGCGTGTAGCGGGCCACGCGCTCGCCGCGGAGCAGCAGCACGCTGCGAAGCGGCTCGGTGTACTCCCAGCGCAAGCGGTCCGGCCCGCGGAACACGAGCCGGCCCTTAGAGCGGAGCGGCTCGCGAAGGATCCGCAGGCGCTTGGTCTGGACGAACTCGGCCTGCACGGAGCGGATGCCGCGCGCGGCCTCGCGGATGGTCTCGAAGCGGCTCGCCCAGTGCCCGGCCTCGTCGGGCCCGGCGAGGGCAGAGGTGAAGAGCAAGCAGGCGAGCAGCGCGGGCGCGAAGCGCCCTGAAGCGGCCTGGACAGGCGGTCTGCGGACGGGAGCGCCCATCGGCTCAGATCGAGGAATCCGCGCTGTAGCGTTTTCACCCCCACCCGGGCTTCGCCCGACCTCCCCCGTCAAAGGGGGAGGTGTTTTTTCGAAA
>JAFGRB010000188.1 GCA_016935365.1 Deltaproteobacteria bacterium
CGCTCTGAACCTCCGACGACTCCGCAAGGCGAAGGACTTCTCTCAGGAGCGCTTGGCCGAGAAGTCGGGGCTTTCCAGAGCAGCATATCGAAACATCGAGACTGGCAAATCCGAGCCACGGGTCAGCAATCTACAAGCCATCGCTGCCGCGCTCGAGGTGCCCATCCAGCGACTCGTCGAACCCGTGCAGGAGCTTCGGGCGGTTCGGTTCCGCTCGAACAAGAAGATGCGCAGTCGAGAGCAGGTCATGGTGGACGTGGGCCGTTGGCTCGCTGACTTCGGCGACATCGAGAACGTCCTCGATGACCGAGAGGATTACCAGCTCGACGATATTCGGAAGAAGATCAAGGTCCGCAAGAACCGAGGCGAAGCCGCCGCCACTCTTGCACGAGAGGCGTTCGGTCTGGACGCCGAGGAACCGGTCCGCGACATCTGCGGACTCCTCGAGTCGGGAGGCATCAAAGTCGGCGAACAAAAAGTCGCGTCTCATGATTTCTTCGGCCTCTCGGTCGCCGCTGCCGATGGCGGCCCGGCCGTGGTCGTCAACACCTGGGACCGCATCTCGGTTGAGCGATGGATTTTCACCACCGCCCATGAGCTCGGCCATTTGATTCTTCATCTGTCCGACTATGACGTGGCTCATACCGACGAGGAGAAGGCCCACGAGGAAGAGGCAAACGCCTTTGCCGCCGCCTTCCTGATGCCCGATGTCTCGTTTCGCAAGGAATGGAACGAAACCTATGGGCTCGCCTTCGTTGACCGGGTGCTCAAGGTGAAGCGCATCTTCAGGGTCAGCTACCGCACCGTTCTGCACCGCCTGGCTCCCAGCTACAAAGGCCCTGGCAACATCTGGGCCCGCTTCCAGATGGAGTACAAGCGTCGGACTGGCCGAACCCTGCTCCGAGACGATGAGCCGGACGCGCTCGCTCAGGACGCCTTTCGAGCGAGCTTCCCCGAGGACCGTTCCGCTGGCGAGCCCGACAGCTTGTCCCCGGTGGACTTCATCCAGGACCGCCTGTCCAGGCTCGTGCGCAAGGCCATCGAGCAGGAGAAGATCAGCCTCGGGCGCGGCGCCGAAGTCCTGGGTATCTCCCTTCAGGACATGCGCGACTTGACCGCTTCCTGGGTCGGCTGAGGGGTTCGATGCCAAAGAAGCACCAGGTCCTGCTCATGGACGCCAACGTGCTCATCGACTACCAGAAGTCGGACTTCTCGGTTCTCGGTCTGGTGAACAAGCGCGTTGCCGAGGTCCACGTCCTGACAACCATCATCGAGGAAGTCGACGGGTTGGAGATTGTCGATTGTGAGCGCCTCGGCCTCAAGGCCATCGAGCCCGAACTGCACCAGTTGACACGCGCCGCCAGCAAGCGTGGCCAGCTCTCCTTTCGCGACCACCTCTGCCTAATCGTGTCATCGGACGCGAGCTTCGTCTGTGTCACCAACGACAAGCCGCTACGCCACGCCTGCACAGACGAGGGCGTCAGCATCCTGTGGGGGCTGGAGATCATGACCGCACTCGTGCGGGCGAACGCAATGCGCGCAGCGGACGCCATCCAGACCGCCGAGAAGATCCACCTCAACAACCCGCTGCATGTTCCCCGGAAGCTGGTCGACCACTTCGCCAAGATCGTGATCGACGTCGAAAAGAAGCGCAGCGGGAAGTAGCAGCCGCGGCCGCGCCTGCCGCATTCAGGATTGCCTTCCTCGCCCGACAACGCCGGTGTGTTCACCGTGGCCCGCCCTTTCCCCCGGGCCGAGGAGGTGAACCATGAAGCAACCGAGTGGTCCAGTGAACCGTCAGCGGGCAGTCGGTCTGACCCTGCGAGCTCGAGCCGCCCACCGCGCATGAGGAAGTGATCGCCGCACGCGGTCTGCTGAGAGCGTTGCATGGCGCTTGTGGGGACAGAGCACTGGTCTGCGCCACATTGTGTCTGCGCCACATTGTGGTTGTATGCGTCATGTTTGTGGCGTACACAGGAGGGCGACCATGAGGAAAGCGCGATGAGAGACGAAACCGGCATCGTCCGTCAGGAAGCCGAGTTTCTCCTCTATCAGACAGAGGACGGACGCAACCGCCTCGAGGTCCGATTCGAGGGCGATACGGCTTGGCTCACCCAGGCCTCCCTGGCCGAGCTGTACCAGACCACGCCGCAGAATATCACCCAGCACATCGCCGCGATCTACGATGAGGGCGAGCTGGACGAAGAGGAAACTTGTAAGCCGTTCTTACAAGTTCGCCAGGAGGGCTCGCGGAAGGTGCGCCGCAGCCTCAAGTTCTACAGCCTGCCCGTGATCATCGCCGTGGGCTACCGGGTCCGATCCCATCGCGGCACCCAGTTTCGCCAGTGGGCGACCAGTCGCCTGGAGGAGTACGTCGTCAAGGGTTTCACCATGGACGACGAGCGCCTCAAGCGAGCCGGTGGAGGGAATTACTTCGACGAGCTGCTCGAGCGCATCCGTGACATCCGCTCGTCCGAGAAGGTCTTCTGGCGCAAGCTCCTGGAGATATACGCCACAAGCATCGACTACGATCCGAGCGCCGAAGCGTCCAAGCGGTTCTTCGCCACGGTGCAGAACAAGATGCATTGGGCCGTGCACGGACAGACCGCCGCCGAGGTCGTCGTGGCGCGCGCCGACGCGAACAAGCCCAACATGGGGCTCACGACTTGGGTGGGTGAGCGCCCTCGGAAGGCGGACGCCTCCATCGCCAAGAACTACCTCGGTGAAGATGAGCTGGCGGCGCTCAATCGCATCGTCATGGCCTACATCGAGTTCGCCGAGCTGCGAGCACTGGACCGCAAGCCGATGTACATGTCGGACTGGATCCGCAAGCTGGACGACTTCCTGAAGCTCTCCGAGAGGGATATCCTCACCCACGCCGGCAAGATTTCCCACGACGAGGCCGTGATCAAGGCCGAGCTCGAATACGACCGTTTCGCAGAACAGCGGCGCGCACTGCCAGCGCCGGTGGAGAAACACTTCGAAGATGCGGTTCACGACGTGAAGCTGCTCGACAAGCAGCGTGCGGCTGCACCCAGGTCGAAGTCCAAGACTGGGGGCGCCAGGCGTCCTCGCAAGAAGAAGCGGTAGAGACCGATGGCTGCCAAGAGCAAGACCACCGCCCACAAGTGGCAGTTCAAGGCGCGCTTCCGCAGGCACGCCTTCGGTTGGCGGTCTGGGCCCGCCATCACACGGGTCAAGGAAGCCATCTCGGAGATCAAGAAGGTCGCGCGCAAGGACAAGGTACTGGCGGCCGAGGGCGCGGTCTCCTTTCTGGAGAAGGTCTCCCCCGCCCTCGAGCACGTCGACAGCTCCTCGGGCGCCATCGGAACAGCCGTCAACAACGCCATCGCCGCCCTCGTTGACATCATCGCCTCGGCACCTGCCGATGAAAAGACCCGCCAGAAGTGGCTCGAGCGCCTGTTCGAAGCGCACGCGGCCGATGAGATCCCCTACATCGAAAGCCTCGCCGAGTACTGGGGAGAGCTCTGCGCGTCGCCCGAGGTCGCCTCGCGCTGGGCTGACGAACTCATCGGCGTCACCCGCATGGCCCTCAGTCCCGACAAGAGTCTTCGAGGCCACTTTCACGGTACCTCGGCCTGCCTGACCTCGCTCTTTGCCGCGGGCCGCTATGATGATCTGCTCGATGTCCTCAAGGACGAGGACTTCTGGCCTTACAAGCGCTGGGCGGTGAAGGCCATGGCTGCGCAGGGCAAGAAAGCCGAGGCCATCGGCCTCGCCGAGAGCAGCCGCAGCCCGTGGGCGAGCGACCTCGACATCGACAGGCTCTGCGAGGAGATGCTGCTCTCGAGTGGCCTCGTCGATGAGGCCTACGAGCGCTACGGCCTGAGAGCGAATCGCGCCGGAACCTACACGGCCTGGTTCCGGGCCGTCTCGAAAAAGTACCCCTACAAGAAGCCCGCCGAGGTTCTCGAGGATCTCGCAAACGAGACCCCCGGCGAAGAAGGCAAGTGGTTCGCCGCCGCCAAGGACGCGAAGCTGTTCGACGAGGCCATCGCGCTCGCGAATCGTACGCCCTGCTCTCCGCAGACCCTGACCCGCGCCGCGCGTGACTTCGCCGAGAAGAATCCTGCCTTTGCCGTCGAAGCGGGCATGGCTGCCCTGCGCTGGCTGGTCGAAGGATACGGGTACGAGATCACCGGACTCGATGTACTCAACGCCTACTCGTTCACGATGAAGGCGGCCGAGAACATCGGGGTGGCCCTGCAGACACAGGAACGTATCCGCGCGCTCGTGGCCGCGGAGAGCTTCGGGGAGCGGTTCGTGACGAAGGTTCTAGGACGGCAGCTGGGGCTATCGCAATGAGGCGTGGACATCACTCGACATTCAAGCCCGAGGGTTCGGTCGTCGATGCGGCGCTCGATGCCATGGACGCAGAGGCGCTGCGCGAGTTAGTTCGCGGAGTGCTTCCCTGGCTCGACGACAAGATACACGCAAAGGTCACAGGCGAGATCATCGACCGGGCAGCGAGATGCAGAAGCGAGTGGGCCCCCGACGCTCCCACCAATGAAAGTGTCGCCGAGGTTCTCGAATTCGCCGAGGCCGCGCAGCGTGTCGGTTGCGCGGATACGCCCAGCAGATCGGCGGTGAGGGGTAGATGGACAGCGGCATGACCAGAATAGATCCGCCCCTCTACCTCGCCAGCACGACCATCGCCTGCTGGCGGTGCGGAGCCGACATGCCCGCCTTGGCGATTATCGCTCCCAACGTGCCTGAAACCGAGGGAACGGTCTGCATCCTATCCGACATTCGGAGCCTGCCAGGCAAGATCCGGGCATTCATCCAGAAGCGCTTCCCCACCTTCAAGCTCACCTACTCGAGGACGACCCGATCAAAGTACTACGCCAACACCTGTCCCAAATGCAGGGTGCTGTCCGGAGATTTCTTCTTGCACTCGGAGCCCGGCGGTCCCTTCTTCCCAGAATCAGAAGAGGAGGCAGCACAACTGACCCTTGTGGAGATCCCGATGGACGGCCCCATCGAGGTCGAGGCTGGTCTTGGGATGGGGATGGGAGAAATCATCCTTAAGCACGCAAGAAGAGGGGAAGAATAACAACGGAGCAGGTTGCCAGATTGATTGTCATGCCAGACACCTGCAGAGCAGCGGGTGGCGGGAGCTGCCGATCAGCTCACGCGTACTTGATGACCACCTGCCGGGTGCCTGCAGGGATTGCGATGTCGTGGTGCTCGTTTACTGGGTTCCCTGTCGGAATCGGTCGTCCGTCGGCCGTGGCGGTTCGCGGAACGCCGAACCGGAAGGGGTAGATGTAGCGGACGCCTGTCGGCGCTGGCGATGTGATGTCGATGGTCACCTTCCTGGACTGCCGGTCGTGGCATAGCCGGTAGCCGAAGAGCTGGCCGAAGATGGTCGGGGCGTCGCTGACCTCGACCTTCTCGTCGTCCTTCACCCAGTGCGGCATGACGCCCGGAGCGATGTAGATCTGCCGATCGCCGTCCTCGTCCGCCTCGAAGAAGAGGATGTCGCGAAGCAGGAGCATGAACTCGGCGCACGCCCAGCCGTGCGGGATGTCGCCCATGTACCAGCCTGCTGGGATCTCGCCGAAGTTTTTGGCCACGGGATAGCAGTGCTGCTCGTTCCAGGATCCCAGGGAGACCTGCCAGACGTCGGGAGGCGATCCGGTCCGAGAGGCGCCCATCGCAGATCCGGCCCAGACCGTCCAGGTGAGGCATCGCTCCATGTGCTCGACATTCCCCGTGAGCAGGAAGGCATGGGCGAGCTGCATGGTCAGGTACGGCCCGTAGCAGTGCCAGGCGCTGTCGTGGCGGAAGCCTCCGTCCATGAAGCGGCCCCAGATCGTCTCGAGAGTCTTCTTGGCCGCATAGTCGACATGCGGCCCGAGCTGAGCGCCCATGTACAGCCGGCACGGGTGGAAGTAGGCCAGGGTGCCGATCATCGTCGAGTCCCGCACGCCCGCGTCCCCGGGGCCCGTGGGGATGTAGGTCTCCCAGGCTCCCTGCTCCTTCTGCCTGTCCAGCACCCAGGCGATTGCCTTGGCCGTGGAGGTCTTGACCTCGTCGTAGGTGCTCCATATCTCCTGGGAGCTGCTGGAGCCTATCCGCTCGGCCAGTCGAGCAGCCTCGCGAAGCCCCGCCAGCGCCCAGAAGTCGTCCCAGAAATGAGGCTGGCCTTCGCTGCCCAGATGCTCGGCGCTCCAGCCGCTCAAAAGGAGGCCGTACTGGCTTCGATTGCGCCGGATCCAGCGGGCGCCGTCGAGCACGTATGGTATGAACAGGCCGCGGCCGAAGTAGCTCCCCCCGCCGCGAATCCGGTCGAAGCGTCCGATGGCCCACAGGGCCTGCCCGTTGCTGTCCCACTCCTTGTGTTTCTTCTCGGCATCCCCGCCGAAGAAGCCGTGCAGCTCCGCGCTGTCGATCGTGCCCGGTCCTTGGTTGAAGACCGCGGGATAATGCTCGCCGAACTGCTTCTCGGCGAGCCACCCGTCTCCGGCGAGGGCACAGGCGATGCCCTCCACCGCCGAGTCGCGGATCCAGAACGAGTCGTAGACCGTGGGCCCCGGGTGGATCTCGCCGTGGTCCGAGAGGATGAGGAGGTTGGCGCGGCAGGTCCGGTACAGGTCCCACAGGTGCGAGACTTGCGGTGGCAGCGAGACCTGCAGATCCTCTCCGAGCTTTTGCGTCCACCAGCTTCGGTTGGTGCTCTCGAGGTCGTCGGGGGTGGGATCGCGCATGTCGTCGAGATCCTCTTGGCCGCGGAAGTCGTCCACCGGCAGCCGGACGTCGAGCGCGAAGCTGGACTGCGCCGCCGTGAGGTCCATATCCCATGCGAAGGCGGCGCTGCAGAGGCCGGCGCCCTGGGTGTCCACGGCGACGCGCCAGCCGTTGAGCGAGCCGCGGGTGGCCAGGTCCTCGAAAGGGTTGTTGAGGACGTAGAACAGCGGGTCGTCCGGCGAGGTCCCGTTCCCGTAGGTGCCGAAGTGATGCGGGGGCTGGTCGAAGGTGGGACCCCAGAACCGGTTGACGAGGACGCGCGCCTCGGAAGGCAGGTACTCGATGGAGTTGATCCGCCGGTCCGTGGAGCACCCACCCCACTTGTCGCGGTGCTGGAACCCGCTCGGCCCGGCAGGCATGACGGCCAGGCAGAGCCAGGCCTTTCGAGGCGCGCTGGCCGAGGACAGAGAGGCATTCAGCCGCACGAGCACGATGCTCCGCTTCTGGCCGTCCACCGTCACGGGCGTGGCGATCACCTTCTCGTTCACCTCGATGCCCATGGAGCACCTGTATGCGGTATCGATGATCGGGAGGTAGCCCGACTCCCGCGACTGCGTGACCTCGCCCCTGGCCACGGAGGACTGCGGCAGGTGGACCACCTTGGTCGCGGGATCGAACAGGAAGAAGCTCAGGCAGTAGCCGTCGAAGACCGGCTCGACCTCGCCGGCCTGGCCAACGAGGCTCTCCTGGGTCTTTTCCTTCACGCCCACCATGTGCCAGTAGCGGTAGTGGGCGTTGGCGGCGAAGGATGCGTTCTTGTCCGCTGTGGACATCGGGTGGCGGAAGTACTGCATCACCCACCAGGGCTTCGGGATGCGTCGATCCCTGGCGTCGTCCTGCCACATCACCTCGTAGAACATCTCCTCGTGGTTCATGGCCTCTCCTCCCGGAACCGGCATGCAAGGCCTGGATGCCACCCGCTTGCTTCGAGGTGGAGCCGGGGCATGAGTCTAGGTTTGCTTGCGTGCTTTCCCCAAGCAGCTCCGCGGATTGTCGTCGAGCTTGCGCCGGCCGTCAAGAGACCGCGCCGAGCAAGGCCTTTGACATCGACCCGTCCAGGATCAACATGATAGGCTGAGACTTCCAGACCGGTGAGTAATGGAAGACAGCCGACAAGGCCTTCGACCGCTACAGACCATCCGCTCGGACGCGGTTGCTCTGAGGGCGCTGGGAGAGCAGATGATGAGGCATCTCGCTTTCATCTTGGCGGCCATTGCGGTCTTCGGGTGCTGCAGAGGGCACGACGAGAGATCGAAGGGAGGCTCGATGGAATCTCTGGCAGAGCTCACGGGATTCTTCGCCGCGCATGGGATTTGGTGCGTCTCCGACAGCGGTCCCCTCATCCCCATGCTGGGCTACCGGATAGCCGACGGTTCGCGGGGGATGGACCGTCTCGCCGCAGCGCAGCTCGAGCAGGGTGTCGCGCAAGGAGAGGAGTGGCTTCGAGACAATCCGCACCGTGCTACCCACGCGGTGCTCGTCTACGATGGCTTCGTCACGCTCGACTCGGGCAAGACGGACGCGCTCATGCTCAGGGCGCGAAAGTACGGCCCGTCGCCGGGAGCGCTCGACATGCTGGTGCCTTACCGCAACCCCGAGAGCGGGTTCACCGTATACAGACCGAAGTTCGTCGAGGTGGCGCCAGACACGTCAGATTACAGTGTGCTATCGGAGGCGTTCTTTCGGGGGGTGGATTCGCACGAGAAGGGAGCCGAGGTCTGGAATGCCCACCTGGACCAGAGCCGGTAGCTCCGCCGGACTTGCGTTCTAGCGCTTCTTCTTGCGGGACTTCCGCGCAGCCTTGCGCTTGGTCTTCTTCTTCGCCTTCGCCTCGGCCGCCGGCTTCTTGCTGGCCTGCTTCGGTCTTTCGGGCGAGGCCGCTCGAGGCGGCGAGGGGAGCTGGCTGTTGTACGCCCTGCGCCATGCTTCGATCCCCTCTGTGGTCTGCATGTCGTAGCCGGCCTCTAGCCCGGCCATCATGAAGGACTTGGCCATTCCGAAATTGCTGCTGTCCGAGAGCGCGGCCTCGAGCTCCTGCACCGCGTCCCCGCCGAGCACGCTGAGGCAGTCGTCGGCCTGCTCGAGCTGGTAGGCTCGCTTCAGGAAGGCATAGAAAGCTCGATTCCCCTCGATGATCCAGCCGGCCTCCGATGCGTCGATGCACACCTTGCGCGGGATGAGCTCGAAGAGGATCGCGTGCAGATCGGACGGGTCGAGGGTGGCGATGGTCTGGTTGAAGTAGTCCGAGGCGAAGTCCATCACATGGCGGCAGGCATCGGTGTCGGACAGGCCCTTCGCTTCCGGCGAGGCCTCGAAGCGGCGCACGAGCTCGTCTTCCAGTGGCTCGAGCGCATCCGGATCGATCCCGCCGCCGGAGCGGGCCAGGTCGTACAGAGCGGCGAGCAGCTCGTCTTCGGGGCGGCGCATCACGTCGGCGAACTTGTAAGGAGCGCGCAGCTTCACCTCCACGTTTCCCCCGTGGGTCCGGACGGAGACCGTGCGAGACAAGGTCTCGCCAGAGACAAAGGCGGCCCGCACGGCTCTCTTGTCGGATACGACCTTCGCCAGGGCCAGGGAGACGGCCTCGGCCATGGCGACCTCCCTGGCGGACGGCGGACGCGCCACCATGTCATCGTCCATCGCGATCAGCCAGGGATATGCGTTCTCGGCCGCGACCTTCCATTTGTGCTCGACGATCTCCTCGCGCAGGCCTGGAGCGAGATCCTCGCCGCGATCGAAGTTCAGCACGACATGGGGCGGGACCTGACCCTCCTCGCCGTACTCCATCGCGTGGGCCATCTCCAGGTAGGCCCTGAAATCGTCGAAACCGGAGAACACGATGAAGCCCAGGCTCTCCCTCATCTGCCCGATGACCGATACCACCGCTTCCTCGAGACCGAGATCCTCGATGGTGACCGAAAAGAGGTCGGTGTCGCTCGGCACGACCTCCCAAGGCCTGGCGCGGAAGAGCTTGGCCGCCGCCCGGAAGAGCGACGCGATCGCCCCCGGCCCGATGTCGGGTGAGAGATAGGATTGCTTATCCTCGGCGCGCTCGGACAGGAACTCGCGCATGTCCTCGAAGAACCCATCGACCTCCGGCGTGGGCGCGCACACGACCTCGATGGAGGGCATTCCCGCCCGCAGCGTCTCGGCGAGCTCCGGCGAGGCCACCCGCACCCGAGAAGGCGCGTGCGGCCGGCCGATCATCGGCTGCCTGATGGTGGCCTGCAGGCTCCCACAGGCCTGGCCGAGCAGCTCGCCGGGCCGGGCAATCGTCGAGCCAAGGGCCGCACCGTCGGCGCCCATCCAGAACAGCACCTCGGGCCGGTAGGGTTCGCCCTCGCCCGTGACGTAGGCGGGCATGGATAGGATGCCGCCGACCCACTCCACTCCGCCTGCTTTTCTCGCTTTAGCATGCATTTCACGTCTCTTCTGCGCTTGTTTCGAGTACAGGGCCATTTCATTTCAATCCGACCCGATCTGCAATCTCTTTCTGCCGAGGTTGACCTAAAAGTGAGAGCCGGAGTAGGATTTCGAAACGGCATCATCGGCATGCGCGGTCGCAGCTAGGGGTTTGGGCTCTTGTCAGGTATGCTTCGAAGATTCGCCTGCTTGCTGGTCGTCGGTCTGGCGGTCTCGTCTGCCTGTGGTCGACAGGGCTTCGACGAGCCGGAGACGGTCTGCCGCGGGGTGGACTGCGACGGGCACGGTGCATGCGTCAGCCTGAACGACGCTCCCTGGTGCGTCTGCGATCCGGGCTTTCACAACCAGGACGGGATCGGCTGCGCGGCCGACAGCGATCCCTGCGCCGGGATCGACTGCTCGGAGCACGGCACCTGTGCGGTGGCCGTGGACGGTACGGTCTTGTGCGCCTGCGACGCGGGCTATCAGAACGACGGTCCCACGAGCTGCGTTCCTTACGCGGTCTGTACCCAGGACATCGACTGCGACGACGGCCTGTACTGCAACGGCAGCGAGACCTGCCAGGAGGGCTCCTGCCGCCCGGGCAGCGGAGATCCGTGCCGGGCGGCCGGCCTCATCTGCGACGAGGGGAGCGACGCCTGCACGGGCTGCGGCAACGGAGTCGTCGATGAGGACGAGCACTGCGATCCCGGGCAGCCGCGCAGCGACAACTGCTGTGATCCGCGCACCTGCACCTGGGTGGCCCCGGGCTCTACCGATCCGCAGGGAGTCTGCGCGCCGACCGAGTGCCAGTCGAACGCCTGCGGCGGCGCGAGCCGCTGCGCTGCACAGAACGTGACCGCCGGCACCCAGTGCACCGACAGCTCGCCGGACGACTGCCTGGACGCCCAGTGCGACGGCAGTGGGAGCTGCGATCAGGCGTACGACTTCGAGGGCAGGACGCACGTCTGCGACGATGGGCTGTACTGCAACGGGGTCGACCTGTGCGACGGGAGCGGCGGCTGCA
Source organism: Deltaproteobacteria bacterium (assembly GCA_016935365.1). GTDB lineage: Bacteria > Myxococcota > B64-G9 > B64-G9 > B64-G9 > JAFGRB01. The sequence goes on from JAFGRB010000188.1 coordinate 11,201, forward strand.
CGCTGCACACCGGCGATCCCTGCCAGTCGAGCGCCTATCTCGAGACCTTCGAGGCCGGCTTCTCTCCGGGAGACGAGCTGGGCGATCACCCGGACTGGTACGACGGCGACGACGACCTGGGCCCGCAGGTCGGCAGCGGCGTCGGGTGCGCGGGGTCGGTCGGGCTGACGCCCGGGCGGTGGATCTTCATCTGGACGGCCCACCCATTCGATTGGAAGGCGCCGAACTTCAAGCGCGTCATTCTCGAGATGGACTTCGAGAGCCAGTTCGACGGCCGGTTCGACGACGACCGGGTCGGCTGGACGATAGACTGCGAAAGCACGGATACATCCAACGTCTTCGGGGTCCAGCTCGATCCCGGCCCCTTCGAGCTCGGCCTCCAGATCGAGGGTTACTGGGACATCGAGGACGAAGAGGACTACAGGCCGGAGATCGCGGACCTGATGGGCTCGATCTCGGCCCAGACCTGGTACCGCTTGCGGGCCGAGATCTCGAAGCGGAGCGCCGTCTCGGCCCGGATCGATGTGATGCTCTGGGAGCTGGACGCGAGCTGCGAGATCATCGAGCCGCCGGTGGCCTCGGGCTCCATCGCGGACACCGCCGCACTGGGTGCCGACGAGCCGGACGGCAAGTACTTCACCTCCGGGGCCATGTGGCCGGTCTTCAAGAATTTCAGTGGAAGGCAGGGCGAGGTGGACAACGCGCGGGTCGAGTTCATCCTCGACTCCAGCGGCGTCTGCAACGAAGACAGCGACGCCTGCGAGTAGCCGCATCGGAAGGGTTCCGTCGCCCGCTGCGCGCGGCGGACAGGATCTTGCCGGCAGGCACTGCGCCCATCGGACCCGATGGGAAGATGGTGTCTCCCGGAGATACCCATGCCCAGGCGATACGCTGCTTCTGGATCGTGTCCGGGTCGGTGGTGAGGAGCTCCGGGGCGATGTCGCCATGGTCGTTCAGCCGATCGAGTGGAGCCGAGTTGCGGGAGAGAGTACATGCGCAGTATCCTCGGCAAGATGCATACAGGGGAAGAGCCCATCCGCAGGTGGCAGTCGGCCTCGCCTTACGAGGCGAAGGTGGGGTTCTGCAGAGCGCTGCGCACGGCGGACAGGATCTTGCTGGCGGGCACCGCCCCCATCGGCCCGGGTGGAAAGACGGTCTCTCCCGGAGACGCCCAGGGCCAGGCGATGCGCTGCTTCGAGATCCTGGACGAGGCCCTCGGTCAGCTCGGAGGGCACCGCTCCGATATCGTCCGCACCCGCGTCTTCTTGACCCGGCGATCCGATTGGGAGGCGGTGGCTCGCGCTCACGGTCAGGTCTTCGGCGAGATCCGCCCCGTGGCGACCTTCGTCGTCGTCCGCGAGCTCCTGGATCCGGACTGGCTGCTCGAGATCGAAGCCGAGGCGATCGTGACGGCATGCGTTCCCGGAGGAGCGGTCCGCATCGAGCCCGCGAGCGAGCAGGCCGTCCGCCGGGTCTGGACCGACCGCTGGGGCGTGCCGATCATCACGCCGTCGAAGCGCTACTCGGTGGAGGACGTGGAAGGTCTCGTTCTCTTCCGCGGGGGCGAGCTGGCCGCGCTCGTCACCTGGTGCATCTCCGGTCGGTCTGCAGAGATCGTGAGCCTGGACGCCCTGGTCGAGGGGGCTGGATACGGCTCCCGGCTGCTCGGCTTCGCCGAGCGCCATCTGGCGGATCGGGGAGTCCGGCGAGTGCACCTGGTCACCAGCAACGACAATGTCCGGGCGTTCGGCTTCTATATCCACCGCGGCTATCGGCTGCGCCGTGTGCATCTCGATGCCCTCGAGTCCGCGCGCGAGATCAAGCCCGGCATCCCGGAGCTGGGCAGCGACGGCATACGGCTTCGCGACCTGTGGGAGCTGGAGAAGGACTGCAGCGAGGACGGCGACGCCTGCGAGTAGCCGCATCAACCGACGACTGCGTCATCGCAGAGGGAGAGCGCAGGTCGAATCGCCAGAAAGCCCTCGTGCTCGTCGGAGCTCGAGCGGTGGGCGCTGAGGAGCGAGACCCACTCGCCGCAACCCTGCCACGGCCAGAGCTCGGCCGCGCCGCCGCGAACGACCAGGGCTCGCGACGCGCTGCTGCGCGCGCGCCCGTCGAGGGGCAGCCCTCGATGATCCGGGTGCCAGCCGTCGGCACACAGCTCGGCGAGCTCCCCCATCTCGTCGAAGCCGTAGTCGTTGCGAGGCGTCAGCGGCGTCGCGGGAGGCGCCGCGCCCCAGGGGAAGGGCGTCCGGGTGCCGGCCCGGTAGGCGTGCTCCCATTCGGACTCGCTGGGGAGACGCAGCCCCTCTCCGGCCAGCGCCGCGATCGCCTCGCCGGCCCTGTCGCGCGTGAGGCAGCCGGACAGGTAGCCGAGCTCTGCGGGCTGGCCCGGGCCCAGGAGTCGCCTCAGGATCGGCTCGCCGAGCGGCCGCTGCGCCAGAAGAAATGGCGGCACGCGCACCTCCTGCACGGGCCGCAGCGTCTCTGTGGACATGGCGAGGAAGTCCAGGACCGGGGCCGCCATCGGGTCTCGATACGCGAGGTCTGCGAGCGCTTCCTCCTCGGCCTGGCTGAGCCCGATCTCGAGCCGGCCCCCGGGGACGAGCTGGAGCCGGAGGCCCGTGGAGCGATGCCGCAAGCGAAGCGCGGGCTCTCCCTCCCCGTCGGCGACTTCCAGATCCTGCCCCAGGGCGCCGGCGATGGCCGCCAGGACCTCGCGCCGGTCGTCGGGCGAGAGCCGAGGCCAGCTCTCGGCCTCGAGCATGTCCCAGTTCTCTGCCACGGGGAGCCTCAGGCCTCTGGAGGGGTGAACGGCCCTCGGGTCCAGCCCGCAGCCTTCAGATCCCAGGCCCTGAGCTCGTGCAGGGCCTCGAGCACGTAGCGGATGCCGTCGATGTCCGGGCCGCGCGCCTCGTCGCCGAGGGCGTCGATCAGGCCGTGCAGCAGAGACGATCGCGGGCTGGGCGCCAGGCCGTCTTCGTTTTGGACGGCGTAGTGGAAGCTGAGCGCGTCGCGGGCGAGATCGACGATCTCGTCGGCCGAGAGCGCCTTCCCGATCGCCCGGCCGAGATCGTCGGCTGCGACGCTCCCGCGCGTGAGCATCCGGAACCACTTCCAGACGGGCCAGCTCCGCCGCTCGCCGTCGTGCTCGAGCTCGAGAAGACGATCCATCGGTCCGGCCGGGTCGAGCCCGAGGTAGCGGCGCCAGCTGGGCTGGCTGAGATCGTCGTAAGGCATCCCGAAGTCGAGGCCGTATCGCTCGCTCGTCGGCCGGAAGCCCTGCTCGACCGTGAAACGGAGCGCGCTTCGCTGCTCGTCGCGCAGCTCCTCGATCAGCGGCTCCTCCTCGCGCGGTCCCAGCGGCTCGAGAACGCGCTCGACCAGCAGCTTGCAGCCCAGTTCGGCAGCCTGGGGAGATCGGGCGCGCAGCGAGGCGATGGCGTCGAGCGCGGCAGCCACGTCGAGCGCCTCGAGCTCCGTCAGGACGAGAGCGATGATGCCGCCGAGCTCGCCGTCGTTCCACGGCAGGCCGTCCGCCCGGTGGTCCCGGTGCTCCTTCAAGAGCGCCAGCGCCCCGGCGGTCACGAGCGGCGGGCAGATCCACGCGAGCGCGACGACGGCTGCCAGGCGCACCGCGAGGGGCGGCGGCTTTCGCAGCGCCTCGCTGTCCTCCCCTGTCAGGATGAAGACCTGCTCCCAGTGGGCGACGTCGCCGCAGGCGCGAGAGATGGCGCCGAGCGCCATGAGCTCGCTCGCGCGAGCGGGCTGGCTGCGCTCCATGACAATCTGATCGGCGAGCTTCGCCAGGACGCCCTCCGGGACCTCCGGGAGCTGGGCCAGCCGGTAGGCGGCGCGCGCCCGGTCTGCGGGCTTCTTGCCGCCGAGCTCCGCGAGCCATTGCTCGACGAGCTTCGGATCCTCGGTCGCCCCGGCGACGAGCTCGGGCTCCGTCCCCTTGAGTTCTGCCAGCATGTCGCTGCCCTCTCTTTCTGAAGAGAGTCTCGAAAATACCCCTCCCCAGTCAAGCCCGCTTGTCTCGTCCAGCCGGGCGCAGTCTGGAATTGACGGCCAGTCGGGAACGAGACATCCTGCCGTGGTAACCCTGTCGACAGGAGCGCGAGATGGTGATGGTCAAGTTCGGAAAGAAGACCGACGTCGAGACGCCGCACAAGGTCTGCCCGCCGCCGGAAGAGGTCTTCGCGCGCGACGTGGACGAGAACGCCGAGTGGTTCCTGCCGCTTCTGACCGTCGACCTCGGGGCGATCGACCCCGCGTGGAGCGGCAAGGCTCCGACGAGGTCGCCGACAAGGACCTGTATCTCTTCTTCAGCCCCGAGCACGGCATCGTCACCCAGATCGACCAGTCGACCTGACTCCTGGGTCACCGGGGGATCGCGTTGAGCCGCAGGAACTCAAACGCAGCTGCTGCCATTCTGATCGCCAGCTGCCTTTCGGCCGGCGGTGACGCTGAAGACCATCGAGCAGGCTCACGCGGACGTGCTGCTGCTCCAGGAGGTCACGCCTGCGTGGGGCCGCCGGCTGGAGCCCATCGAGCTCGACCTTTCCGGACCTGACCCGCGTGCCTCCTTTCCCGATGGTCCGCCTCGACGACGTGCTTGTGCGAGGCGTCGTGCCGATGGAGGCGAGGGTCCTGGCCGAGAGCGGCTCGGATCACCTGGCCGTGCTCGCCCGGTTGCGGGTGCAGTAGATCGCGGATGGGCTGGTGCGCAGATCTACACGAGAGCATTGACGTACATGAAGATGGCTGCGGCGAGCGTGGTGAGGGCGAAGATGCTCTTCAGCACCTTCGGCTTGGTCTTCAAGGCCAGCTTGCCTCCGAGCAATCCGCCGATCAGGGCCACAGCGACTTGCGGCACGGCCCAGGACCACTCGATGCCGCTTTCGACCACGTGCCCCAGAAATCCCATGCCGGCCGTGGCGCCGACCATGACCGACGCCGTGCCGACGGCAAGCTTCATCGGCATCCGGCAGGCCAGCACCATCAAGGGGATCAGGAAGGACCCGCCCGACACACCGACCATGCCGGCGAAAAAACCGGTCGCGATTGCGAAAGGAGCCGCGAGCCAAAGATTGACGTGGATTGTCACCTCGCCCGATTCGAAGGACCAGTGGCCGGACTTGGGGACCGAGGACGTGCTCTCGGAGACCGGATAGAGCATCAGGAAGCTGGCCAGCACCAGCAGGCACGCAAAGACCAGCTTCAAGACGGTCCCCGCGAAGAAGTGCGCCAGGAGACCTCCGAAGAAGGCCGTCAGGCTGGCCGTAAGGCCTAAAAAGAGCGCCATGCGCCAGGCGACGTTCTTGTGCTTCTGGAAGACGATCAGCGCGGCCAGCGACGTGAAGCACATGATGAGCTGCCCCGTCGAGGCCGCCAGATGCATGGAGGCGCCTGCGAGGACCTGCAGCAGGACATAGAAGTTGCCCCCACCGCGACCCGCCATGGTCATGAAGACCGCGATCAGAAAGACGGCCGGGAGCAGGAAGGCCATGTGCATGTTCGCCATCGAGAGGACGTAGTTATTCTTCTTCCATTCGTCCAGCCCGCAGAGGATTGGATAAAAGTAGACGATCGCTTATTTTGCTTCAAGTAAGCGAAGCGATCGATGTTCTGCTGTGCAGGGCTGTGATAAGAGTCGGCAGGTGAGCGCCGCGAAGCGAAAGAAGAGGCGAGAGGGAGACGGGCCGGTCGTCGAGATGAAGGCCGCGGGGCGGGCCTTCGGCGAGCGGGTCGTGCTCTCGGGCCTGAACCTCGAAGTCTCCGGGGGAGAGATGCTGGGCGTGGTCGGGCCGAACGGAGGCGGCAAGACCACGCTGCTGCTGCTCATGGCGGGCCTGCTCCGCCCGAGCATGGGCGAGGTGCTGGTCTGCGGCATCGAGGCCCATCGCCTGTCGCGGACCGCCGCGGGCCAGGTCGGCCTGGTGACGGCCCGCCCGGGTCTCTATCCGCTCCTGAGCGGCCGGGAGAACCTGTGGCACTTCGGCGGTCTGTTCGGGCTCTCGCCCGCCGATGTCGACGAGAAGGCCGAGCCCCTGGCCCGGGCGCTCGAGCTCACCGCCGGGCTCGACGAGCGGGCCGGGCAGGTCTCGACCGGCATGCAGCAGAAGCTGTCTCTGATCCGCGCGCTGCTCCTCTCTCCGAAGCTGCTCCTCTTCGACGAGCCCACGGCCAATCTCGACCCGCTCGCCTCGAGGACGCTGTACGCCGAGGTCCGCAGGCGGGCCGATGCAGGGCTCGCCTGCGTCCTGGTGACGCATGATCTCCCGGCCGCCGAGGCGGTCTGCGAGCGGGTCCTGCTGGTCGACGGCGGAGTCAAGCGAGAGCTCCGCTTTTCGGAGCGCAGGGCGCCTCTGGTGGGGCCGCTGCTCGACGCCTGGCAGGAAGCGATCGGTGGCCGATGAGGTCCGTCTTTCGCATCGCGCGAACCGAGGTGCTGGAGCACCGCAGGCAGCCGTGGATGATCTTCATCCTGGCAGCGAACTACGCGCTGTGGATCTCGATCTTCGGCATTCTCTTCTTGATCCTCGACGGGATCGCGAGCCGGCCCGAGTCGCTGGCGGCTCTCGAGCAGCAGCTGAAGGGCTTCGGCATCGGTCTCGACGCCTTGTTGCAGCTCGCGACCTCGACCTTCGGCTCGCTGTGCTTCACGAACCTGCCGCTCTTCGTGGCGATCATGTCCGGCACCTCGGTGCTCCACGACCGGGACTGCGGCAGCATGCCCTTCCTCATGCTGGCACCGCTCACGCGCCGGCAGTTGCTCATGGGCAAGCTCGCAGGCGCCATGGCCATCCCGCTGTGCTTCCACCTGCTCTTCGTGGGGACGAGCAGCATCCTGCTGGGGCGCCTCGGATTGCTCGCGCCGTATGCCCACAAGCTCGGGGCATCGCCGGCATGGTGGATCGCCTTCCTCGTCGGCGCACCTGCGTCGGCGGCCTTCGTGGGCGCGCTCGGGACCGTCATCTCGGCGCTCTCCCGCGACATGCGCACCTCGATGCAGTACACGTCTTTCTTCATCGGACTGCTCAGCCTCGGCATCGGCTTCGTCCTGGTGGACGGCATACCGGAGGGCGCGGTGCTCCAGCTCGGCTACGCCGGCGGCTGCATGCTCGCATGCGCGCTCATCCTGCTCTTCGGCGCCCACTTGATCAGCAGGGACGTGACGGTCACATGAGTTCAGACTCCGAGACAGCGGGCAGGGGCACGCTGCTGGGCTTCCACAGGAACGTCGTCTTCGCCGGGCTGGTCAGCTTTCTGACCGACACCTCCACCAAGATGGTCTACTCGGTGATGCCGCTCTTTCTGATGTCGCTCGGCGCCTCGAAGACCACGCTTTGCGTCATCGAGGGCATCGCCGAGAGCACGGCGGCGCTGGTCAAGAGCGCGTCCGGCTTCTTCAGCGACAAGATCGGCCGCAACAAGCCCTTCATGGCGATCGGCTACGCCGTCACGGCGATCGTGACGCCGGTCTACGCTGCGGCCGGCTCTCCGCTGCACGTGCTGCTGCTGCGCTTCGTCGAGCGCTTCGGCAAGGGGGTGCGCACGGCCCCGCGTGACAGCCTGGTGGCCGCGTCGGCGAAGGAAAACGACACCGGCCGCAGCTTCGGCCTGCACAAGGCCATGGACAACAGCGGGGCCATCGTCGGGCCCCTGCTCGCCTTCGGCGTGCTGTCGCTGGTGGCGGAGGGCTACCGGATCGTCTTCTTGCTGGCGGCGATTCCAGCAGCGCTCGGGGTGATCACCCTGCTCGCCTCGATCAAGGAGGCGGCCAGGCCGAAGGAGAGCCGCTATCTCAGGTTCCGATTCCGGGACCTGCCGAGGCGCTACTACCTGCTGCTCGGGATCGTCTTCCTCTTCACCCTGGGCAACTCGACCGACGCGTTGCTGCTCGTCAAGGCGAGCGAGGTCGGGGTGAAGATCGCGTTCGTCCCGCTGGTCTACCTGGTCTTCCACGTCGTATCGGTCCTGTTCTCGATCCCGCTCGGGAAGCTCTCCGACAGGATCGGCAGGGAGAAGGTCCTGGTCTTCGGCTACCTGCTGTACGCCGGGGTTTACTTCGGCTTCGGCTACAGCCGGGACCTCTGCGCGATCGTCGGGCTGTTTGCGCTCTACGGCCTGTACTCGGCGGCCACCGACGGCGTCCAGAAGGCCTTCGTCTCCGACCTGCTGGATGCGAACAAGCGGGGCACCGGGCTCGGCATCTACAACGCGATGCTCGGCCTGACGCTGCTGCCTGCCAGCATCATCGCGGGCGTCCTGTACGACCGGGTCGACTCCAGCGTGCCGTTCTACTTCGGCGCGGCCACCGCGGCGGCGGCCGCCGTCCTGATGATCGCGTTCCTGGGCTGCAATCGCCGCAGCCCGCCATGAAGCGGGAGCGTTACTTCAGGCGAGCGACCCGTCTGGCGATCCGCTTGCGGATGGCCTCGTAGCTCGGCGGTGGGCCCTTCTGCAGGACCTCGCCGTCGAGGAGGACCTCGTCGGCGACGCCCCACTCGGCGACCGCGCTCCTGGCCGAGGTGTCGATCTCGCGGAAGACGACCGCGTCGCCGAACTCGGCCGCTGCGCGCTTGGCCCGCTCGTAGACCAGGTTCTGCGCCAGGCACCAGCCGCTCGAGAAAGCGGTCAGGTCGACCTTCCCGGGCACGGGCGCGGGCAGCTTGTTCGTCTTGGGGAACCAGCGCGGCGGCCGGGCATCGTCGCGGAAGGGCTTCCACAGCAGGACCGCGAGGCCCTGTCGATCCGCCTTGCGGTAGCCGTGCTTCTTGAACCACGACGCCTTCATCCAGAATGGGAGCCAGATGCCCCAGGAGGCCATCCCGCTGGCGCCGAGCGCGCGGGCGTCCTGCTCGGCGGCGGCCAGCAAGGCCTTGCCCATGCCGCGCTTCCGGAAGTTGCCCCGGCCCTGCTTGTAGCCGTGCACGTGGATGCAGTAGATGAAGTACAGCCCCTCGCCGTCGACGTGCGAGTGCTCGATCGGCCCGTACTGGATCATGCCGCCCTCGACGCCGTCGTCGTCCAGGGCGAGCTTGGCCCGCAGCCCGTGATGCTTCATTCCGCGGTCCAGCCACTGGCGGCGCTTCGGTCCCGACTCCTTCGCGTCTGCGGACCAATCCTCGAGGCACAGGCAGAACAGGTCTTTTTTGTCTTCCGGGAGATCGATGACCCTCATCGCGCTTGCGCTCCTTTCTGGCATACAGGACACGATAGGGATACATCAGGCACGCCCGGGAGACAATCTCCGTTCGGGCCGCATCGCGCCTCATCCGACCACGTGACCGAGATGCGCCTGGAAGTGGCCGTGTCGCCGCGCGTCGTGACGGTCCAGGTATGCGCTGACGGCGTGCTCGACCGCGTGGAATGCGCGGTAGACAGCCGCCGGGGCGCATACGGACTCGTCCGGATCATCGCTCCTCTTCGACGACACGATCACCTTTCCGCGCAGCTCGACGCTCACCTGGGCTCGGACTGGATTTCCGGTGCGGTGACGCCGGTGGCGCTTCTCGACGAGCACGGCGAGGCTCACGATCTGCGGGTGACGCCGCCGGAGCGCCCGGGCCTCGTGCTCGACGATCCCGACGAGATCGTCGGCCCGATCGATGCGGCGAAAGCGTACGGATATCGACTTGTCGGCTGCCATGGGCTTCCTCCTTCGCACCGCGTACGGGCAAACCGATGAGCGGGCCTGTCTATTCCATCATCTCGCCGGCCCTTGCCAGATGCGAACGCGTGGTATAGATGGGAAGAGATGAGACGGGTCTGGATTCCGATCGCGGCCTTGGCGCTGGCGTCGTTGGGGATCTGCTTGCTCTGGCCCAAGAGCCCGGAGATCGAGACGCCGGTGGAGCCGGAGCCGGAGCCGGTCTCGACTCCGAGCCCGCTTCGCGAACGGCCGGCGGAGGCGCTCCCCGCCGAGTCGGTTCAGGCCATCGATCCGGCCGAGCTGCTGCGCGTCCTGGAGGAGCTGTCGAAGAGCCAGCAGGCGATGGAGGACTGGTACCGAGAGCTCGCGCGGGTCTGCGAGAGGCTGACCCGGAGCGGGCACTACGATGAAGCCCTGCAGTGTCTGCTGCTCTTCGGCGACAGCGGCGAGGACAACGCCGACTTCCACAGGCTCCTGGGCGAGGTCCACCAGCTTCGGGGCGAGGACAGGGAGGCGTACTGGTGCAACTTGAAGTACCTGGAGCTCGAGCCGGACGGCCCGCACGCGAGCGCAATCCGGCTCCGCATCGACGAGTACGAGAGGCGGCTCGACGAGAAGAGCCCTCCGGAGGACGTGGAGGAGCGCCTGCGCCAGGCCAAGCTGCTCTACGAGGAGGCGTACATCCTGCATGCGAAATCCGCCGAGCGCGCCGTGCGCAGGCTTCAGCGCGCCCTGGAGCTGCTGCCCGAAGGCGAGCAGGTCTACCGGAGCAAGATCGAGAAGCTCCTGGAGAGGATCGAGTCCGGGCCGGACTGAGCCCTGTCAGCGGGTGATCGGCTCCTTCGACACGAACCTGTCGTGGGCCAAGAAGCCGCAGACGATCACCAGCTCGGCGGCCAGCCAGGTCAGGCTGCCCATGCCGACCGTGATCTCCGAGCCGCCGGCCAGCGGCGCCACCGCGAGCAGCATCGCGGCCTCGGTCGTGCCGTGGAAGAGGCCGACTGCGAGGGACGAGCCGGCGCGCTCGCGCAGGTAGGCGTGCCCCACGGACACGAGCAGGCAGTGGGCGCTCAGGAGCGCGGCGCCCAGGCCTGGATGCTGCGGGAAGCCGTAGCCCAGCGCGAGCAGCGGCAGGTGCCAGCCCGCCCAGAGCAGCCCGGTGACGAGCGCGTTGCGAAAGAAGCCCAGCGGGCGGAGCGCCCCGTGCACGAAGCCCCGCCAGCCGATCTCCTCGCCGCAGCCGGCCAGAAAGGACATGCTGACGCTGGATAGGAGCCCCATCGGCACGAGGAGCAGGACCGTCGGCAAGCCGGCCTGCTCGGCTGTCCGCGCGAGCAGGTCGAGCTGCTCGGGCGAGAGGATCCTGGCCTCGACGGCCGGCTGCAGGGAGCCGTCCCAGCGCACGCCCGGGACCAGCAGCCCGAAGCCGAGCGCCAGCAGGCAGAGCAGCCAGGGGACCAGCAGGGCGACCAGGAGCCAGCGGTCGAAGCGCAGCCGCAGCGCGAGCGAATCGCGAAGCGGCATGCGCCAGAGCCAGCGGCCGAGCGCGATGGCCGAGAGCGCCGGCACGAGCGAGGATGCCTGCGCGAAGAAGACCCACGAGCTGTCCTCGAAGCTCCCCCCGGATGCCAGGAAGGCGCCCACCAGCCCGTAGCTCACGGCGTAGACGAGCAGGTAGTAGAAGGCCACCCGTCGCCAGCGCACCCGCGGCGGCTGGGCTTCGGCGGGTGCGCCCTCGATTTGCCCGGCTGGCTGCATCGAGAGGAGATCCTAGCCCTGCGGTCAGGTGAGATCAACGTGATCGCCGCGGGAAGCTTGCGTCTTCGGGGCGGTCTTGATTACCTGGTGTCCAGCGAGGCAGAATCCATGGACCGCGTCTTCCGGCTCGAGCTGCCCACGCCTTTCCCGGTCGGCCCGGCCAACGCCTGGTGGCTCGACGGGCCCGAGCCGATGCTGATCGACGCGGGCGCGTACACGCGGGAGAGCCTGTCCGTCCTGGAGGCGGGTCTCGCCTCGCGCGGCCGGCGGCTCGAGGAAGTACGGCGCGTTCTGCTGACCCACGATCACGTCGACCACGCCGGCTCCGCGGGCGAGATCGCCCGCCGCAGCGGCGCGCGCGTGTCGCTGCACGAGCGCGGTCGGCTCACACTCCAACGCTCGCCGGAGGAGATCGCGGCGGTGGGCGCGTTTCTCTCGCGCTGCGGCCTCCCCGGAGAGCTGATCGCGCGCGCCTGGTCGGTCTTCCGGCGCAGCGAGCGGGTCGCGGCTCCCGAGCCCGTGACCGAGTCGGCGATCGATCGTCTGAAGGGCGGGGATGAAGTCGAAAGCCCGCTCGGCCCGCTTACGGTCCTGGCCACCCCCGGCCACAGCCCGGATCACCTGTGCTTCCTGGCGCGAGAGGCCGGGCTGCTGTTCTGCGGCGACACGCTGCTGGCGGACATCACGCCCAACCCGATCCTCTACCTCGATCCCGAGGACGGCTTCCGGCGCAGCCCGAGCCTGCTCGCCTATCTCGACTCCCTGGCCATGCTGGCCGAGCTGCCGCTTCGCCTGGCCCACCCGGGCCACGGGCCGGACATCCCGGACGCAGCCGCGCTGATCGCGCAGAACCTCGCCTTCGTGGAGAGCCGGAAGCGGGACTTCATCGCGGCCGCCGGAGGCGGTGCCGCGAGCCCGTATGCGCTCGCCCGCGCGGTCTTCGGCGAGCAGGACGTGATCGGACAGTTCCTGGCCCTGTCCGAGACCGTCGCCTACCTCGACCTGCTGGAGCGCGACGAGGGCTTTTGCGTCGCCTGGGACGAAGATCCCATCCGGATCGCATGCGAAGAGAGGTGACGTTATTTCGGTCGCCGCGTGCCGCCCGCCATAACTTGCAAGATGGGAAAGAGGGGGACGGAGGTGACAAAGGCCCTGTTTTTTCGCTAGGTTTCTGACGGTTTTTGTTTACTTCCCGCGCCGGGCGTGCTAGTCATATACCCACTTGTGTGGAGGAAAAAACAACCACCTGCATATCGCGTTCTGATTTGAAGGGCATCAATCCTCTCGTCCAAGCCCGGCCGTTCTGACAAAGCACCCCGGAATTCGGCGAAAAAAGACGCAAGGCCTGACAAGCAGACCCGCAGAAAGACCCACAATGACCAGTTTCAAACAACTCGAGTTGATCGATCCCTTGCTGCGCGCCGTAGCCAGGGAGAACTACCAGGAGCCTACCCCCATCCAGGCTCAATCCATTCCCCTCTTGCTGGCAGGCCGGGATATCCTGGGATGTGCCCAGACCGGCACCGGAAAGACGGCGGCTTTTGCCCTGCCCATGCTTCAGATGCTGACCCAGGGCAATGCTGTTAGAGGCAAACCGGCAATCCGCGCCCTGATTCTGTCTCCGACCCGGGAGCTGGCCGCGCAGATCGATGAGTCCTTCCATGCCTACGGGCGTTTCCTGAACCTGCGCCACCTTGTGATATTCGGCGGGGTCAAGCAGCATGCTCAGGTCGCCGCCATTCGCCAGGGCGTTCACATCCTGGTGGCCACGCCCGGAAGGTTGCTGGACCTGGTGGGCCAGGGCTACGTCCACCTGGACCAGGTGCAGTTCTTCGTGCTCGACGAGGCCGATCGAATGCTGGACATGGGTTTCATCCATGACATCCGCAGGGTCTTGAAGCTCCTGCCCAGCGAGCGGCAGAACCTGCTGTTTTCGGCAACCCTGCCCCCAGACATCACCCGGCTGGCCGGGTCTTTCCTCGACAACCCCGCCCGGGTGGAGGTCAGCCCGCCGAGCTCCACCGTGGAGCAGATCGAACAACGCTTGATGTTCGTGGATCGATTGGACAAGCACGAGCTCTTGATCGAGCTTCTCTCCCGCCCCGGCATGTCTCGGGTGCTCGTCTTTACCCGGACAAAGCACGGCGCCAATCGGCTGGTCAAGCGGCTCACCAGGGCCAAGATCCCGGCAGTGGCGATTCACGGCAACAAGTCCCAGAGCGCCCGGCGCAAGGCCCTGGCCGGATTCCATTCGGGGGAGATCCCCATCCTGGTGGCCACCGACCTGGCTTCGCGGGGTATCGACGTCGAGAACATCAGTCACGTCGTCAACTTCGAGCTGCCCCACGAACCGGAGGTGTACATTCACCGCATTGGTCGCACCGGCCGCGCGGGCCTCAGTGGGGTGGCCATCTCTTTTTGCGATGCGACTGAAAGCGCGGATCTGAGAAGCATCGAGCGGCTCATCGGCGACGAGATTCCGGTGGATGCCGACCATGTCTGGCACAGCCGCGAAGCCGCGACCACGGCTCACGCACCGGCGCTGTCCAGCCGCGAACCCCCGTCCAGAGACCGCAAGAAGGCGGGCAGACCTCAGCCGAAGACGAGGCCCTGCCCCAGAGCAAACCCGTCGGCCGGCGCAGGTCGCCAGTCCGTCGTACCGGTCCGCGATCCAGGCAGGAAGCCCGCGGGCTCGCGTCGTCGCCGCCGGCGAGTATTCCGGAACCCGAGCAGCACGTAGGTGTTCGAGGCCTTCCTTCTTTCTGGAGATGCCCGGGTGGGTTCACTCGTAGCGCAGCGCGTCGATGGGGTCGAGGCGCGCGGCCCGGCGCGCGGGGAAGTAGCCGAAGATCACGCCGATGGCGGCGGAGAAGAGGAAGGAGATGATGTGGATGCTCGAGTCGAAGAGGTAGGGCACGCCCATCACGCTCGAGAGGCCGATCGAGGCACCGGTGGCGAGCGCGATGCCGATGACGCCGCCGAGGCTCGACAGCACCACGGCCTCGATCAGGAACTGCAAGAGCACCTCCCGGCCCAGCGCGCCGATGGCCAGGCGGATGCCGATCTCGCGGGTGCGCTCGGTCACCGACACGAGCATGATGTTCATGATGCCGATCCCGCCGACCAGCAGGCTCACCGCGGCCACCGCGGCCAGCAGCATGGTCAGCACCCGGGTGGTGCCGGTCAGGGTCTCGGCGAGCTGGCGCGTGTCCATCACCCGGAAGTCCTCCTCCTCGCCCTTGCCGATCTTCCGCAGCTCGCGCAGCAAGGAGTTGAGCTGCTCCTTGGCCGCGTCGATCGAGGCGCCGTCGCGTACCGAGACCATGATCCGGTTGATGTCCTGGCTGCCCGTGAGCCGGCGCTGCACGGTGCGCAGCGGCATCACCACGCTGTCGTCCTGGTCGTGGCCCATGCCCGCCTGGCCCTTGGACTTGAGCAGGCCGATCACGTCGCAGGCGAAGCCCTTGATGCGGATCTCGCTGCCGATCGGGCTCTGGCGGCCGAAGAGCTTCTCGCGGACCGTCTCGCCGATCACGCACACCGCCTTGCCCGAGCGCTCCTCGGCCTCGCTGAACGTGCGCCCGGCGGCCAGCTCCCAGTTGCCCACCTGGAAGTAGTCGTTGTGGGTGCCGTTGATCATGGTGGACCAGTTCTTGGCCTGGTGCACGGCGGTCTTCGTCGTGCTCACCACCGGGGCGACGCCCTGGGCGGAGTAGATCTGGTTGCGGATGGCCTCCACGTCCGCGCTCTTGAAGTTGGGGGCTCCCTGGGAGCCCGGGCCGAATCGCTGGCCGGGGACCACCATGAGCTGGTTGGTGCCCATGGATGCGATCTGGTCGGACACGGACCGGGTGGCGCCCTTGCCCAGGGTGACCAGGGTGATGACGGCCGCGATGCCGATCACGATGCCGAGGATGGTCAGAAAGGAGCGCAGCAGGTTGCGCCGGATGGCGCGCAGCGCGAGCAGCAGC
This sequence comes from Deltaproteobacteria bacterium, assembly GCA_016935365.1. Classification (GTDB taxonomy): domain Bacteria; phylum Myxococcota; class B64-G9; order B64-G9; family B64-G9; genus JAFGRB01. The sequence goes on from JAFGRB010000188.1 coordinate 26,591, forward strand.
GTGTTCCACAGCATCAGGCGCCCTCCCCGTTGCGGCGGTCGCTCGCCACCCGGCCGTCGATGAAGCGGATGACGCGCTGGGCGTGTGCCGCGATGTCCGGCTCGTGCGTGACCATCAGCACGGTCAGCCCCCGCTCGCGGTTGAAGGCGCCGAGAAGATCCATGATCTCCTCGCTGGTCCGCGTGTCCAGGTTGCCGGTCGGCTCGTCGGCCAGCAGCAGCGAGGGCCGGGTGACGATGGCGCGGGCGATGGCGACCCGCTGCTGCTGGCCACCGGAGAGCTCGGACGGGCTGTGGTGCTCCCAGCCGGCGAGGCCCACCTGCGCCAGGGCGGCGCGCGCCGCGGCGCGGCGCCTGGCGGCACCCTCGCGCCGGTAGATGAGCGGCAGCTCGACGTTCTCCAGCGCCGAGGTGCGCGCCAGCAGGTTGAAGCCCTGGAAGACGAAGCCGATGAAGTGCCGCCGGAGAAGGGTCTGCTGGTTGCGCGAAAGCTGCCCGACGGGCACGCCCGAGAACGCGTAGCTGCCCGAAGAGGGTGTGTCGAGACAACCGAGGATGTTCATCGCGGTGGACTTGCCCGAGCCGCTGGGGCCCATGATGGCGACGAACTCTCCGGCCTCGATCGCGAGATCGATGCCCTTCAGGGCCTGGAAGGCCGCCTGGCCGCGGCCGTAGGTCTTGGTGATGCCCGTGAGCTCGATGAGCGACTCGGCGGTCATGGCTGCATACCCACCAGGGTCTCGGTGATCACCTGGGTGCCGGCCTCGATCGGCCCGCCGGCGATCTCGGTCATCTGGCCGTTGCTGGGGCCGGTCTGGACCTCGATCGGCACGGCCCGGCCCTCGCGCAGCACCCAGACCCGCGGCGTGTCGTCTCGAGCCGGCGCCTGGGTCTTGCGCGGCCGAAAAGGCGGCCCGGGCAGCAGCTTGCCGACCAGACCGCCGCGCCGTCCCTTCGGCGCCGCGTCTGTCGCTGGCGGCGTGAAGCGAAGCGCGGCGTTCGGCACCAACAGCGCGTTCTCGTGCGTCAGGGTGATGATCTCGGCCGTACCGGTCATCCCGGGGCGCAGGCTGATGTCGTCGTTCTCGACCGCGATCAGCGTGGGGTAGGACACGACCCCGTCCTTGACCTCGGATCCCAGGCCCACGCGGGAGATGACGCCCGTGTACTTGCGGCCGGGCCAGGCGTCGACGGTGAAGGTCGCCTGCTGGCCGACCTTCACCCGGCCGACATCGGCCTCGTCGACGTCCACCAGGAGCTCCATCTTGGCCAGGTCCTCGGCCAGGGTGAACAGCACCGGCGCCTGGAACATGGCGGCCACTGTCTGTCCGGGCTCCACGCTGCGGACGAGCACCACCCCGTCGACCGGCGAGCGGATGCTGGCCTTGCCGAGGTTGGTCAGGTCCGACTGCAGGTTGGCCCGCGCCTGGGTGACGCTCGCGCGGGCGCTGGCCACGTTGGCCTCGGCGCGCTTCAGGTTGGCCTCGGCGGTGTCCATCTCGCTCCTGGACGGCACCTTGCCGCCGGACAGCTCGGCGACCTCTCTCAGGCGCGCGAGCGTTGCCCGGGCTTCCATCTCCGTGGCCTGCGCCTGCTGCACCTGCGCCTCGGCCACGACCAGGCTGGCGCGGGACTTCGCCACGGCGTCTTTGAGCTTGGAGAGGTCGAGCTGGGCCAGCACCTGGCCCTTGCTCACCCGGTCGTTGTCGTCGACCAGCACCTCGGTGACGATGCCGGACTGCTCGCTGCTCACCTCGACCTTGTTGGTCGGCTGCAGGTTGCCGGTGGCGGAGACCTTGACCACCAGCCTGCCGAGCTCGGCCGGCTCGGTCCTGTAGCGCGGCATGTCCTGGCGCGCGTCGGGGCGAAGAAAGAAGGTGAATGCCGCGCCGAGGACCGCGAGCGTGACGAGGATCCAGATCCAGCGGCGCGAGCGATGTCCGGACGACTCGGCCGCGAGCAGCTTCGTAAGGGCGGCAGCCTGGTCGGCTGCCGGCTCGTCGGATGCGTTCTTCTCGTCGCTCATGGTGCGTCCTCGCCTGCCGGGCGGGCCTCGGCCTGCGGCGACCAGCCGCCGCCCAGTGCCTTGTACAAGCGGATCAGCGCGAGCACCCCGTCGGCGCGGGTGCTCGCGAGACTGTCTTCCAGCGACAGCACGCTGCGCTCGGTGTCGAGCACAGACTGGAAGTCGATCACCCCGGCCCCGTATCGCTGCCTGGCGAGCTCGGCCGCGTTGCGCGCTGCCCCCGCGGCCCGCGTGAGCGCCTCTTCTCGCTCGCGGTGGCGGGCCAGGGCCACCAGCGCGTTCTCCACGTCTTGCAGGGCGGTCAGCACGGCCTGCTCGTAGGCCACCAGGGCCTGCTCGCAGACGGCATCCTGGGCCTCGACCTGGGCGCGCAGGCGGCCGCCCTGGAAGAGCGGCGCGGTGATGCCGCCGAGCAGGGAGTAGACCAGCCCGGCGCCGTTGCCGAGCGCGCCCTGCACGGCTGCGTCCAGGCCGATCGAGCCCGAGAGCGAGAAAGAGGGGTAGAGCGCGGCCTCGGCGACGCCGATCCGGGCGGTCTCGGCGGCCAGCTTGCGCTCGGCGGCGCGCACGTCCGGGCGCTGGCGGAGCGCGTCGGCCGGGATGCCGACCGCGATCCGATCCGGCATCGCGGGCAGCTCGCCGCCCGCGGCCAGGCGCGCGTGCAGCGCGCCCGGCGCCTTGCCCAGCAGGACGTCCAGGCGGTGCTCCGCCTCGGCCAGGCCGGTCTCGAGGCTGGGGATCTGGGCCCGGGTCTGCTCCCGGTTGCTGGTGGCCTGCTCGACGTCCTGGCTGCTCACCAGCCCGGCCTTGGCGCGGAACTCTGTGAGCGCGAGCGTCTCGGTCTGGCTCTCGAGGTTGCGGCGACTGATCCGGAGGCGGATCTGCAGGCAGCGGACCTCGAAGTAGCTCCGCGCCACCTCGGCCACCAGCGTGATCCGGGCGTCGTGCAGGCCGGCCTCGGACGAGGCCCGATCCGCCTCGGACGCCTCCACGCTCCGGCGCACGCCGCCGAAGACGTCGATCTCCCAGCTCGCGTCGAAGCCCGCGGTGAACGAGTTGCTGGTCTGCCCGCTGCCGGTGTGGACGATCGACTGCCTGCGGCTCGCCGAGCCCGAGGCGGAAAGCGATGGAAGCTGCGCCGCGCCGGCCATGGCGCGGCGGGCGCGCGCCTCGCGCAGCCGGGCCCTCGCCATGCGAAGATCGGGGCTCGCCCGCAGGGCCTCCTCCACGAGCGCGTCGAGCATCGGATCATCCAGGCGATGCCACCAGCGGCTGAGATCGCCCGGGTCGTCGGCGCTCGCGAGACCGGGCGTCTCGTCGAGCCGGCTCCAGCGCCCCGGCGCGTCCGGCTCTGCCTTGCGGTAGTCCGGGCCCACCGCGCAGCCCGGGCCGAGCCCGGAGACGAGCAGCAGCCAGAGCGATAACTTGGTCAGATAACGCATACGCTCACACACTCCGAATGACCCACAATACCGAGATCGGGTTGACAGCCACCCGCAAGCCCATCCATTTTTATCCGATCGATTGACAGATCTTCTGAAATTGGATAATTATGGACAAAAATGCGGAGGTGCCGGGATGGATCCCTTGGCCCAAACTGTCATCACACCGGAGCTTCTCAGGAGGATCGCCGAGATAGACGAGTTCAAGGGACGCTGGGAGGCGCTTGGAAATCTGGCGCCGGAGCGCCTGTCGGCGCTCAGACGCATCGCCACGATCGAGTCGGTGGGCTCGTCGACCCGGATCGAGGGCGCCAAGCTCGGCGACGACGAGATAGGCAAGCTGCTGTCCGGTCTGGACATGCGATCGTTCCGCACGCGCGACGAGCAGGAGGTGGCGGGCTATGCCGAGCTGATGGAGCGCATCTTCGAGTCGCATGCCGAGATTCCGCTGACCGAGAGCTTCATCCGCCAGCTCCACGGGATCCTGCTCGGGTACTCCGACAGGGACGAGCGCCACCGGGGGAAGTACAAGACCCTTCCCAACAGCGTGGAGGCCTTCGACTCGGACGGCCGCAGCGTCGGCATCATCTTCGAGACGGCCACGCCCTTCGACACGCCTCGCCTGATGGAGGCCTTGGTGGCCTGGACCCGCGAGGCGCTCGCCGAGCGCAGGCATCACGTCTTGCTGGTCATCGCGGTCTTCGTCGTTCGCTTCCTGGCGATCCATCCCTTCCAGGATGGCAACGGTCGCCTGTCACGGGCGCTGACCACCTTGCTGCTGCTTCGGTCCGGCTACCGATACGTCCCGTACAGCTCTCTCGAACGGGTCGTCGAGGACAGCAAGGACGCGTATTACGCAGCCCTTCGCAGGGCGCAGGCCACCCTGGACGGAGACGAGTCCCATCTCATCGACTGGCTCACCTTCTTCGTGCGAACCCTGCACCGGCAGAAAGAGGTCCTCGAGCGGAAGATAGAGCAGAAGAGGCTCATGGCCCCGCTCGCGCCGCTGTCGGAGAAGCTCCTCGGCATCGTGGCGGAGCACGGCCGGGTCACCGTTCGCGAGGCCGCAGTGCTCACGAAGGCCAACCGAAACACGATCAAGGATCACCTCGGCAAGCTTGTTATGGCGGGCCGGCTGGCGAGACGCGGCCGCGGTCGCGGGACCTGGTACGAAAAGGCCTAGCAGTGTTTCTTTCCGAGAGCCCCAAAGGGGCGTCATACACACAGCCCAGGGCGAAGCCCTGGGAAAAAAGGCGGACATGAATCGCTAAGCCCTTTCAGGGCTCTGGTGCTTTCTGCATCTCTATCCCAGGGCTTCGCCGGCAAAGCCGGCTTCGCCCTGGGCTATGTTGTTACGCCCCGTTGGGGCTTGGACCCATCGGACATCGGTTGCGGAAATCGAGAGGCGCCTGTTTGTTCGCAACCCTGCTAAAAGCCCACCCCGAGCCCGACCTGCAGCGAGGGGGTGTAGAGGCCGGACTCGCCGAAGAGCAGCGAGTCGACGTCCTTGGCGGGGTGGAAGGGGATGAATCCGGCGGCGAAGAGGTCGCAGTCGAAGTCGTGGTAGCGGAAGAAGCGCACGCCCACCCGGGCCACCAGGCCGACCAGGAAGCAGTTGACCACGTCCCGGCTGTCGTCGTCGGCCGGGTTCAGCAGACCCTCGTAGCGCTGGTACTGCAGGCCGAGACCGGCGCTGGCATAGAAGCTGGCCGCGGACAGGGCGGAGAGCTCGTAGGCCACCTGGCCGTCGGCGCCGGCCGCGGCCCGGAGCACCTGCTCGTCGCCGCGCAGCGAGTCGTGCCAGCCGGCCGCGTGGATCCGGGCGATGACCTGCCAGTGGCCCGAGCCGCGGGCCATGCTGAAGGCCGCCCCGGGCGCGAAGACCGCGCCGTGCCCGCCCCGGCCCACGGTCTGGAAGAGCTCGAAGCGATAGGTGTTGGTGCCCTGGACGATGATCGAGTGGGAGGCCCGCTCCAGGAAGCTGTAGTGGGCGATGTCCTGCTGGAGCATGACCGGGTCGTTGCCCAGCACCAGCGAGATGGCCTGCTCGAGCCGCTCGAGCAGCTCGTCCGGATCGCGGATCTCGAAGCGCACCGGGATGGCCTGATCGATGCGGGCCGTCAGGGTGCGCGCGCCGGCGAGCTCCACCAGGCCCACCTGGAGCTGCTGCTGGCAGCCGTCCTCGACCAGCAGGTGGCTCGGGTGGCGGGCCAGCTCGATGCGGACCAGCCTCTCGAGCTCGGCCTGCTCCTGCTCGGGCGCCTGCACGCTCAGGCAGAGCCGGATCGCGGCCCGGGCCTGTGCGGCGATGCACAGGATCGCGAGCGCGAGCAGCGCTGACTGGACTTTCCGCGGCATGGCGGTGGCTCCCTCGTCCGAGGCGACTCAGAACATCATTCCCAGCTTGACCGACAGGCCGGGGAACCAGGTGTGCAGCGCGCCGTGGTTGTCCTCGTTCTCCAGCCCGTAGGCCGGCAGGTTGAGCTCGGCCTGGAGAAAGAACTGCACCGTCGAGGCCCGCATGAACTCCCAGCCCGCGATCAGGTCCACGTCCAGGCCGCCGCCGAGCAGGGTGCTGCGGTCGCTCTCCCCCCGGGATCCCTCGGCCTTGATGGCCGAGAACCACAGGAGCTCGAACGACGCGCCGGCGCCCAGGTAGATCGAGTGCAGGCCGCGCGGGTTGAGGTAGCGCAGGAAGTGCAGCTGCAGGCCCACGTCGCCGCCGAAGTCGATGTGGCCTCCCTGGGAGTTGTGGCGCGAGGCGGTCTTGGAGGTGCTGATGCCCACCAGGGCCTTGGACTCGATGCCCCAGTTCTCGAACTTGCCCCGATAGCCCATCTCCAGGCTCATGGGGAAGAAGAGCCGCAGCTGGCTCTCCGTGCTGCCGTAGTCGGGGTCCGTGCTGTCCCGGGTGGCGGTCGTCTCGAACTGGCCGCCCCGGACCTGGGTGCCCAGGCCGATGAAGAAGTGGTTGCTGCCCTTGATGCGCTGGGTGGACTGCTTCGAGTCCGAGCGCAGCACGGTGTCTCTGTTGATGGTGGCCGAGATGGGCACGTCGGCCAGCAGGGCGCTCACCGCCCGCTCGGCAAAGCGCGACAGCTCGTCCGGCTGCAGCTCGTCCACCCGCTCCTCGCGGTCGTGGCCCGAGTAGCGCGCGAAGACCGTCCAGCCGGACTGCAGGGGATAGAGCTCCACCCGCAGGGTCTCCTGGCAGTTCTCCCGCACGGCCGCGAAGCCCTGCTCGTGGGTGATGAAGTGCTCGATAAGCCGCCGCAGGTAGAGGGTGGGCGTCTGGCCGATGGGCAAGAAGCCCCTCCAGGCCTCGGCCTGCTCCTCGAGTACCTGCAGGTAGCGCTTGCCCTTGAGCTCGCTCTTGTCGGTGGGTTTCTCTTCGGGCTTGAGGGCTTGCGCGTGTTCCGGCCTCTCGTCCAGGGCGCTCACCTTGCCCAGGGCGTCCTCCCAGGGCCGGGCCGGCGGCTCGGATGCCGGCTCTTGGTCGGGCTTCGGCTCGGCGCCGGGCCTCGGCTCGCCGGGCGCGGTGGTCTCGGGCTTCTTCTCGGGCTCGGCCGGCTTCGCCTCCGGGGTCTCGATCACGGGCGCCTGGGCCTGCTCCTCGGCGGCCTCCACCAGCACGACCTCCACGCAGACCCGCGTGTTCTGCGCAGAGGCTCGCTGGCTCGAGCAGACCAGCGCAGCCAGAGCGAAACAGATTGGGATCCATTGTCTACTCGAGCGCATGCATCACCTCCTTGCTCCCGTCGCTTCGGGTGCAGATCTCCCCTGGCTTTCCAGCGCATCCATCTGTACTGGAAGCTCTCGCTCCGCGGGAATCGATGAGCAAACCGCGTGCCAGGTGCTCCGGCTGTCGAGAGCCTCCCAGTGGACCGTATGGAACGGTGCGGCGCCCGAGCCGGCATACCGTGGCGTGTTTCGACCACAGGTGTGAAAGATGCGCACAATCCGCCGCCTAGGCTGTCTGGCAGCCTCACGAATTTGACTCGACCAGGAGCCTCGGGGACAATGGCCGCATGCGGAGCTGCTGCCTCATCTTCGCGCTCGCGCTGCTCGCCGGCCAGGCGCGCGGTCAAGCCGCCAAGCCCGCCCCCCGGTGCACGGGCTGGATCCAGGTGGAGACGCCCGGCGTCGAGGGCGCCAGCGTGATCCTGGACGGCAAGCAGGTCCCCGAGACCACCCCGGCCACGATCAAGGACGTGCCCTGCGGCCGGCATGCGATCCGGGTCGAGAAGCGGCTCTACAAGCGGGCGCGGCAGAGAGTCCGGGTGAAGCTCGGCGAGGTGAGCACGGTCCGGATCCGGCTCGTCGAGGACTTCGGCTTCCTGACGGTCCGGAGCGTGCCGCCCGAGGCGGTCATCAAGCTGGACGGCCAGGTGGCCGGAAAGAGCCCGCTCGAGGGCCTGGTCGTGCCGGCGGGCCGGCACGTGCTCGCAGCCGAGCTGCCCCACCACAGCCCGGCCCGCGAGCGGATCCGCATCCGGCCCGGCCAGCGCAAGGACCTGACGCTCCGGCCGCGCCTGAACGTCGCGCTGCTCGACGTCACCACCCGGCCTGCCGGGGCCGAGGTCCTGCTCGACGGCAAGAAGCTCGGTCCGGGTCCGATCGAGAAGACCCGGATCGCGGCCGGCCGACACAGCCTGCGCGTCGAGCTCGGGGATCACGATCCAATCGAGCGCCGCTTTCGCATCCGGCGCGGGCAGGCCCTGTCCTTCGATCTCGTGCCCGAGCCGCTCTTCGGTCGGCTCGAGCTGCACAGCGAGCCGGAGCCCCACTGCCCGGTGCTGCTCGACGGAGATCCGCTCGGTCCGGCACCGCTGGTCCTCGAGAGGGTGCCGGTGGGCGAGCACGAGCTGCGCGTGGAGTGCCCGCGATTCGCGGTCTTCCAGCGACGCGTGCGCATCCAGGCGGGCAAGAGCGTCCGGGTGGCGGCCAAGCTCACGCCGCGGACCGCGCGTCTGAGCGTCTGGACCGAGCCGCCGGACTGCTTCGTCTGGGTGGATGGATGGGATCTCGGGCCCGCGCCCGTCTCGGTGGAGATGGAGCCCGGGCGCTACGAGCTGCGCGCCGGCGCGTGCGAGCGGCAGGGCGAGGAGCTGGGCTTCGCGGCGACCCGGATCCGGCTCGAGCCCGGCAAGCACCTGGAGATGGACGTCGAGGTGCCGCGCAAGCCGGGCCGTCTGCTCATCAAGACGGAGCCGCCCGGAGCGCGCGTCCTGGTGGACGGGCGGAAGCGCGGCAAGGCGCCCGTGGACCTGGAGCTGCCCGCGGGGGCGCATGCGATCGAGGCCCGTCAGGGCAAGAAGAGCCTGCTGGGCCGGATCGAGCTGCGCAGCGGCCAGGTCTCCAAGGTGGGCCTGGACCTCGACCGTCCGGGGCGATCGGTCTTCATCGAGCCGACCGAGCCGGAGATCGCGAGCCTGCTGGAGCCCGGAGAGAAGCTGCGCGGCTCCGACCAGGACAGGCTCGATGGGAACGGCGCGGTCACCGACGTGAGCGCCAGGGCGGCTGCGCCCATGTCCACCCGGCGGGTCTTCGCATGGATCAGCGCGAGCGCAGCCGGGGCCTCGGCAGCGGCGGCCGTGGGCTGCCTGGTGGCCGGGGCGGTGACCGAGTCCGATGCGAACGAGGCCTACTCGGAATACCTGCAGAACCAGACGACCGAGAACAGGCTCCGCTACGAGGACCTGGACCGCAAGTCGTCGGATCTCTACCTCGCCGGCTGGATCATGGTCGGGGCCGCGGCCGGAGTGGGGGCGCTTTCGGTGTATCTCTTCCTCAGCGAGCCGGAGCCGGAGGTCGATCTCAGCGGGCCGGCCGAGGGCCCGCGCGCAGCGCCGCTTCCCGGGGGTGGGTGGATCGGCTACCAGGGGCGTTTCTAGCTACAGTGGCAATACTCGACCGAAAGCCCCGAAAGGGGCGCCATTAGCCAGCCCAGGGCTTCGCCCTGAGCCTTATACACATCTCAAAGCGCGAGGAAAGAATGGGCTTGGCACGCTCCGAGATCCGGGTGTTCGCTGCGAAGCAGCGATGGGATGAAAGGGCGCGGCAATCTCGAGCCCTGTCCGAGACGCAGAGATGGCTGCGCCCCTTCAGGGCGCGTAAATCATCTTACCTTCTTATGCCTGGGGCTGAAGCCCCAGGCTTTATTGTAGCGGCCGACAAGGCCACAATCCAGCAGGTGGAAGTCCTGCCATGTCAGTTGCCCGAG
>JAFGRB010000189.1 GCA_016935365.1 Deltaproteobacteria bacterium
AGACAGACAGACAGACAGACAGACGTGGAGTCCATAGGCTCCTCGCGCTGATCGGCCGCTGGCTCTTGCCTCCATGCGGGGCATCGGGCATGTCGCCCGGTGCCCGCACTCGTGAACCACATTTTTTTCCCGGGAGGGAACGATGCGAGCAAAGAGCATGCGGTCAATCGCTGTGATGTCCTTCTTGGCGCTGTCCCTGTCGCTGCCAGCCTGTCCGAAGCTCGACGAGGCCCAGGAATACGCGACCTACACGAGCAGCTCTGGAGCCAGCTACGAGGCAGGGGTCTGGGCCTTGCCGGACAGGGGCTATCTGGAGCCGGGCGGCGCTTTCGATCTCTTCAACCGCATCATCGCGCCGCGATGCCTCGACGGCAAGGTCTTCGCGCCGGAGCCGAACCGTGCCGTGCCCATCATCGAGATCCTGAGAAGGGACGAGGCCTGCGCACTTCTGCTGACGCCATGCAATGTGGGGCCGCCCTGTGAAGGAGACGATGGTACCGTACGCGCCGTCGCTCCGTTCGTGCTGGAGGAGCTCGAGCGGGCGAGGCTGCCCAGCGATCTTTCTTCTGAGTACCCGTTGAAGATCGATCGTGTCAGGATGAGCTGGGTCCGGAAGCCCGTGGACATTCCTGGAATGTCTCCTTACATCAGCACACGGATTGACATCGGGGGATTGGCAACGAAGATATGGCCTCCGATTATCGTCCAGGGCTCCGTGGGGTATTACAACTACAAGTACTGCTTCGGAGAGGTCTATCTCCCGGCTTGCTCGATCGATGTGCTTGTCGATACAACGGGCAAGCAGCTCCAGACGCGTGTCGCCCTTGTCGACTACTACAAGGACTGGTCCGATCCGATCCCGGGGTGCGCGTATTCATACCAGGAGAGTGAGTGTCATTTCCCACCGATGGTGGAGCACAGGGATGCCGAGATCGTGTACTACGAGAACACGTGCCCGGGACCGCTTCCCGATATCGGCGGAGACCGGGTGAGGACCGGGGTCTGGTGGGAGGACGAGCTCGGCAACGAGCACGAGAGCTACTGTCTCAAGTGCCCGGAGGAAGTCCTGCTCGGAGACTACCAGCGCCACCTCGACTTCTACTGCTTGAAGGTGCGCGAGGTCGAGTGCGAGGCCTGGGAGGAGCATGGTGATATGGTGTTCAAGAGCTGGGAGCAGAGCCGCACGCCCAACCTGTATATCAACAACGAGGCCAAGGATGCCATCTGGCACGAGGATGTCGCAGTGGCGATCGCGGAGCTCACCGACGACTACCTGGGAGGGACACTTCGCAGCATCGGTAGCAGCATGTTCTTCAACGTCGACCTGTACTCGATGCTTGAAAAGCCATGGGATTCGGACTACGTGCTGGCGGCCGTGCACCAGAACTACGGTACGCCCGGCGAGGAGATCCTGCTCGTGCGGGACTTCGACGACGACGACCACGACGGCGTGGGCGACGCGCTGGACAACTGCAAGGACGTGCCGAACCGAGCCCAGCTCGACTGCGACCACGACGGGGTGGGAGACGCCTGCGACGACACGCTGTGCGTCTACACGCACTGGGAGTCTGTCTACGAGCCGGCCAACCCGGAGGAGTCCTACATGTCGGTCGAGCAGAACCCGGTGGTCGAGCTGAGCCTGTATGCCACCGGCGGCTTCAACGAGGCAGAGCGCTACGAGCGGCCGGTGGAGGTGAACTGGTGCGCCTGCGATGACGGCTACGACGGCCTGTGCCAGGATCAGTTCTGCCCCCAGGATGGTCGGCTCCACCAGCACGAGGCTGGACCCTTCCACGGCTGGTTCCCGGTGAGCTGGTCCATGTCCCGGCCCGAGCCGGACTGCGCCCTGGACCAGAGCTGCGGGCCCATCCCGGACGTGAGCTTCATGCGCTGCACGGACGAGAGCCCGGAGAACCCGTGCCTGACCGCGAGCCGCCGCAAGCAGGTCACCTGGCACTGGCGGGCCCAGCACTTCCCGCCGAACGGCGAGCGGGTGATCGAGCCCGGGACCAAGTACCTCAAGCTGTGGGCCAACCCGGTCAACTCGCCCTGGGCGGCATCCGGCATCCACCGGACCTACGAGCGCGTCTTTCCGATCGAGTACCGCTACATCCCGACGCGGCCGGTGCTGCCGGGAGTGCTCGTCGAGCACGTGGACCTGCTGGATCCAGGGCGGCTGGTGCACTACGAGGAGCAGCTGATCGACCCGCGGAAGGAATTCCCCTGGCTGGACACCGGAGAGATCGCGGGCTGGTGGGTCGCGGACGATCCGGCCGTGCCGGCCGAGCCGGTGCTCTTCTACGTGGACCGCGCGAGCGGGTCGCTGGGCAAGGTGACGGGCCTGGAGCCCGCGCCTGGCGAGACCGCGGCGCTCGACGTAAGCTGCTTCGCGGCCGCGGGCTACATCGCGGGCGACGAGGCGTACCGCTTCGTGTTCGGCGGCGTGGGCCCCGACGGTGGCTATCGGGACGATCTGTGGATGGGCAAGGCCTCGAGCCCCCTGGTCTGGGAGCGGGTGGAGACGGGTCCCGCTGCTCCGAGGGCAGTGGAGATCCCCGTGGGAGAGCTTCCCTGGGAGATCAACCTCAAGCCGATCGTGTCCTCGGACGAGGAGCGCCTGGCCTTCGTGTCGAACCAGCGCTCGGACACGGTGAGCGTCGTGGATCTGAACACCGAAGCGGTGGTGGGCTCGATCGCCGGCTTTGCCGAGCCGGCCAGCCTGGCGATCCGGGCCGAGCAGCGCGAGCTCTGGGTGGGCAACCGGGCGAACGGCACCATCTCCATCGTCGATCTGGACAGCTGGGAGCTCAAAGACGAGATCCTGCTCGGCTCCTTCGAGCCCACGCTGATGGTGGCGGGCCCTGGAGGCGCCGACGTGTACCTGCGGGAGAGGTACGAGATGTTTGGGCATCACGTCTGGTGCGTGTCGCGGATCGAAGGCGATACGCGCACGACGAGGGCTCTGGTCCCATACGATTACCACGACGTGGAGAACCACGATGCGCTGGCGGTCTCACCGGATGGCGATCGTCTCTACGTGGCGCGGGACAACTACGAGCTGATCGATGTATACGACGCATTCACCTTGGCTCTCCTGGACTCGGTGGACATCGGGCGCTCGGCCACGAGCATGGCCCTGGTCTGGGGAGGCGAGGTGGCGGTGGTGACCAACTACCGCGAGGACTCGGTGATGTTTCTCGACACCGGCACCTGGGAGGAGATCGCGGTGATCGAGGGCGTGCGAAGCCCTGCCGGCGTGGACTTGGACACCCTCGGCGGCATGGCGGTGGTGACCAACATGGTGAGCGGCTGGACCGAGCACACGGTCACGTTCATCGATCTGGCAAAGGCCGATGCGGCCTACACGGTGGATGTGGGCAACTGGCCCACCACGGTGGAGCTGACAACAGGCGGAAAGCAGGCCCTCGTGGTGAACGCCAACTCGGACAGCATCACGTCCATCACGGGCCTGGCTCCTGACTACGGTGCGCCCACCCCTCGCGCAGGCTCGGTGCTGGTGGCGGACGAGCGCCGGGGCAAGCTGCACCTGCTGGGCGGCGAGGATGCGAGTGGACCGATAGGCGAGGTCTGGGAGCTGGACGTGACCGGGGGTGGCTGGCGTAGAATCGGAAGGATGATGCCCACAGGGCCGATCGCCATGATGTCCACTGCGCGGGAGCCGGAGTCGGATTGGACCTACCTCTACGGAGGTCGAGGGGAGACAGGCCCTAAGTCTGGGCTGTGGCGCTATGCGCCGGGTGCGGGCTTCGAGCGCCTGGACGGGCTCACGCGCGCTGCCGGGCCCGGTCAGCTCGAGGGAGCGGCGATGACCTACATCCCGGAGAAGGACCAGCTCTACCTCTTCGGGGGTTACGATGGGTCGAGCGCGAGCAACAGGAGCTGGCTGTACACGCCCGAGACCGCGACCTGGCAGGAGATCGCGAGTGACTGCGACCAGGGCGGGTGCCCCGAGCCACGGGTGGGCGCGGCCGCGCTATCGCTGCACGGAGGCGACCGGGTGGTGGTGCTCGGAGGCACGGGAGATGCGCCCGGAGACCTGCGGCCCTGGATCCAGGACCTGGAGAGCGGGCAGTGGACGCGGAGGGATGCGACCGACCTGCCCGGAGACTTCTCAGGCGGGCTGAAGCGGATCGACTACGCGGGTACGCGGTTGGGCTTCCGCATGGCAGATGGATTCGACACGTCGCCCTCGAATGGAGAGTTCGAGCCCGGCCGATCCAGGTCGTACCGCTGGGTGGGACAGATCGAGGTGCTGGAGAGCGGCGAGCACGCGTTCCGCATCCAGAGCCGCGGCGGAGCTCGGATCTACATCGACGGGGAGCTGGTCGGGCTGGAGCACGGCCATGGATGCGGGCATGGCCAAGGTCACGGACATCGCTGCTGGCCGGGCTCGTGGGGTCGCGACGACTACCTGGGCTCGTGCAGTCGGCTGGACGTCGAGACGGAGAGGCTGCAGCTCGAGGCGGGCTGGCACGACATCGTGGTGGACCTGAGCGTCTGCCGGCAGGGAGGCTACATCCAGGTGAGCCTGGCCGAGTCGCCAGGAGGCGCCGGGGAGATCGCAGCCGAGCGGTTCCGCTACCGGAGCCGGGACGGGCTGGTGCGCAAGGGCTACTTCCCGATGTGGTTCTGGAACGTGGAGACGGGCGAGGACTTCGACGCGACGCCGATGAACGACGACTGGGGCCGAGGCAAGCCCGAGACGCTCAACCTGAGCTGGCCGAACAACTTCATGGTCGGCTGGGAGGGGTACCTGCGCGTGGACACGGCTGGCGAGTATCGCTTCGTGGCGGACACGGACGACGGAGCGCAGCTCGAGGTGGCAGGGCAGGTGATCCTGAACAAGCTGTACGGCAAGGCGGGCCGGAGGGTCTCGAAGGCCGTGTGGCTGGAGCCCGGATGGCACGAGATCCGCTTCTTGTTGATGGAACACCACGGGGATGCTCGGGCGAGGCTTTCGTACGACCCGTCGTGCCCGGAGCTCGGTGGTCAGGTGGTACCGCCCGAGAGGCTGGCTGCGAGGTTCGAGCCGTGAGAGGCGGACGAGCAAGAGCAGCAGTTGTCATCGCGGCGCTCGCCGTGTGCGCTTCGTGGGCCGGCTGCACCTGGGGCTCTTCGAAGCCGGACGCCGGCGCGAGCGATGCGGACGGTGCGATCTACGAGCCTCCGACGCACGTGGGCTTCGACGAGATGGACGAGCACGGCGCGGTGCGGGTGGGCTACCTGGCGGATCCCAACCAGGGCCACGACATTGCAGAGGGCTGGATCGCCTACGCGTCGAGAAAGGGCGGCCTGTACCTGGTGGACATCGAGTCGGAGACCGAGACGAGGGTCTACCCCAATGAGCCTGTGAACGAGGATGCCGCTCACTATCCAGGATTCAGGGCCGAGCCGGTGATCAACCGGGGCGTGATCTACACCCGCGGATACAACGACAGCACGACAGAGAGACCGGCAGTACTGGCCTACGATATCCGAGCCGGTGTCTGGGAGTCCATCGGCACGCCGCCCGAGGCCAATCCTAGATACCTGGATGCGGACGGTCGCTGGCTTGCCTGGAGCGACATGCGGCACTGGGACGAGGATGGCGGCTCGAACGACGAGGTCTACCTCTACGACCTGGACAGCCGCGTGGAGCACAGGTTGACGCACCAGCCCGTCATGCAGGGGGACCCTTGCATCTCAGGTGATCACATCGTCTGGGATGACTACATCAAGGGAAACACGATCGAGGAGATCGTGCTTTACACTATCAGCACGGGCGAGTCCATCTACCTGACCGACGACCTGATTCCCCAGTTCTCACCCGACATCGACGGAGATAACGTGGTCTGGACGGATCTGCGCAACGGTGAGTACTTTCCGGGCGATGGATATGTGAATACGGATGTCTACCTATACCGCATATCGACCGGCGAGTACGTTCAGATCACCACGGACGAGCATGACCAGGAGTTCCCGCGCATCAAGGGCAAGTACATCGCCTGGAAGGATCTCCGCAACGGGATCCGCGGTCCGGATGGAGTGCCTGACACCACGAACATCTTCGTCTACAACCTGGAGACCAGCGAGGAGAAGCAGGTGACCTTCGGGCAGGGGTACATGGAGTGCTGCCCGCGGATCTACGGCGATAGGTTGGTCTACTACAGCATACGCACCGGTGGTTGGGGTTCGCTCTGGATGGTGGACCTGAAGCGCTTCTGGCCTGATTGATTGAGGGTGTTGGGCATCGGGGCCTCGCATTGTGCGGGGCTCCGATGCCCTTTGCTTTCCACATCGGGCTGCGGGTGTTTCCATCGGAGCAGAGGGGGAGCTTGATCGGCGCGGAGGCGTGTGCTAGGAATGCTCCCGGCAGTCCACGGCTCGCCTGCCCGGTGCGGCGGCCGGAGGAGGGTGAGGGCGTTGAGCGCGGAGCCCGTTCGGATGGCCGTCGTGGGCGTGGGACACTTCGGCTCCTTTCACTGCTGCAAGATCCAGAGCTTGCCGGGCGCGGACCTGCGGGTCGTGGTCGACGTGGACTCCGATCGGGCCGCGAGCGCGGGCGCGCGCTTCGGCGCGCAGGCCCTGACCTCGATCGAGGACCTGGCGGGGCGCGTCGACGCGGCGGTCGTGGCGGTGCCCACGCCCGAGCACCACCAGGTCGCGGCCCGGCTGCTGGCGGCCGGACTGGACCTGCTGGTGGAGAAGCCCCTGGCCGCCTCGTCCGAGCAGGCGCAGCACCTGTGCGAGCTGGCCGCCCGGCGCGCGCGCTGCCTCCAGGTGGGGCACCTGGAGCGCTTCAACCCGATCGTCCGCGAGGCCTTCGCCCGCATCCGCGAGCCCCGCTACGTGCGGCTCGAGCGGCTGGGTCCCTTCCCGGCCCAGGGCGTCAAGGCGGACGTGGTCTTCGAGCTGATGACCCACGACCTGGACCTGCTGCTGCAGCTGAACGGCTCGCCGGTCGAGTCGATCGAGGCGATCGGCTTCTCGGTGGCCAGCCCGTGGGCCGATCTGGCCAGCGCCCGGCTGCGCTTCGCCGACGGCATGCTGGCCGAGCTGGCCTCGTCCCGGGTGCACCCCCAGCGCAAGCGCCACATGTCCGTGCTGGACGCCGACGGGCTGCTCGAGATCGACCTGGACGCGCGCTGTCTGTGGCGCCGGCCGCGGGGCGAGCAGGCGCAGGCGTGCGACCCGGTGAGCTGCAGCGACGGGGATCCCCTCCTGGAGCAGGACCGGGCCTTCGTCTACGCCCTGGCGAACGGCCGGCAGCCGAAGGTCGGACCGGAGGCCGGGGCGGCGGCCGTGGCGCTCGCCGAGCGGATCGTGCGCTCCATCGAGTCCGGCGCCCGGGGATGACCATCTCCCGAAGCCCTGCGACATCCGATGCGCCCTGGCTCTTCGTCGTGGCCGGCGAGGCCTCGGGCGACCTCCACGGAGCGGAGGTCCTGCGCGAGCTCGCTGCGCGCTCGCCGGGCGCGCGCTTCTTCGGGCTGGGCGGCGAGCGGATGCAGGCCCGGGGGCTGGAGCGGATAGGCGGGTCCGGGCCGCTCAACGTGGTGGGCCTGACCGAGGTTCTGCGCGGGCTCGCGGCGATAAGGCGCCTTCGCGATCGCCTGCTCGAGGAGCTGGACGGCCGCCGGACGGCGGCGGCGCTGCTTATCGATCTGCCCGGCTTCAACCTGCACCTGGCGCGCTGCTTGAAGGCGCGCGCGATCCCGGTCGTCTACTACATCGCCCCCCAGGCCTGGGCCTGGCGGCGGGGCCGGGTGCGAAAGATCCGCCGCCGTGTAGACCGGCTGTGCGCCATCTTCCCCTTCGAGGAGGCCTTCTTCGCCCGGCACGGGGTGGCGGTCGAGTACGTGGGCCACCCCCTGACCGAGCGCGCCCGGGACCGCGCGGCCGAGGCGCCGCGCCGGGTGGCCATCGTGCCGGGCAGCCGGCCGCGCGAGATCGAGCGCCTGCTGCCGCCCCTGGCCGCCGCGGCCCGCCTGCTGGCAGGCCGCCTGGGCCCGCTGGACTTTCGCCTGCCGCTGGCGCCGGGCATCGACCGGGGCCGGGTCGAGGGCGTGCTCGACGCGGCCGGCATCCGGGCCGAGATCGTCACCGGGGGCGCCGCGCGCGCGCTCGAGGGGGCCCGGCTGGGCCTGGTCTGCTCGGGCACCGCTGCGCTGGAGGCCGCCCTGTGCGGCGTGCCGTCGGTGGTCGTCTACCGGGTCTCGGCCCTCTCCTACGCCGCCGTGCGCCCCTTCTTCCGCTTGCCTCACGTCTGCATCGTCAATATCCTGGCCGGTGAGGCGCTCCTGCCCGAGCTGCTCCAGTCCGCGGTCCGGCCCGAGCGCATCGCCGACGAGGCCGCCGCGCTCTTCGACGACGGCGAGCGGAGGGCGCGCTGCCTGGCGGGCATGCGCGAGGTGACAGCCGGGCTCGGCCAGGGGCGGCCGTCGGCCAGGGTGGCCGAGATCCTGGCCGGCTATCTCGCGCCGGCCGGGGCCGGGAGGGACGAGACGTGAAGAACGCATACCCGCCTTCGGTACCGAGTCGCCCCGCATCGCGGATCGACCCTTCCGGCGAGGAGCCGACGAGGGTCGCAGCGGAGCGAGTTCCGGATCGTGAGCATCGGGCTGATGGAGCCGATGCGGTCCAGGAGGGTCGAGGCGCGATGCGCACGAGGGCTCATGGATCGGTGCACGACACGGTCGTGGTCATCCCGACCTACTGCGAGAAGGACAACGTCGAGCTCATCTGCCGCGCGGTGCTCCAGGCGCTGCCGGCCGACGTCCTGGTGGTCGACGACGACAGCCCCGACGGCACCGGCCAGCTCGCCGAGCAGCTCGCCCAGCGCGACGGGCGCGTCGCCGTCCTGCACCGCCGCGGCCTGCCGCGCGGCATGGGCAGGGCCTACCTGGACGGCTTCCGCAGGGCGCTGGCCGACGGCTACCGCTTCGTCGCCCAGATGGACGCCGACTTCTCGCACGATCCGAAGAGCCTGCCGCTGCTGCGGCAGGCCTGCGAGTCGGCCGACCTGGTCATCGGCTCGCGCTATGTCCGCGGCGGCGGCGTGGCGGAGTGGACCTGGCTGCGGCGCGCCATCAGCCAGGGCGGCTCGCTGTACTCGCGGGCGATCCTCGGCCTGCCGATCCGTGACGTGACCGGCGGCTTCAAGTGCTGGCGGGCCAGCGCGCTCGAGGCGCTGGACCTGGACGCGGTGGGCGCGAGCGGCTTCGCCTTCCAGATCGAGATGAACTACCGGGCGCACCGGGCGGGCCTGCGCCTGGTCGAGCTGCCGATCGTCTTTCGAGACCGGCAGCGCGGCGAGTCCAAGATGTCGGTGCGCATCTTCGTCGAGGGCCTGCTCGCGGTCTGGCGGATCCGACTCGGCGCGGGGAGCTGAGAGCTTGGGCGCCGAGCGCAGACCGGCGGGCAGGCTGAGAGCCCTGTTCACGCCCGGCCGGGCGCTGCTGGTCGCGCTCGTCGGCCTGAGCGGCCTGCGGCTCGCCTTCGCGGCCAGCGCGGAGCTGAGCCCGGACGAGGCCTACTACTGGGTCTGGTCGCGCGATCTCGCGGCCGGCTACTTCGATCACCCCCCGCTGGTGGCCTACCTGGTGCGCCTGGGCACCTGGCTGCTGGGCGACGGCGCGCTGGGGGTCCGGGCGCCGGCGGTGCTGTGCGCCTTGCTGGCCGCCTGGCTCGTGCTGCCGGCCGTGCGCCGCCTGACCGACGACGGCTGGCTGGGCTTCTGGATGGCGCTGCTCGCGAGCGCGGCGCCGGTCATGTCGGCCGGGGCCGTGATCCACACGCCGGACTCGGCCCTGGCCGCGGCCTGGATGCTGGCGCTGGTCTTCGCCCTGCGGGCCTTCGACCGCGATCGGCTCGCCGACTGGCTGGGCCTGGGCGCGGCCGCAGGCCTGGCCGCGCTGGCCAAGCACAGCGGATTGCTGCTGCTGCCCGGGCTGGTGCTGTTCTTCCTGAGCTGCAAGCACGGGCGCGCGCGGCTGCGATCGGCCGGGCCGGTCTGGGCGGTGCTGGTCGCGGCGCTGATGCTGGCGCCGAACGTCCTCTGGGACATGAAGCACGCGGGCGGGGCGCTGTCTTTCCAGCTCGGCCATGCCGCGGGCGAGCTGATGCTGCGCCCGCTCGGCCTGCTCGAGCTCGTCGGCGGGCAGGCCGGGGTGCTGAGCCCCTTGCTGTGGCTGGGGCTCGTGGCCTTCATGCTCCTGGGCTGGCGCCGGGCGGTGCGCTTCGGGCGCCCGCAGGCCTACTTGATGTGGTGCCTGTCGGGCCCCTTGCTCTTGGGTTTCACCCTGCTGTCGATCGTGCACAAGGTGGAGGCCAACTGGCCGGCGGTCGCCTACCTGGCCGCGGTGCCGGGCGCCGCCTGGGGCCTGAGGGGCGGCCTGCTCTTTTTGCGGCGCTTTCGCCTCTGGTACGCGAGCGCGCTGGGCCTGGCGGTGGGGATCAGCCTGGTGGCGCACATCCACGCGCTCGCGCCTTTCCTGCCGCTCGAGCAGGCCGTGGATCCCACCGCGCGCCTGCGGGGCTGGCAGGCCCTGGGCGAGCAGGCGCTCGCGGACGCGCGTGCGCTGGACGCCTGCCTGGCCGCGGAGGGCTATGCGGCGACCAGCGAGCTGCGCTACGTCACCCGCCAGGACGTGATCTACGAGCCCTCGAGCGCGCGCCGATCCCAGTACGACATCTGGGCCGCGGGCGGCGACGCGGCGGCCGTGAAGGCGGACGGCTGCCGGAGCCTGCTCGTGCTCCAGCCCCGGAGCACGCCGTACCCGCCCCGGCTCTGCAAGCAGGCCGCGGAGCGCTGGCTGCTCGACCGCGACCGCGCGCCGGGCCACTGCCCGGACTTCCGCTGGTGGGTGTGCGTAGATCCGCTCGGCCTGCGGTGAGCCGGGTGCTGCCGGAGTGGCGCGCGATCGCCGTTCGGTGCTAGGCTGGCAGGCGGAGCTCGGAGGTGGCGTGCAGACCGATCCCCAGCCCGATCCCCCGGCCGTCGAGGCGGATTCCGAGCCCGGGCCGGAGCCCGGGGCCGAGCCCGAGTCGCGGCTCAGCTGGGCCGCTTACTTCGGGGCGGCCACGGGCCTGTGCGTCGGCGTCATCGTCGCCATGGCGAGCGCCGCCTGCGCGCACTACCTGGCGCCGGGCCACCGGGCGGCCGAGGTGATCTGGGAGGTCGCGAGCCCGCTGCTCGCGCTGCTGGGCTGCGTGGGCTGCGGCTTCGGCTTTCAGCGGATCTTCGGCCCGCGGCTGGTCTTGCCGGTGCTGATCTTCGTGCTGGTCGCAGCCCTGGGCGCCTACCTGGCGTTCGGGCCGCTGGGTTTTCCGTGGCGGGCCGAGGCGGCCGCCGTGGCGGGCTAGCGGGGAGATCGGAGGAATGAGTTCTTCCGCTGCGAAGCAGCGGGGTGATAAAGCCTGGGGCTTCAGCCCCAGGTAGAGGAAGGCTAATAAGATCTACGCGCCCTGGAGGGGCGCAGCCACTGCGCCATCTCAACTGCGCCATCTCGCCGCGCCTTTTCAGGGCGCATGATTCTCTTTTCACCGATGCTGCCGGGGAGGGCTGGCGGGAAGTGCAGTCTTCGTCTTCGAGGCGTCCGCGTTGCTGCAACGCCGAGCACCCGCGCTCGTGCTCGAGCTGAGAACCGCCCTCCGCGCGATCGGGGGACCCCCCGCTCGGCTGCGCGCAACGCTCTCGAGCGCGGTCGGCGCGTCCGCGTTGCTGCAACGCCGAGCACCCTCGCTCGTGCTCGAGCGCAACGCGCTAGCTGCCCAGCAGCGCATCGAGCGCGTCCGGCGTGAGCGGGCCGCCCTCGAAGGCGGTCTCGGGCCGCAGCGGCTCGTCCCGTCCGGCCGAGCGGGCCAGCAGGCGCAGGACGGTCGCCTCGGCCGCGACCACCCGGCGGCCCAGCGCGCTCAGGCGCCGGATGCGGGCGCGCTCGGCGCGCTCTCCCATCTCGCGCGGATCGAAGTCGCAGGCCCAGATCGCGCGCTGGCGCTCGTCGAGGAGATACCAGCTGGCCGCGGGCGGCGGCGCGCTGCCGTGCGCGAGCACGAAGTCCACCAGCGCGTGCAGGTCGACGAGATCGTACGCCAGCGCCTCGATTGCGAGCCCCGGCTTCCAGCGCGGGCTCGAGCCCGGCTCGAAGGGCGGCGGCCCGTCCAGCAGCCGGTAGGCCTTCCACTCGAAGGCGAGCAGGTCGCGGGTGAAGTCCGCCGCCAGGCCGAGCGGGCCGAGCAGCGCGCGCATCTGCTCCTCGACTGCCGGCGGGAGGTCGGCGCTCGCGGCCCAGCCTTCGAGCCGGGCCCGCTGCGCCTCGAGCCAGGCGCGCAGGGCCTCGAGCAGCGCGTCTGCGCCCTCGGGCCGCGCGCGGGTGAGGATCTCGAGCGCGCAGGGAAAGGCGTCCAGGAGCAGCGTCTCGGGCGAGCCGTGCCCCCCGGCCGCCTCGCCGAGGAATGGCCTCCGCAGCAGGTTCGTGTTGGAGCGCCGCAGCGGCGCGGGGAAGATCCGCTCGACGGCCGCCTGCAGCGCCTCGTCGTCCATGTCCGGCCCGCGCTCGATCAGCTCGCCCATCTGCCGGTGGCCCTCCAGGTTGAGCATGGTCAGCAGCAGGTCGCGGCCCGCCAGCCGCCGGTGCCGGAAGTAGAGCCGGGCCTTGGCCGCGGTCACGTCGAGGATGGACCGGAAGAAGGCGAGCTCGGAGAAGGCCTCGGTGCGGTAGCCGATGGCGTGGAACCAGTAGGCGCGCTCCAGGGCCGCCTTGATCCCGGACAGGCTGGAGAGCGCGATCGTGAAGCCGTGCTCGGCGGGGTGCTCGAAGACCTCGCAGGCCGGGTCGAGGTAGAGGTAGGGCTGCAGCATGAGCCCCGCTCCGGGGTTGACCTGGAGGATGCGCTCGAGGAAGTCGACCTCCGCGAGGAGCGTCTCGGGCGTGTGGCCCGGCAGCACGTAGGCGAAGCAGACCCACACGTCGATGTCCAGCTCGACGCCCAGCCGGGCGAGATCGAGCACGGCCTGGTTGTCGTAGTGCTTGTTGTGCCGCGCCCGCAGCTCGGGGTGGCTCGACTCCGGTGAGAGCGTCAGGTGGAGGCTGCGGCTCGCCTGCCTCCAGGGGCGCAGGAAGGACTCGTCCGCCGGCCAGAAGAGCTCGATGAAGACGTCGATCGGCGTCGCCAGGCCGGCGATGCCCTTGCGCAGCGCCTCGACATACTCCCGTCCGCACAGGCGCAGGTCGCCGAAGAGCTTGACCCCCACGAGGCCCGCGTCGACCGCGTCTCGGATCTGGCCGAGCACCCGGCCGACGGGCGGGCAGGCGTAGCCCTGGCGGCCGAAGAAGTCGCGGTACGCACTGCGGCTCCCGCCGCAGAACAGGCAGTCCTGGTTGCAGCCGCGCAGCACGGGGATGCTGAGCAGCAGCGCCTCGCGCTCGAGGGCCTCCTTGCGCGGAGCGGGCCGGACGAGCCCGTGCCGGTCGAGGTAGTCGACCCGGTGCAGATCGCAGGCGGGTGCCGGGTTGCGGCGGACGTGACCCGCCTCGCGCCAGGCCAGGCAGGGGGTCTCGGCGGGCCGCCCGCCGAGCAGCGCCCGGGCGATGGCCGGCATGTGGCCGTCGCACTCGCCGCAGATCACGCCGTCTATGAAGGGGTAGCGCGAGAGGATCTCGTCCGCGAAGTACGTGGCGCTCAGGCCGCCCAGCAGCACGAAGGCGTCCGGGTGGAGCGCCTTGCAGGCGCGGGCGAGCTCGATCGCGCCGGAAGCGTGGGCGGACCAGTGCAGGTCGATGCCGTAGATCCGGGCCGGGCAGTCCCCGATGAGCTCGGCGGGCTCGACGGGCCCGTCCGCGCGCCGCTGCTGCAGGCGCTTGGCCGCGTTGACGATCACCGTCTGCAGGCCGTCGGCCACGAGCTCGTTGGCCAGGCTGAGCAGGCCGACGGGCATCATGGTCAGCAGGTCGGTCGTGCCGGTGGACGACTCGAAGATCCCGCCCAGGGGATAGGTTGGCTTGCGGAAGCTCAGCGGAGGGTGCAGGAAGGCGACGGAGAAGTCCTGCATGACACACACTCCCACCCCCCACTTGGTTGAGTCGATTCGCCCCTGGCAAGCACTTCCTAGATGGAGTATAATACATCATAGGGGTCTGCTCAACCAGGGGTCTAACCCTCAGGGGAGGAGGAGGATTTGCTTTGTCCTCTGAGCGGAGAGACTCCTACCGCTTCGGTGTCGAAGGCCAGGCCTGCCTCGCTTCGAGCTGCGGGAAGAAGATACAGGTGTCGAACATCGGTGCCGGGGGCAGCGGGCTCGTCATCCCCGAGGGGGGAGATGCCTCGTTCGAGAAGTCGCTGGCGATCAGGCTGAGCGACGACCTGGTTCTCGAGGCGCGCGTCGCGCCGGCCTGGATATCGAGCGGGCCGCCGGTGCGGATCGGGGTGCGGTTCTGCGACATCGGCCGTGAAGCCATGACCGCCCTGACGCGCTTCTTGATCGAGCGAAACGAGGAGCGAAGCCGGAGGCTGCCCAGGCTGGCCGCGCTGGAGCCGGCCATGTGGGCTGGCAGGCAGCCGCTGTTGCAGGACCTGCTGAGCTACTACCTGCTGCGCTGCAAGCGTCGGCTGGCAGTCTACCAACAGGATCGCATCCTGCCCGTCGAGCTCGAGGTCCTGCGAATGACGACGGAGTCCGCGCGCCGGTGCATCGTGACCCAGCCGGTCTGGGGCGACGAGAAGCAGTTCGAGCCGGGAGCGAGCCTTGCCTTCTCCTTCGAGGGCACGAGTGCGCTGTGCCACTTCCAGACGGCGATCTGGCGTGTGGCGCCGGGCATCGTCGTCCTGCTGCTGCCGGACGCGGTGCGGCAGGTGGCCTTTCGGCGCTCACCGCGGGTCTGGCTGCCGGACGGGCAGCGGATCGAGCTGCTCTACCGCAGCCAGCGCGTCCTGGAAGGCTTCGTGCGCAAGACGCTGATCGAGGTCTCCGGCCACGGCCTGGCGTTCGAGGTCCAGCCGGATGTGGACCTGCTCTTCCCGGGCGAGAGGCTGGGCCAAGTCCTGGTCGTGCTCCCGGGCGGGCTGGTGGAGATCGAGGCGGCCGTCCGATCGCTCTACCGGCGGCAGGGCCTGGATGGCTTCGTCTGCGGCCTGCAGATCCTGGGCTTCGCCAGCGAGAAGATGCGCCTGATGTGGGAGCGCTACGTGTTCGCGCATGCCTACCCGGAAGTCGGCATCGGCAGGGTGGACGACGTGGACCTCGCCTGGGAGCTGCTCGTGTCGTCCAAGTATGTCGACGAGGCGACTCCGGGCCTGAGGGGGCCCTTGACGCAGAAGTACCTGGAGTCCTGGCGGCGCCACACGAAGAACGATCGGCTGGGCCATTTCATCATCGTCGAGCACACGGGCCTGCCGGCCAGCACGGCCGCAGGCAGCCTGCTCTACCCGCGCACCTGGCTCGTGCACCAGTTCGGCATCGACGAGCGGACGCGCAAGCAGGACCGGCGAGCCTTCTTCGACGTGGCGCGCAGGACCTACAAGAGCATGCAGCACCTTCTGGCGAACATCGCCGACATCGACTTCATCGTCATCTACGCAGACGCGAGCCTGCGCTGGAACCGGCTGACCTACACGGGCTTCCTGGAGCGCTATCCGCACCCGCAGGAGTGCCTGTATGACGAGTACCAGGTCTTCAAGCATCACCTGGAAAGCGTACCCGAGCTGCCCGGCGAGGGCTGCGAGGTCTACGAGGCAGACGATGCCGACCGCCGGGCGATCTCCGCCCACCTGGCGCGGAGCCTGCCGGCGATCGAGACCGAGGCATACTGCTACGGGCCGGACGAGATCGCGCTGGACGGCTTCACGGCCGACTGCGAGCGGTTGGGCTACGAACGGGCGAGGCGGATCCTGGTCGCCAGGGACCGCAGCGGTGTGCGCAGGGCGGCGGCCATCGTGGAGACGGGAGAGGAGGGTGTGAACATCTTCGGCTTGCTGAACAAGTGCTGGCTGGTATATCTGTCCGCCGGTCGGAGCGATGACAGCCGGGCAGCCGAGGCCCTGCTGGGCGCGGCAGTAATGCATTACAGGCGTGAGGGCAAGCCGGAGTTCATCTTCATCCGAAGAGCGGACGGCCCTGCACGAGAGACGCTCGAGGCGCTCGGCTTCGAGTATGTGGCACCCGGTATGCGATTCTTGGTCCGGCAGTCGGCTCTGCCGGCCTGGATGAGCTACTGCGAGGAGTGCATGGGGATGATCGATGGCTAGAGGACTGCTCGTTTCGTTCGCCGGATACCCGGTGATGATCTCTTCGTTCTTCCCGGACAATGGCTTGGCCAGCCTGGCCGGCACGCTGCTGGCGCACGGGCACGAGGTCAAGGTGCTGGACTTCAACACCAGCGATTCGCTCGTCGGATTGGTGCCAGCAGAGCGCAGCAGACAACTGGAAGAGCTCATGCCACTCCTCTCCGGCCCGACAGATCGAGAGGCCCAGACGCTCTTCTACGAGATCGACGAGGCGCTGGACGCAGATCTGATTCTTTTTGCGAGAGAAATGGCAGATCGACTGACGGCCGAAGTGGAGGCGCAGAAGAGCGACTTCATCGGTTTCAAGCTCTGGAGCGGCGACGGATTCGTCGCCAGTGTGCGCGCGGCCGAAATGCTCAAGCATCGCTTCCCTGCTATCCGTGTCTACGGAGGCGGGCCGGCCGTGCTGTATTCCGAGGAGACGATCTTTGAATACACAGGCGCATTCGATGCGCTCGTGGATGGAGAGGGGGAGGAGGCCATCATCGGACTGGCGGAGAGTATCTCGGGGTCCAGGGATTTGGCAGATGTGCCCAACCTCATCTTGCGCGACGGTGCGAGCATCCGAAGGACGGCCCGCAGCTTTGTCGTCGATCTGGATGAGCTTGCCTTGCCCTCCTATTCCCCCGAGGTGTACCCGAGCCTGCGAGGGGACAGGCAGATCAAGCTGTTCGTGATCGACGAGAGTCGCGGATGCCCGATGGGTTGCGCGTTCTGCACGCATCGGAATGCGACCGGCCGCCGTTGGCGCACGAAGTCTTCCCGACGCTTCCTCAATGAAGCAGAATCGTTGAATCGAGACTTTGGTTGCAGTCAGATTCGTCTGGGGGGATCTTATACGCCGATGAGCTTCTTCGAGGGCATCATAGACTGTGTAGGCCGCAATGGAACGAGCTTCCATTTCAGCGGATTCGCTCATCCAGATGGTATTCCGCTTGACAGGGTCGAGGATATGGCTACGGCAGGCTGCAGGTCCCTCTTTTTCGGAGTCGAGTCATTTGTCCCGGCCGATCAAGAAATGCTAGGCAAACGGATCGAGCCACAGCACGCGGTGAATGCGATACGTAAATGCCAGGAGGCTGGCATTGTTCCCGGGATCGCCATGATTGTCCCACTGCCCGGTCAGTCTCCCTCGGCGAGGGAGAAGAATCTATCGAACCTTCTGGAGCTGGCAGCGGCCGGTGCAGCTCTGGTCATGGTGACAATACCGGGGCTGCTTCCGAGGACTCCCTGGTTCCAGGAGCGATCGCGATACGGCTTCAAGCTGAATGTTGCGGAGGACGAGTATCGGAGTCTGCTGTCACAATACAAGATACGACACGTCCTGCCACCTGCGATGTGGGAGCCTCTGCCATACGAGTTGGATGGCAACCGATTCCAGCAGATCTGTGGTATCTGCGCGAGCTTCCAGTCCGAGTTGACGAAGGAGGGAATCCTGACGAATATCCCAGACGAGTTGGTGCTGGTCGCCGAGTCCAGGGGCGAGTCCCTTGGCGCGTGTCGAGAATGGCATCGGGAGATGCTCTTGAAGATGGATGCGTGTCGGTGGAGCGGGCTGATTGCTGACACGAATCGAAGCTTGGAGGCTTCGTGACAGATCCGGTTGCGAGATTCCTCTTCATTCTGGCTCACGCGGTCTTTTCCGCTTTCGTCCTCGCTCTGGCCTACGTGAACTGGAGGCGTGCCCCGAAAAGTGGTTTCAAGGCATCATGGATCGGCTTCTGTATCGCGGCTGCCCTGTTTGCCCTCGCGGTCATGGTTGGTGGCCTTGCAGATACTCCAAGGAGCGCGTTCCTATGGGTTCGAATCGGCGTTTCTCTCGGATGCGTGGGGACATGGCTTTTCTACTTGTTCTCGATTTGCTACTCAACCCTCCGTCGCAATACAAGCCGGTTCTTGATCTGGTTTGGAGCCATCTGGACGGCGCTACTCGTCGTGCTATTCTGGTGTAGCGATCTCATCGTGGCGGGAGTGACTTCCAGCGAGGTTTCCCGTTTCGCGCCGGTGGGCGGAACTCTCATGCCTCTCTATGGGGCGTGGGTGTTGTACGGCTGGCTTTTTTCCTGCGTTCTCTTCGTTCGCAATCTGCTCCGTAGTCAAGGAGTACAGCGAATACAAGCGGCGTACATGCTCCTTGCCTTCGGTGCCGGTCTGATAGGCTCTCTCGGTTCCATCTTGCCGTCTTTGCTCGGAGTGCAGACCATCTGGTTGTATTTGCCGCAGTTCTTTTTTCCACTTCTGCCGTTGCTGATTACGTTTTCCATCATTCGCCATCGGCTGTGGGACATCCAGACGATTTTCTTCAAGACTGCAGTCTGGTTGAGCCTCTTGCTCCTGCTCGCATTTCCGCTCTACCTGGCCATCTGGTTTGCTGCCCAATACCTGCCTGCTCCGAGCGCGCTCGGAGCGACTATCGGGTTGAGCCTTCTCTTCCTGCTCAGCTACTTTTACCTGACAAACATCAAGCCGAAGCTCGATCATCTATTTCAGAGACGCCGCTATGATCGGAGAGCGGTTCTGGATGCATTTGATCTGAAGATGTCCTCGCTCGACAAGCCAAAGTCCGTTGCGAGCTACCTTCTGGATACGATCCAGGAGTCTCTCTATCCACAGCAGGCGGCCGTTTCTTTCCACGAGGAGGAAGGAGGCGGGTGGTCTAGCATCCAATGGTCTGCAAGTGAATCTGATGAAGATATGGCGATGGCTCCCGACCACGCGTTCTTACGGCAGCTGGTACCATCTGGCAGGGTGCTTGACCGCAGTACCATCGACACGGACCCTTCCTTTACGGCCGCGCGCGATCTGGCAAGGCAGTTCTTTGAAGAGACAGGCTGCCAGCTGTGTCTTCCCCTGGCCAGCGGCGGACAGCTCATGGCCATCGTCGGGCTCGGTGCCAAGAGAAACCTGCGCCCCTATTCCCTCGAGGACTTCGAGTTCATCGAGCAGCTCGGCGCGGCAGCGGCCATAGGCCTCACCAACGCGATGCTCTTCGAACGCGTCGATCACCAGCGCCGCGATCTGGAAGACATGACCGATCACCTGGAGGAGCGCGTCGAGGAGCGTACCCGGGAGCTGAACACGGCCAACGAGATGCTCCGCGACGCGTACATCAAGCTCCGCGAGCTGGACCGCCTCAAGAGCCAGCTCTTCGCCAACATCAACCACGAGCTGCGCACGCCCTTGAGCCTGATCCTGGCGCCGCTCGACTCCATGCTCGACGGCGACCTGGGCCACTTCGACGAGCTGCAGATGCGCCACCTGCGGAGCATGCACCGCAACTCGCTGCGCCTGCACCGGATGATCGACGACCTGCTGGACCTCAGCCGGCTGGAGGAGTCGCGGCTGGAGCTGAAGAAGCGGCCGGTCAACCTGGCCGGGATCGTCGGCCGGATGGTCGACACGGCCCGCTCGATGGCCGAGCGCAAGGGCATCTCGATCGCCCTCGACCGGCAGGCCGAGCCCGAGGTGGAGGCCGATGAGGAGAAGATCGAGAAGGTGATCGTCAACCTGCTGAGCAACGCGCTCAAGTTCACCTTGCCGGGCGGCGAGGTGCGGCTCGTCGTGTGCGCGCAGGACGGCGAGGCCTGCGTGGAGGTGCGCGACAACGGGATCGGCATTCCGGCGAGTGAGCTGGAGTCGATCTTCGACCGCTTCCACCAGGTCGACGGCGGCACGAACCGCAGCTTCCGCGGTTCGGGGCTGGGCCTGGCGCTCGCCAGGGAGCTGGCCGAGATGCACGGCGGGCGGATCGAGGTCGAGAGCGAGCTCGGCGCGGGATCCGTCTTCCGGCTGCTCCTGCCCGGGCGGCAGGGGGCGGACGGGGAGGTCGATCGCGCGATCGAGGAGCCCGCCAAGGAGGGGCTGCCCGAGTGGACCGATCAGCTCCAGGCCCGGCCCGACTACCGCTACCTGGCCATCGACGAGGCCACCGAGCGACGCGTGGTGCTGCGCGACGAGGATCACTTCGCCCGCGAGGCGCGGCTGCTCGTCGTCGACGACAACGCGGACATGCTCCGCTACCTGCACCAGGTGCTGGGCGAGCGCTACGATGTCTGGACGGTCCAGGACGCGGGCCGGGCGCTGGAGCTGCTCGAACGGGAGCGCCACGAGCTGGTCATCGCCGACGTGATGATGCCCGGCATCAGCGGCCTGGAGCTCTGCCACCGGATCAAGTCCAACCCCCGCCTGCAGCAGACCCCCGTCTTGCTGCTGACCGCCCGGACCGGCGAGGCTCACCGCATCGAGGGGCACAGCGTGGGAGCGGACCAGTACGTCACCAAGCCCTTCCGGCCGGCCGAGCTGATGGCCATCATCTCCGGGATGCTGGCGGGCCGGGCCCGGATGTCCGAGGTCGCGGCGCGCAGGCGCTCGGACTCGCTCGAGACCCTGATGGCCGGTCTGGCGCACGAGCTGCGCAACGCCTGCCACCAGGCCAAGAACGCCCAGACGGCCTCGATGAGCCTGGTCAGGAAGCTGAACGGCGAGAACTGCGCGGAAGAGCACGCGCGCGTCGCGGGCCAGCTCGAGACCATGAGCGGCATCATCGAGCGGGCCCTGGATCGGATCTCGGCCGTGGTGCTGTCCCTGCAGCGCTTCGCCGGCCAGTACCAGCCGGCTCCCTGGAAGGAGATCGACCTCGACGCCATGGTGCGCCGGGAGCTGGGCCGGCTGACGCTGGCCGAGCTGAAGGACGCGCGGCTGTCTATCGACCTGCAGTCGGGCGCCCGGGTGCGCGGTTCCGAGGAGGAGCTCCGCCAGCTGGTGATCAACCTGGCCGAGAACGCCGCCCATGCGGTGCGGCCCGGCGGGACGATCGAGGTCAAGACCCGCGCCCAGCCGGGCAAGGTCCTGCTGAGCGTCCGCGACGACGGCGCCGGCATCGCGCCCGAGGACCGGGAGCGGATCTTCGACCTCTACTACTCCACCCGTAGTGAGGGCGAGGGCAGCGGCCTGGGGCTTGCGCTCTGCAAGCGCACGGCCAGCGACATGGGGGGAAGCATCTCTCTGAGCAGCGAGCTCGGGAAGGGCAGCGAGTTCACGGTCGAGCTGCCCATCGCCGAGCTTGACGCGGGGGAGCGGCGGCAATAGACATCGATCGTGGAGGTGCGATGAACCCGACTCTGCTACTGGTCGACGACGAGCGCGACAACCTGGAGCCCATGCGCGTGCTGCTACAGGAGGACTACTGCGTGCTGTGCGCCGAGAGCGGCGCCCGCGCGCTCGAGGTGCTCGAGCGCGAGGAGATCCAGCTCATCATTGCAGACCAGCGCATGCCGGGCATGACCGGCGTCGAGCTGCTGACCCGGGTCCGCGAGCTCTACCCCGAGATCGTCCGCCTCGTGCTGACGGCCTACAACGACTTCGAGTCCATGCTCAAGGCGATCAACGAGGGCCGGGTCTACCGCTACATCATCAAGCCCTGGGACGTGGACGACATGCGCCTGACGATCCGCCAGGCGCTCGAGTGGCGGGAGCTCCGGATCACGCAGGGCAAGCTGGCGGCCGATCTCAGCGAGGCCCACCGCTCGCTGGCCCAGCGCACCAGGGAGCTGGAGCGGGCCCACGAGACCATCGTGCGCCAGAAGAAGCTGGCCGCGGTCGGCCGCTTCGCGGCCGAGATGGTCCACGAGATGAACAACTGCCTGCAGGTCATCCTGGGTCTGGGCAAGTACCTCAAGGCGATCCGGGAAGAGGAGCTGGAGCAGATCCGCGACCTGGAGGCGCAGGCCACCTCGCTGGCGGAGCTGACCACCGACATCCGCGACTATGCCCAGGGCGCGGGCGCGGCCTTCCATCCGGAGCGCGTCGATCCGGCTCTGATCGTGCAGGACGTGGTGCGGACCTGCAAGCACCACCCCGACTTCCGCGGCCTCGAGCTGGCGCTCGACTCCCGGGAGCACGCTGGCGACTGGTCGCTGGATCCCCGGCAGCTCAAGCACCTGCTGATGAACCTGCTTCGAAACGCGGCCAAGGCCAGCCAGGCCAGCGGCGCGAAGGAGGTGCAGGTGAGCTGCCGGGTCGGGGACGCGCTCGAGCTGCGGGTCGTCGACCACGGCCCCGGCGTCCCCGGCGAGCGGCGGGAGCGCATCTTCGAGCCCTTCTTCTCCACCTGGGAGCGGGACGGGACCGGTCTGGGCCTGAGCATCTGCCGCCGGGTGGCCGATCTGCACGGTGCGGAGATCGAGGTGCAGGACACGCCCGGCGGAGGGGCCACCTTCGTCGTCCGCGTCCCCGCCCCCTCCGAGGATGATTGATGGACTCGTAAAGAGCCCTGATTCCCGCGTCGCACCGCAAGGCGCGCAAGGCACCGCTTGACAGGCGCGCCGCGCACAGGCGAGCATCGGTGCTGCCGGCAGAAGCGGCGCTGGAAAGGAGCAATCGATGAAGGAGCGCATCCAGCAGATCATCGAGGAGCGAATCCGTCCCTACCTCGAGGCGGATGGCGGCGGGATCGAGTTCGTCGACTACGATGCGGAGAGCGGGGAGGTCAAGGTGCGCCTGCAGGGCGCCTGCAAGGGTTGCCCCGGCGCCCAGATGACCCTGTCGATGGGGGTCGAGGCGGCGCTCAAGGAGGAGATCCCCGAGGTCAGGCGCGTGATCGCGGTGGGATAGGGCCGCTCAGTCGGTCCCCAGCTTGCCCTTCTTGAGCGCCTGGTCCTTGAGGGAGTCGAGGCTGCCCTTGTCGATCTGGCTCATCTCGGCTTCCTTCTTGGCCTGGACCTGCTCGCGCCAGGAGATGAAGAAGTAGATCCCAGCCGCCAGTGCCGCACAGACGACAAGCGCGATGAGGCCGATCACGATCTCCCGCTTGTAGGATCGCTTCGGCTGCTCGGGCTCGGTCTGCTCGGGCCTGGGGGGTCTGGGCTCGCGCCGGGGTGCGGGTCTCGGCCCCGCATCCGGCCCGCGCGCCGGCGGTGAGAGGCTCGGTGCGGGCATGGGCTGCGGCGAGGGAGCCCGATCGAGCTTGGGACGCCGGATCTTCTGGGCTCTGGACTGCTCCTGCGCGGCCGCTTGCGGCTCCGGCGACGCGTCCAGCGAGACGGACGAGCTGGACGGGGCGAGATCGATCTCGCCCAGAGACGGCATGCGGGCCTTCGGCGCGGGTGCGGACCCGGAGTCGAGATCCAGGTCGAGCGAATCGCCCATGACGCCCCCCAGGTCGATCTCGCCGAACTTCGCCGACGGGCTCGAGCTCGCCTGCTTCTGCAGCGGGGCCTGCACCGGCAGCTCGGGCACCTGGGATGGGACCTCGAAGTCCTGTGGTGCTCTCTCGAAAAGCTCGAGCGGCTCCTCGGCCGCCTCTGGCGCGGCCTCGATCTCCTGCGCTCCCGATGCGGGGGCCTGCTCGGAGGCCTGCTCCGCCTGGGCTCGGCTGCGCCTCAGCAGGGCCTGCTCCGCTCGCCTGGCCGCTCGCGCCAGGGCATCATCCTTCTTGGATGGGCTCATTATGACGATCATATTACCGAGGCTGGGCCCGAATGCAAGCGGGCCGGGCCGTTTTCTTGACTTGGTAGGTGTATGTAGGATAAAGTAACACCCAAGAGGAAAGGCGAAAGGAGCGCCGAGGTGCTGACGATCAGCGATAGACGGGCAGACCCGGGCAGGCGGAGGCAGGGCGCGCGCCGGCGATACCCCCGGGTGAGGCTTGCGCTCGACGGCTACTACACGGGCGAGCAGCGCACTCTCATCGGGCGCTGCCGCGACCTCTGCATCCGGGGGGTCTTCGTCGCGACGCCCGTGCCCGATGCGGCCGGGGCCCGGGCGCTGCTCCGGCTCGCCGTACCCGGATCGAACCGCTTGCTCAGGTTGCCGGCGCGGGTCTGCTGGTCGAGCGAGGGGGGCGCTGCGGGGCCGCGCGGCATGGGCCTGCGCTTCGAGAGCCTCGAGGGCTGGCAGCTCAAGCGCCTGGCGTCGGTCGTCATCCGCCGGGCGGGCCTTTCGGCCCTCGGCCTTTCCGATCTTGGCAAAGGACGATGCGAGAGACACGGACCGTGGATCCGGAGGAAGCCATGAACGAGCAAACGCCGATCGCCTGCGCCGAGCAGGAGTCTTTCATCGAGAGCCTGGTATGGGTCGAGCGGCTCTACGCCGAGTCGATGCGGGCGGAGATCGAGCTCGCCGTGCGACTGGCCTTCGAGCAGGAAGACGAGGGCTGGAGCTGGTGAGCTTCCCGGGCTTGCAAGCAGCAAGACCGTGGAAAGATCTTTTTTTCCGCTCTCGCGTATGATAATTTGGCGGCCCTTGTCGAAGCGGCCCCCGGGAGCGCGGCGAGAGCGTGGCAGACAAGCCTTCCAGCATGCGTCCGGAAGCCAGGCGCCTGAGCCCTCCGCCGGGCGACTGGCTGTACAAGCTCCAGGGCGAGGTCATCGGCCCGGTCCCCGCGAGCGAGATCGTCACCCGGCTCTTCGCCGGCGAGGTCGACGAGTCGACCCAGGTCCGGACCGAGGATGGCGACTGGCTCTCGCTCCAGGCCCTGGCCGTCTGGCATCCCTTCATCTACCAGGCCAAGGCCAAGCTCCGGGCCGAGAAGGCGCGGGCCGAGGCCGAGCAGGCCGCGCGCCGGCGCAAGGCGCAGAAGATGGT
Source organism: Deltaproteobacteria bacterium (assembly GCA_016935365.1). Classification (GTDB taxonomy): domain Bacteria; phylum Myxococcota; class B64-G9; order B64-G9; family B64-G9; genus JAFGRB01. The sequence continues at coordinate 24,868 of JAFGRB010000189.1, forward strand.
CAACCTCGGCATCGGCGCGGTCTTCCTGATCCTGATCAGCTTCGCGGCCACCTACCTGCTGATCGTGCAGCGGCCCGGCCGCGACGAGGAGACGCTTCGCGAATGGGCGGCCCGGCACGTGCCGCTGTTCAGCCTGCCGGTCGCCAAGGCGGCCGCGCTCGACGAGGGCGGGGAAGAGGCGGGCCTGATCAACATCGACCAGATCCTGATCGACGACGCCCCGGCCCTGGTGGCCATCCGGAACCACAAGCGCAAGCGCCGCAAGCGGCAGACGGGCAAGCCCGTCTCCTCCGACAAGCCCAAGGAGCCGGGCGCGGACAAGCCGGCCGAGACCGAGGTGGCCAGCACGGGCATGCTGACCAACGAGGAGATCACCAACACCGTCTACGCCCGCAGCAACATCGGCCGCCTCTCGGCCTGCCTGAAGGCCGAGATCCAACGCAACCCGGACCTTCCCGGCCGGGTGGTGCTCGACTTCTCGATCCGCAACGACGGCCGCATCCACAGCGTGCGCCTGGACGACGCGCGGCTGGAGGACGGGCCGCTGCAAGCCTGCTTCACGCAGAAGCTCGCCAAGCTCAAGTTCCGCCCCTACCAGGGCCAGGTCCGCAACGTCACCATCCCCTTCGACTGGAAGCGCTGAGCAGTGGGGACCATCGGGCGCTCGAAGACTCTGTCGCGCGCTCCTGCTCCATCCTCCTGAAAAGACGGTTGCGCTGGAATGGAAAAGGTGATATCTAGAATATTGAGCTGGAGTGAGACCTGCCCGGTCTCAATACTCTTCCATCCAGGAAGACCCCAGCTCTATTTTTTTGCCCTGAGTCTTCTTGCAACGTATTTTTCGCCGCCTTCCCATTGTAGGCGCATCAACCCATAGATGTGGTTCTGCTGGTGGTCGAGCCCATCGACTTGCAGTGGCGTTATCAACCGGTACCAACGATCGAAGCGTGCATCCCCGGTCGCATAGCGCCCGAGGACATGTGCTGCGATGCCCGCGAGTTGGAGACCGGGCCAGACATTCGACACGCCGACACAAGGATGTGGGATCATCTTACCCTGACCTCGTATGCCCGCGAGATAGTTGCAAACCGCAATGGAGATTGCTTCCTGAGCACCAAGCCTCTGATCGAAGACGAGCAAGGCCTTTGCTCGCTCAGGGATCGCTGCCAGCACGCGAACGCATAGCTCACGAAATGGACGCGACAGGCGTTTCGGGGCAGGTGCGAGAAGTGGAGGTCTCTCGGCTCCATACACAGTGATTCCGACGAGTCTGATCTCTCGCCCTCGAGTCCATTCGATTACCTCGCGAGCAACGGTGAGGTTCTTGGAGTATCCTCTTGCCGAGTATCGGAAGCTTGAATTGCTGAACAGACTCGAGCCCACCAGTTCACGCCGCAAGTCGCGCGCATGATCCTCGCCGTAGTACTTGCGCCGTATGGCGTACATTGCTCGAGACAGCAACTCGAATTGCTTGCGAGGCCCAATTACTGCAGCGAGTACACCGATCTTCTCGCTCGGGCCGTTATGCCAGCTTTCATCGACAAAGCACCACATAGAATCACCTGTCGTGGTAAGAAAAAGTCAGTACCTTCGACAAACAAGCAGACCTGCATGCGAACAATATGTGCCCCTACCAGGGCCAGGTCCGCAACGTCACCATCCCCTTCGACTGGAAGCGCTGATCAGCAGGATCTGCAGGGCGCTCAACGGCACCAGCCATCGGCCATGCCTCCATCTGCAAGGAGCCATTTCATCCCACCCATCGTGATGAGACCCTGCTCGCACGACATGAACCTCGCGGGTGGATCCTCCTCGAGATACTCGGGCTCTGACCGGCACTCCTGGACGCCACCGTCCAGCCTGCAGGAGAGAGCCCCGCTCTCGTCCCGCAGGCCACAGCAGCGGGCCCAGCACGGGACATGCTTCACGCAATCGCAATATCCCGCTGGCCACAAACTTGTGGCCGGGCCATAGTAGTAGTAATCCCTCGCCCAGTGGCAACCCCAGACATCGTAGCCGTCGGACGGCGGCTCGTCCGCGCAGGAGCAGCCGGTGGTGCAGGGACAGTAATAGATGTCCTCGCCGTCCTCCTCTCCCACCACGTGGCAATACTCCTCACTGAAAGACATATCCTGCCCAAATAACATGATCGTGTAGGCTCTCGTCCAGCACTCCTCGCCTGGATCATGGTCACCGGTACAGGATTCGACACAGAACAGCAAGGCGAGCACAGGCTGCAAGCTCCATGTCAACAGACCTCTCATACTTGACCTCCTCTACGGTCCGATGACCGATTCTCACCTGTTGAACGTGAGCTGGACGAGCTCATGCTGCCTCGCGGGATCAAAGGGATCCCAGTCTTGCGGAATCGAGTACACATTGTCGGCCACCTCTCCATACTTCCATCCCAGGAAGAAGATCCTGTCACCCGAGCCGGTCGTCGCGTACTCGCAAAGCGGCCAGGGAGTGTTGATGAATGGCTCGACGGTCGGATAATAGGGTGCGTAGGGGTATTCCAGCTCTCTGTGCTTCGAGCAAGAAAGAACGACGACTCCCTCCTGCCAGGGATCTTGTCTCGGCGGGACGAGGACGTTCGGCTCGGTGCCGTACCAGGTCGTAATGGCTAGCGAGGCATCCAGTTGTCCGGGTTTACTCACGAACGGGAGCAGGAGCGCGTTGCGGTTCATCGATGCGAAGTACGTCGGACCATTCGCTATCAAGCGTATGTCCGATCCATCGGTTTGTATGATGTACAATCCATCTTGGACATCGGGTCCAGACATGCCGAAAAAGCCCGAGGCGGAGAACACGATGCTCTGGCAGTCATCGCTCAGCTTCGGCCCGCTCTTGGATACATCCGTGGTGTCTATGACGGCGATATCGCTGTATCCATCTTCGGCATCCAGCCTTCTCACCACCGCGATGGGATCGTTGGCTCCACCTCTGTAGTATGATGTGATCCACGTCAGGACGGATCCGTCTCCGCAAAGGCTTGGGCTATGATCCGTGATGAACCCCTCGGGCATGCCTTCGTCAAAAGTGATCTGAACATACTCGGTCCCATCCGAACGGGCGACGTATATCTCGTAGTCCCCGCCCCGATCCGACGTGTAGGCCACCAACTGCCCATCCGAGCTCATCGATGGATGACGGCAGTGTACGTTTTCTATCTCGTCGGTCAGCATGACGTTTTCTACCACGCTGAAGCAGGAGACGGGATCGTAATCCACCGTGGCCACCCTGATGATGGAGTATGTATCCACATATGGATAGACATATGGCTGATGCTCGGTGTAGGCGACGAGCGTCCCGTCGGAGTTGATGGATGGTCCAGTATGCAGCCGGCCCCGGAATGGGAAGTGCCGCAGGCACGAGCCGTCGGCTCTCATCAATGTCAGGGATTGATGTGGCTCCTGGATGTCCTCGTGCATACCCTCCGACACGAATGCGAGAGTCTGGCCATCCTGGCTCACGTCGAGCTCCAGGGGATTCATTCCAGCAAGTTGCCATCGGTTCTCTTCCTCGATCGAGTACGTCCACGAGGAGAAACCCACATGAGTGGACCTCTCGACGCTTCTCGACACCTGGATGACACGGTAGCGGAACCAGTTGTCGTCGCTACCACTGATCAGCGGCGCCAGGTGGGCCTCGATCCATTCCGTGGTGCCTCCACGCGACTGGGCCTTCATGACCGGCTCCCACGCACCTTCCTTGCGCTGCTCGAGGATCAGGTCGAAGTCGTGAATGACATGGCCATCACCGCTGCAGTCGAGATCATCGCAGTCCACTGCATTGGACCAGGCCAGCGCTGCCTTTGCCATGCAGCCAGGACCACAACGGAACTCGGGACCCAGCATCTCCCAGCTATCCGCATCCACATCCCAGTGCTCGAAACGATCCGTCTCGTAGAGGTAGTGAGCCGCTCCTCCATCGACGAAACCAGCGCCGAAGAAGCAGTCCACGGGCTCGCAGGGCTCTGCTCCAGGGCAGCCCATGCAGAGGCGGGAGGCGTCCGGTCCGTCGTACTCCTCGCAGTCGAGGCATCCGAGGAACGGCCGGTAGTCGGCTGATGCCATGATGATGGCCTTGAGCACCTCGGGCCGGTATGCGTCCTTGCCCTCTTCCATGGCAAGACCGCGGATCATGGCAGCCAGGGCAGTCACATCGGGTGCATTGTATGAGTTGCCCCCGCCACACATATGAGTCCCGGGCTGCTCGGGAGTTAGAATCCATGATCCATAGGTTCCAAGATCGTTGCAATCTGGTCCGGTAGAATAGCAGTTGCCGACCACGTTTGGTATCTCCATGCCTCCGCCATAGTATTCGATGTTCTCCACCTGACTCATGAGTGGATTCGAACCGCCCACGGTGAGGGCGTTCGTCAATCTCAAACACTCGTTTCCTCTGACGCAGAGGTTGCCGACCGCCTGGACTATGAGCATCCCCTCTCGGTGCTGGTACTTGTCCTGCAGCAGCTCGAAGTCCCGCGTCGGCTCGATGGCGCATTCTTCCCAGTCTAAAGCGGCATAAGCAGAATAGTTCAAGACATGTGCGCCATGCTCGAGGAAGAACGGAAGCGCATCAAGATGGTACCCAAAGAGCGTGCTCGGTGTTCCTGGCCGGATGCCTACCGAAACTGGATCGCTCTCACGTGCAAGGCCTCTCCCGCGGCTCCAAATCCGGGAAGCCACACGGTTTGGGTGGAAATCGTTGAAGATGAACGGTGTCCCGTACTGCACGGATGCAACCGGGTCCTTCAGCCTCTCGTCATAGGCTTCTCCTTGGTTGAACACAGTCTCTTCGTGGATTCCAATGCGGAGACCTGCTCCTTCGGAGCTCTTCCGCACCAGGTTGGTCATCCCATAAGGGCAGTAGTATTCGGAATCGCCAAACGGACCATCTCCAGCCCCACACGGCCGCATGCAGTCTATACAAGTGGTCGGGATTCCCAGCTTGGATATCTCAATCACCCTGTCCTCTGGCAGCGAAATCCTACCCACGGATGGATCATCGAGCAGCACCAGCACGTCATCTCTTGAAACATCCCGTTCCAGAGAAGGCTCGCCGCTGCGATACCAGACGATCACGTCACCGCGCCAGTCTGTCGGCAATGCGCTCGCCTCTTCGGTTACCTGTTGCCTATGTCTCTCGCCTGATGCCTGACGTTCTCTTCTCGCAAGCGCATTCCATGAACACGTGGCGCCCGACTCCTGGAGCACGACTGTCCTGTATCCACGATCGCCGCCAGCGTCCCAGAGAGTCGCCACTCTCGCAGTACAACCCAGCGCCTCCATCGATATCGATTCGTCGTCGATCAACTGCTCGGACTCGCTCGGTGCGTCCACCTCCTGGACACACGGGCAGTCTCCGGGGAACAGGGACAGGATGGTGGCCATCGAAATCGCTCTGTCCAGCAGAACCGTGCCTCGCCTCGTATCCGCAACCAGATCCACCACGACTCTCAAGTAGTAGTCACCGGGCTCAAGCCACTCTCCATCCGGTCCCCGTCCATCCCAGGTCGACTCGACATCGATGGCCTCCACATGAGCAGGAGCGACTTCCGTGAGAACCTCCAGGGAATGAGCATGCTCACACTCGCTGTCGCTCAACTGAAAGGTGGATCGAAGCGACAGGGGAATGCTCAACGAGCCCAATCTGTAAAAGATCATGGGCCATCGGAGACGCACGTCAGTCGAGAAGGACACCGGGGCCTGGTGGACGATCCGAGGATCGGAGTGCAGGTTCTCGACCACCATCGTGTTGAGCAGACTCGAAATGCTGTCCTGTGCCACTGACTCGTGGGAACCGAATCCGATGGTCACGTCGACAAAGGCGTCCCTTCGTCCGTAGAGCGTCACTCCGATCTCGTGAGGTCCTGCTTCCAGGTCGAGTGTCTCGATTACCTCATCCACCTCTGAATTCAGCCGGGACCTTCCGATGAGGACAACTCCATCGACGCTCACCTTCCCCCACCACGGCCTGTGGCCGCCCTCGGCGTCTCCGTTTATCACGCGGACGCAGATCCGACCTGCGGAAGGAAGCTCAAACTCGTAGGCCGCGGTGGGATCCTCGAAGACCCAATCGTTCTCCGTCCTAGCCTGCAGGATGGTATTCTCAACGTCGCAGGGATCTACCTCTACTGGAAGGAGGGCCGCGAGATCATAGCCGCAGTTCTCCAAGTCCGGATCGCCTTCAAATAGAGGCGGGGGGGGGGCGAGATCGATGGAGTCCTCATGTGGAAAACAGCCAATCGATGCGATAAGGGTCCCGCAGCAACATACGACCAAGGCATTCCTCATGAACGCCTCCCTTTCTGTTGAGCATCACCTAACAGTATATCACGGTGGAGGGAAGAATCGGAGGCAGACAGGAATGCGAGGTGTGCGAGCGTCGTGCGAACCAGGGTCAGGTCCGCAACATCACCATCCCTTTCGACTGGAAGCGCTGAGCAGCAGGCCCAGGCAGGCGGCCAGCAGCAGCCAGAGATCGGATCGCGCGCCGCCGGTGCCGGCGCAGCCGCAGCCGCCCTCGTCGGCCAGGCAGCGGCCTTGGGCGCCGTCGCAGTGATGGCCCTCGGCGCACTCGGCGTCGCTCTCGCACACGCCCACGCCCAGCATGAAGGCGATGGCCTCGTAGGCGTCGGCCTTGCCGTGGCCCCAGGTGAAGTCCGGAAGCTCGTCTCCGGTGTACGCGTCGCGGCGCGCGGTGCGGGCCAGGATTTCTCGCACCTCGTCCGGCTCGAGGGTCGGATCGATCTGCAGCATGAGCGCGACGATGCCGGCGGCGTGGGGGCAGGCCATGGAGGTGCCCTGCATGACGATGTGCTTCTCGTTGTCCTTCTCGCCGACGAGCACGCCCTCCTGCAGCGCCCCGCTGGTGTGCGAGCGGGCGGCGATGATGTGGCTTCCGGGGGCGGCGATCCAGGGCTTGTGGCCGGTCAGCTCGGGCTCGGCCGAGGGGCCCAGGCTCGAGAAGAAGGCGATGTCGCCCACCTCGGCGTGCTCGTCGATCTGCTCGACGCCGTCGCTGTCGGTCCAGCGGTCGCGCGTCACGTAGGCGCCCACGGCGACGACACCGCTGGCCACGGCCGGCATGCCGACCGTCTTTTGGCTGTCGCCCGGCGTGTGCCCCTCCTCGGTGCTGGTGGAGAACAGGGCCGGGTAGGTGAAGGCGGTCGCGGCGGCGCTCCAGGCGTCGAAGCTTCCCTGGCCGCGCAGCATGATGAACCATGCGTAACCGTCGGGGTTGCCCGAGAAGGTGTCGTCCGAAGGCGCGACCTCGATGTCGACGTTCCACTTGCCGTTGTCGGCGTTCTTCTCGCCGGCCGGCACGAAGGTCACCCGGCCGAGCGTGCGTCCGTCGTCCGAGAGCGTCTCCTGCGCCGGCGCCGCGCCGAGCGGAACGAAGGCGCTCAGCGCGACCTGCTCGTCCTGTTTGTCGACCCCGACGGCGATCTCGAGCTCGGCATCGCCGTCGGCCCACAGGGTCAGCAGGGCGGCGTTGACCTCCAGGCCGGCGAAGACCTCGAAGTGCGTCTTGCCGGTAGAGCCGGCCGGGTCGTAGCCCAGGTGGATGGGGTAGTCGCCCTCGTTGCCGGCCGCGGCCACGATGATCCGGCCCGGGCCGACCAGCTCGGTGAAGGCGGACGACTCCAGGCTGGTCCCGTCGTGCGGACCGTAGTGGGTGCCCAGGCTGAGGTTGACCACCGCCGGCCGGCCGAGCGCCTCGGCGTGGTCGAAGACCCAGCTGGTCGCGTCGGCCACCTCGGCGAAGTCGACGCTCAGGGTGACGGCGATCAGCTCGCTGGCCGGCGCCATGCCGCGGTAGGGATCGCCGCTGCTGGCCATGGTGGCACCCACGTGGGTGCCGTGCCCGATGAAGTCGATCGAGTTGCAGACCAGGCTGTCCTCGCCGTCTGTCGCCATCAGCGTGCCGTCCTTGCGCTGGCACAGCACGCCCGAGCTCCGGTCCGGCGGCGGGTCGCCGGAGGCGAAGGCCCGGTCCCAGATCATCAGCGCCCGGGTGTCGCCGGCTTCATCCAGGAAGTCTTCGTGCTCGAAGTCCAGCCCGGTGTCGACCACGCCGGCGACGACCCCCAGGCCGTCGACGGGCAGGGGCGTGCCCTGCGCGTCGATCCAGCCGTCGAGCTCGAAGCCGGCCTCGAGCCGGTCGGCGCCCACGTCCGGCCGCGAGCGGTCCAGCCGCGCCGTGTGAGGCGGCAGGGCCTCGACCCGCTCTACCTCGGGCCGCTCGGCCAGCCGGAGCAGGACGTCCGGCGCGGCGCGCACGCAGAGCAGATCCGCGCCGATCCGGGCGCCGCTGTGCCCGCCCTGTCGCGCGAGCCAGTCCGCGGTCGCCTCGCGATCGCGGCTTCGCACCAGGGCCGGCACCTCGGGCGCGGCGTCGAGATCGCGAGCCGGCCCCAGGACGGTCAGCCGCCAGGGACGGAAGGCCTGCTGGAGCCGGTCCGAGCGCTCGAGCAGCCGCAGGTAGGGGTTGACCTCGCCCGCCGAGGCCTGCGCGCAGAGCGCCAGCAGCGCGCAGGCGGTCGAAAGCCGTATCGCTCGCATGGGGGCCTCCTCGCATGCGGTCGTTTCGGCCGCTATTCAAGCACGGATCGGGCTTCTTGGAAAGGCCGGAGCCCACAGAAACGATGAAGGGCGAGTGCGCGCTCGCCCTTCCGCTTGCGGTCGCCGCGGGCAGGAGGGGGGCCTGCGGCGCTCTGGTGTGATATCTACTTACAGTGTACGATAATGTAGGCAGGATGTCAAGAAAGGGAAGCGTTTATTTTTCTGTCCGGGAAGTGCTAGGAAAGAGGCCATGTCCCTGTGCGTCGAGGCCCCGGTACCCGAGCAGCCCGGCGAGCACCCGGATGCGATCGTGCTTCGCGGCCGGCACGCGGACGGGTACGTCGACAGCCTGGCGCTCGCGCTGCACGCGGCGCGCCTCAACGCTTTCTTTCCGCCCGTGCCACCGCTGCTCGCGCACCTTTCTTTCCTGGGCCCGAGGGGCAGCCGCGGCCTGCGGCGCAGCTTGCGCCTCGCCCCGCACAACGGCCTGCCGAGCGCGGCCGAGGTCCTGCGGGTGCTCATCGACCGGGAGGCGGCCCGGCACAGCCGGCCAGACCAGGCCGTGCCCCGGGGCGCGAGCCGGCTGGCGCGCCGGCTGCGCTACTACCGGGCCCTGGACGGTGCGGAGCTGATGCCCTTCCAGCGCACGCGGGTGGACCTGCGCCAGCAGCTGCTCGAAGAGAAGCAGGCCCGCTTCCGGGTGGTCATGGATCATTACGACCCGGTCGGGGTGCAGTTCGTGCGCTACACGATCCTGCTCGGCCAGGAGGACGGGGCCTTCGGCGAGCGGCTGATCGAGCTGGACCGCGATCTGGCCGAGCCCACGCGGATCTTTCGGCGCAAGCTCAGCCAGCTCGGCTCGCAGGCCGCAGAGCGTGTCTTCGCCGAGCTGGACGCGCATCCGGCGCTGGAAGTCGAGGACGTCCGGCGCTGTCGGGTGGGCCCCATGCTCCTGCCGGGCATGCCGCCGCGGGCGGCTCCGCTGGCGCCGCTTCTGGACCCGGCCTCGAGCCCCTGCCCGGCGAGCCAGACGCCCTGGGTGCTCGCCTTCCCGGAGGAGCGTGCCGCGCTGGACATGCTGCGCTCGGCCGACGCCGATCCGCTCGCGCTGCTGCTGGGGCAGCCGGCTGCAGCGCTCGAGTCGCCCGAGGGCAGCTGCCTGGCCCGCAGCTGCAAGCTCGTCTGCCCGCAGCCGCTCTGCGCGCCGCTCGCCGAGCTGTGCCGCGAGCTCGGCCGGCCATGCATCGTGCGCCCCATCGCGGGGGCGAGCCATGGCTGAGAGCCCCGGCGCGCTCCTGGGCAAGGCCTCCCGCGCGGGCGCCGACGAGGCGTTCTCGGATCTCGTCCACCAGTTCCAGGACCCCCTGGCCTTCCTGCGCGAGCTGGTCCAGAACGCCCTGGACGCCGGCAGCACGCTGATCGAGCTTCGCTTCACGCATGGCGGCGAGGGGCTCGTGCAGGTCGAGGTCGAGGACAACGGCGAGGGCATGGACGAGGCCACCATCGATCGCTACCTCCTGACCCTCTTTCGCTCCACCAAGGAAGAGGACCTGACCAAGATCGGCAAGTTCGGCATCGGCTTCGTGAGCATCTTCGCCTTCGAGCCCGAGCTGGCCGTCTGCGAGACGGGCCGGGCCGGGGAGTCCTGGCGGCTGATCTTCCACCCCGGCGGGCGCTTCGAGAAGCTCCGCCTGGCCGAGCCCCTGGAGGGCACCCGGGTGCGGCTGCTCAAGCGGATGCGCCCGGAGGACTTCGAGCGCCTGCGCGAGCAGGGCAGGCGGGTCGTCGCCTACTGGTGCAAGTACGCCGAGTGCGAGATCCGGGTGGACGGCGAGCCGATCAACGAGCCCTTCCAGCTCGACGCCCCCTTTGCCCGGCGCTACACCGAGCCGGGCACCGAGTTCTGGCTGGGGCTGGCCCGGCCCGGGCCACGCTCGGGCGATGCGGGCGATCCGCTCGACGGCTTCGAGGCCCGGGTGAGCTTCTCCAACCGCGGCTTGACCCTGCTCGAGGCCGGGCGCGTGCCCGGCCCGCACGAGGACCTGGCGGGCATCTGCCTGGTCGCCAAGAGCCGCTACCTGGAGCACACCCTGACCCGGGACAACGTGCTGCAGGACGAGCAGTTCGACAAGCTGGTCGATCTCGTGCGCAAGGAGCTCGACGCATCGGTCCTCCCGCGGCTCTTCGAGCACATGCGCCGCTGGGCCGCGCATCGCAGCGGCGCGGTCCGGGCGCCGGCCCCCGGCGAGCCCGCGCTGGAGCCGTGCCTGCGCATGGCCAGGCTGCCCTGCGTTCGCTTCGCCTCGCAGGCCGAGCGGGAGCCTGTCTTTCCCACCACCGACGGCGAGCCGCTCAGCCTGCGGCGCCTGCGCCGGCAAACGGTGCTCGCCGCGAGGAGATCCAACCCGGTCACCCGCCTGCTGGCCGAGCGCGGCCAGGACGTCCTGCTGCGGCTGCCGGGCCTGTCCGATCTGCTGCGGCAGTGCGCGGGTATCGAGATCCGCTCGGCGGACGCCACCTACTGCACGGCGGTGCCTTCGGCCGGGTCCCTGAAGCCCGAGGAAGCGCAGGCGCTGTGCCAGCGGGTGGCCGGGCTCGCCTCCCGGGCCGGCCTCAGGGTCGACGGCGTGCATCTCGGCCGGCTCGACTACCCGAGCTCGAAGGTGGCCAAGCGCCTCTTCATCCGCCAGCGGGAGGCCTTCGGGCTCACCGAGACGGGCGTCGACGACCGGCCGACGATATTCGGCGGCGCGCGCCAGCTCGTGCTCAACGCGCAGCACGGCCTCGCGCGGCGATGCCTGGAGCTGGCCCGGGACGATCTCGAGCTGGCGGCCCTGCTCGTCGCGCAGGCGGTCGTGCTGACCGAGAGCGATGCGGGGAGCGCGGCTGCCGATCTCCCGGCGAGATCCTTCGCGCAGCGCAGCTGCGAGGAGCGTGGGCCGTGAGCCGTCCGGACGACCGCAAGGGCGTGGACGGCGAGCTGGACCGCCTGCGGCAGGAGGCCGAGTTCGTCGAGTCGGGCGCCTTCAGGCTGGACTGGAGCCGGGCGCTGGACAAGATCCAGCGCTTCAAGCTCGCCGATGCCCACCGCTACGTGCTCGAGCTGGTCCAGTCCGCCGTGGCTGCCGGGGCGAGCGAGATCGACATCGCCATGGACGCCGACGACATGGTCCTGGTTCACGACGGGAAGGCGGTCTCGGAACGCGAGCTGGGCAGCCTGTTCGATTTCCTCTTCTCCTCCGATCCCGCTGCGGCCCACCTCAGGGCGCTGGCGCTCGGCATCAACACCGGCCTGGGCATGGCGCCCAAGTTCGTCCAGGTGGACTCCGGTGACGGCGAGCAGGGCGCGCGGCTGTGGATGCGCTCGCTGGCCGACTACAAGCTCCAGGCTCTCCCGGGCGGGACGCGCGAGACCCGCGTCCACCTGCGAGAGCGGATGAGCTGGAAGGTGCTCGCCGAGGCCCTGTACCGGGACAACCCGGAGCAGGCCTTGCTCGAGCGGCATTGCCGCTTCGCGCCGGTGCCGGTCCGGCTGGGCGGAAAGGACCTCCGGCAGCCGCTCGTGGGCGGCCTCGCCTGGCGCGAGTTCCAGGTGGGAGAGCTCCGCGGCGGGGTGATGCTGCCGGCCGATCTCTTCGACTCGAGCTGGATCGCGCTCTGCATGCACGGCGTGGAGGTCGAGGAGCATCGGGCCGTCGAGAACGGCTGGCTCGGCCGCAGCGGCATCCTGGCATTCCTGGACAGCCCCCGGTTCACGCGCGACGCCTCGCACTCGAAGGTGGTCTGCGACCAGACCTTCAGCGAGGCCATGGTCGAGCTGCGCATGCAGACGCGGCACTTGCTGGCCGACTGGATCCGCTGGGCGCTGCTGGAGCAGAAACCGGCAGGAGCCTGGCCGCAGGCCGATCTCTATCCGCTACCGCGCGCGCGTTATCTGATCCTGGCCGCCGAGCTGCTCTGGCCCCGGAGCGAGAAGCTGCCGGCGGAGTTCGAGGCCCTGCTGGACGTCGAGGGCCTGGTGCCGCTTCCCTTCGAGCGACCCTCGACGGGCACGCTGCGTCCCTTCTGGCAGGCCTACGGAAGGGGCGGAGCATGCCGGACAGCCAGCCGCTGCTACCGCCTCGAGCCGGGGGACCTGCCGGAGGATCTGCCGGTGGCCCTCGGACAGAACGCCTTGCTGCGCGCGGTCTTCGGTCGCCGCTTCGAGTGCGTCGACGAGCGGCTCGAGCGGACCGAGCACATCCGCGAGAACCGCCTGGCCCGCCAGCGCCAGCGCCGGCCGCCGGTGCTGCCCGCGGCATCCGTCATGGCCCGCTGCCGGATCCGGCTCGACGAGCCGGCCGTCGAGGGCGAGTGCGGCCTGAGCAGCGATCCGGAGGACCGGACGCTCCGGGTCACCTTTCTCGCAGGCGGCGTTCCCCTGGAGGAGGACCGGAGCCTGGCCGGGCCGTTTCGCGGCCGGGCCGTGCTCGAGTGCGCGGCCTTCGAGCCCAACGCCATGTGGGACGGTGTGGCCGAGAATCAGGCCTTTCGCGCGAGCCTCGCCCGCCTGGGCGAGGCGGTGCCCGGTCTGCTGCAGGCGCTCAGGGAGCGCTTCGACCCTCTGCCCCCGCCCGATCGCCTGCGGCGCATACGCGGCTGGACGCCCTCGGGCGAGAGGGTGCCGGGCGGCGAGTTCCAGGCGCGGGGCGACGCCTGTCTGGCGCGCCGGCACGCGGACCAGCTCCTCGCCCGGATCAGCGACGCGAGCGAAGAGCCCGGCTGGCTTTGGACGTGGCGCATCTTCCATCGCCTGGACGGCAGCGCGGTCTGCCTGGCCGAGATCGCGCCCGAGCCCGGCGAGCCCGTCTTCTTCGTCCAGGAGATTCGCTGGGGCGACGGCGAGCAGGATCGTCCGGTGCTCAACCTCTCACGCGACCAGGTCGCGCTGCTGCGGTCCTGGCTCGCAGACCGGCTCACCGATCGCCAGGTCGAGGTCCGGCGCCGACGGAGCGAGCTCGAGCTCGGTGCCCGGAGGCGCAAGATCCGCGAGCGCAACCTGGCCACGGCGCAGGAGCGCCGCCAGTGGCCGCGGCTCGCGCCGGCGCGCTACCTGGTCCGGGTGGACCTGCCGGGCATGACGGGCCAGGTGGGGGTGCCGGCCGAGCCCGAGAAGTCCTTCATTCGCTTCCTCGTCGAGGGCCTGCCGGTCTGCGACCTGCCGTGGAGCGAGCTGGACCGGCCCTTCCCCATCCAGGCGGTGGTGGAGGCTGAAGGCATCCAGCCGGACGAGACCTTCTCGGAGGTCGAGCGCGGCGAGGCCTTCGAGCGGGTCGTCGAGGCGGTCGCGCAGTCCCGCGTCCCGCTCGTCAAGGCGCTGCTCGCTCTCTGGGATCTCGACACCCGCGAGCTGCGCAGGCGCGAGATCCTCTGGGACTGGCTCCACAGCCGGATCCGCAGCGGCGCGCCGTTCGAGGAGCTGGTTCCCGCGCTCGTCCGCTTCCCGCTCGTCGATTCCGTCTCCCACGGCCAGCTGTCGCTGCTCGAGCTGCGCGCGCAAGCCGCGCAGGCCGGCGAGCTCTACTGGGTCTCGTTCGACGCCGAGCGGCAGCAGGCCAGCCAGCCCCTGCTGCGGTTGACCAGGGAGCAGGCGCAATCGCTGCGCAAGCTCCTGGGCGTGCGGCTGCGAGACCACTCGGCCGCGCTGCGCAAGGAGCTGGCCGCGCTCGAGCATCTCGACAAGCCGGTCCGCCATGCCAGCCTGGGCGGCTCGCTGGTGTTGAAGGTGCCCGTGGAGGGGCCGGGGCTGAGCGGTGAGCTGGGCCTGCCCGCCCGGGCGGGCGAGCTGCGCGGTCAAGCCCGCGTGCAGGTCCTGCTGGGCGGGCGTCCCCTCGAGAAGCGCAAGCTGCGGCTGTACTACCTGCCGCTCGTCGGGGTGGTGGACTCGGATCGCTTCGAGCCGACCGAGGGCTTCGGCGCCGTGCGCAAGAACAGCGCCTGGAAGGCGGCCGTCGCGGCGCTCGGCCGGGCGGCGCGAAGGCTGGTGACGGAAGGTTGCGCCCGGCTGGCCGCACGCGGGCTGCCGCTCGATCAGGCCCGCCTCGTCCGCCCGGTCTTCCAGCGCCTGCTCGGCCGGTTGGAGAAGAAGCCGGCCGATCAACGAAGCGAGGCGGACGGCGAGCTCGGCGCGATCCTGCGCGCGGCGCCCCTGTGGGAGACGCCCGAAGGCCAGCTGCTCTGCCTGCCCGATCTGCAGCGCGGTCTGGACGCGCAGGGCGTGATCTGGGTGGTGAAGGGCCGGCGCGGCCATCCGGCCGAGGGGCGGGTCGTCATCTGCGACTACGACGAAGAGACGCGAAAGGCCCTGGACGCGATCTTCGGCCAGGCCGTCAGCGACGGCGAGGAAGTGCTCCGCAGGGACGATGCGGGCCACGAGTGGCGGTGCGCGGCGCCGGCGATGCCGCAGAAGCTCGGGCCGGACGAGGTGATCGAGAGCGAGCCGCTGGCCGCGAGCGGGGAGGGCTGGGCCGTCCAGGGCTGGGCGGGCCTTCGCATCTGGGCGAGCTCCGCGGGCGTCCGGATCGCGATCGGGCTCGAGGGGCGGCAGCTGTGCAGCCTCGATCTCGATCACCCGCTGCCGGGCAAGGCCCTGGTGGACTGCCGCGGCCTGGAGGTGGACCGGCGCTGGACCGGTCTGGCGCGCGACGACCAGCGCGAGATCGTCGAGCAGGCGGTCTCGGCCGCCCTCTGGCGCAGCCTGGACAAGCTGGCGGAGCGCCTGGCCGGCAAGCCCGGAAGCGACGGCGCGCTCCTGCTGGCGCGGCGGATCTTCCTCGGCGCGCTCGCGGCCGGGGCGGAGGGCGGCGCCATGCCGGGATCTCCCACCTCGCGACTTGCAGATTCCCCAGATCCGCCGCGAGGTCAAGGAGCTGCAAGAATCCGCCCGCAGTCGCGGTCTCCCCTCGAGGAGCGGATTCGCAGCAGCGACGCGGAGATCGCGGTGGAGGTGGGAAATCATGGCCGGGTGGATCGCTTGCGCGACCTGCCGCTCTTCGAAACCGTCGAGGGCGAGTACCGCACGGCCCGCGAGATCCTGTCGGCGACGGGCTCGGGGAAGCTCGAGGTGGTCTCGGCGCAGGCGGGCGCGGGGCGCGCCCCCGAGGGGCAGCTCATCGTGCGCGCGGACGAGCCGGCCATGGCGGCGCTGGAGGCGCTGCTGGGCGAGCGCATCGAGCGCTTCGACGATGCCTGGCAGGAAGCGCTTCGCTGGCAGGGGCGGGCCGGCGAGCGCGCCGTGCTCGAGGTGCTCAAGCAGAACCTGCGCAGCCTGATCGATCGCGCGGGCGCGCGCGCGCTGCACGGCGCGGACATCGAGGCGCTGGATATCGGCGAGCTCGGCGACGCGCTGCTGAGCGCAGGCCCCGATGTCCTGTGGCTCAACCCGGCCCATCCGATCTTCCGCGCTGCCCGGCAGGCCGTCCTGCCCGGGGGCGCCGAGGGATCCGATCGGACGCCCGTGGCCGTCCTGTACTTGATGGCCGCCTTCATCGCGGCTGCGGTCCCGGCGAAGTGGGACGCCGCCGAGGCCTGTACCTTGCTCGAGGCCCTGGCCGCCGAGGCGGTCGGGGAGTGAGGATCGATGTCTCTTCGGATCAAGTACCTGCTGGCCACCGCGCTGTCGGTCCTGCTGCCCCTGGCGGTATACCTGATCGTCGATGCACTGCTGACCCGATCGTTTCTGATCCGGGAGCAGGCGGGCTCCCTGCGCCTGGTGGCGGACCTGGTCGACGGCGCGATGCGAGGAAAACGGCCCGAGGCCGAGATCCAGCAGGTGCTGACCCGCTTCGCCTCCGCTCATCCGGGTATCGAGGTCCTGGTGCTGGACGAGCAGTCGAAGGTGGTGGCCACGACCCGGCCGGGCCTTCGCGGGCAGAGCTGGAGGGAGGAGGGCATCGCCCGCGTGCTCCGGGGAGAGCGGGACTTCGACTGGGCCACGATGGAGCACCAGGGTCAGTCCGTGCTGGACGTGACCGTGCCCTGGCGCGGCATCGATGGGCGGATCCTGGGCGCGATCCACCTGGATCGCAAGCTGTCCGAGGTCCAGGAGCAGATCACGAACGTCCAGATCCGCCACCTGATCTTCGTGGTGGCGGTGGCGCTGCTGGTCGGCGTCTTTTTGAGCCTGATGACCTACAGCCTGGTCATCAAGCGCCTCGGCCGGCTCGACCGGCAGCTGCACAGCGCGGACTGGGCCGCGAGGAGCCCCGAGCTCGCGGTCCGGGGTGACGAGATCGAGCACGCCTCGGCGGCCATCCGCTCCCTGGTCGGTCACCTGGCCTCGACCGCCGCGGAGCTAGAGCGGGCGCTGCAGGACAAGGACCGGCTGATCGAGCGCGTGGAGCGGTTCAACGTCGATCTGGCCAGCGAGGTGCAGCGCAGCCGGGAGGAGCTGCTGGCCGCGCAGGAGGAGCTCCTGCGCGCCGAGCACCTGTCCACCATCGGCCAGCTCTCGGCCGGCCTGGCCCACGAGATCCGAAACCCGCTCTTCATCATCCGGGCCTCGGCCGAGTCGCTGGTGCGCAAGGCGCCCGCTGCCGAGCAGGTGGCCCGGGACGTCATCGAGGAGGTGGATCGGGTCGATGCCATCATCTCCGAGCTGCTCGAGCTGGGCCGCCCGCTGAGCCTCGACCAGAGCACGGTCGATCTGGAGCAGGTCCTGCAGGCGGTCGTGGCCCAGGTCTCCAGGGCCCAGCCCGCGTGCAGGCCCGTCGAGTGGAAGCTCGAATGCCAAGGCGACTGCCGGTGCTGCGGCGACTTCAGCCTGCTGCGCCAGGCCTTCTCCCAGCTGGTGGCCAACGCCTGCGAGGCCATCGAGGCCCGGGGGACGATCTGGCTCCAGGCCTCGCCGGACGGCCAGGGCCATCTCCAGTTGGAGATCCGCGACGACGGGGCGGGCATCGCGCCCGAGGATCTCGAGCACGTCTTCGAGCCCTTCTTCACCCGCAAGGCCCACGGGACCGGGCTCGGCCTGGCCGCCAGCGAGAAGATTCTGACCCTGCACGGCGCGAGCATCGCCATCGAGAGCCAGCCGGGCCAGGGTACCGCGGTACGGGTGCGCATTCCGGCCGCCTGCCGGGCCGAGGAGGAGGCATGAGACGCATCCTGGTCGTGGACGACGAGCCCAAGATCCTGAGGCTCATCGGTGACATGCTCGAGGAGGCGGGCTACTCGGTGGAGCGCGCCACGAACGGCGAGCGCGCCCGGGAGCTGCTGGACAGCGAGATCTTCGATCTGCTCATCTCCGACGTGCGCCTGCCGGATTCGGGCGGCGTGGCCTTGCTCGAGCACGCCCGCAAGGTCCTGCCGCGCATCCAGGTCGTCCTGATCACCGCCTACGGCACCGTGACCGAGGGCGTGCAGGCCATGAAGCTGGGCGCCTTCGACTACATCCTCAAGCCCTTCGAGATGGACGCGCTGCGCTGCCTGGTCGAGCGGGCGCTGGGCGAGATCGATCTGCGCGAGGAGCTGGACGTGCTCAAGGCCGACGTGCGCCGCCGCCGGGGCGAGCGCCGCATCGCCGGTAGCACCGGGGCCATGCGCGGTGTGCTGGAGCTCGTCGAGAAGGTGGCCCCCACGCCCTCGACCGTGCTGATCCTCGGCGAGAGCGGCACCGGCAAGGAGCTGGTGGCCGAGACCATCCACCGGCTCGGCCCGTCGAGCGCCCGGCCCCTGGTTCGGGTCAACTGCCTGGCCATCCCTTCGGAGCTGATGGAGAGCGAGCTCTTCGGTCACGTCAAGGGCGCCTTCACCAGCGCCTCCGAGAGCCGCAAGGGGCTGTTCGAGATCGCCAACGGGGGCACGCTCTTTCTGGACGAGGTGGCCGACCTGCCCCTGAACCTCCAGGGCAAGCTGCTCCGGGCGCTCGAGGATCACCGCATCTGCCGGGTGGGCAGCGGCAAGGAGATCCCGGTCAGCGTGCGCGTGCTGGCGGCCTCCAACGTCGATCTCAAGGCCCGGGTCGACGACGGCCGCTTCCGCGACGACCTCTACTACCGCCTGAACGTCTTCCCGATCCACGTGCTTCCGCTGCGCGAGCGGCAGGCGGACATCCCCGAGCTGGTCGACTGCCTGCTCGACGAGATCGCGCTCCGCCTCGGGCGCGCCCGCCCGCCGATCGACACCGAGGCGGTCGATGCCCTGCGGGCCTACCGCTGGCCCGGCAACGTCCGCGAGCTTCGGAACATCCTCGAGCGGGCCTGCGTGCTGGCGGGCTCGGGGCCGATCGCCAGCTGCCACCTGCCGGCCGAGCTCTTCGAGCGGCCCGGCGGCGCGAGCCGCGGCTGCCTGGCCGAGCAGGTGGACGCGTTCAGGCAGCAGGTGCTGCTGGACGCGCTGCGCTCGAGCGCCTGGATCAAGAAGGAGGCGGCCGAGCGCCTGGGCATCAGCCCGCGGGCGCTCAGCCACTACATCGGCAAGTACGGCCTGGATCGCTTTCGCGAGATCGACGCCTGACGGGTCATCTCTCCCCACCCTGCTGGGGCCTTCTTATAGGCCGCGAAAGCGAATTACGAAAGTCGAAACCGGGCCGCATCTGCCCGACCTGCCAAGGGCTTGTTCTGGCTCGGATCGGCCCTGTGCTCCCGTCTGGCACGAAATCCGCAAGACTCATCCCGATCTGCTCTTGCAGGCCGACGATCTTTGCTCTTTCGGATGGCCTGCGCTACGCTTCTCCGCGCCGCCTTGCAAGGCAGCGGAGAGGAACCCGGGCCGGGTGGTTCCGGGCCGGCTGCAAGGAGGACGGTTTTGCGCGCACACGGGCATTCGGATGGATGGAGCCTGGTCCTGCCTGCGGTCCTGGCGATCGCATGGCTCGCCTTTCCGGCCCGGGCACCCGGGCAGGACGGGGCGCCGCCGGACAAGGCGACGGGCGAAGAGAGCGAGAAGAGCGAGGCGGCGGGGCAGGCGGTCTCCGTCGAGGACGTCCAGCGCATGCGGGCCCAGATCCGCACCCTCGAGCGGCAGCTCGAGGAGATCCGGGAGAGGCTGGAGGCCGAGGAACTGGAGAAGCTCCGCCAGGCGGCCGACACCACGGCGGCCTCGGCCGACGACGAGTCGGAGAGCCTGATGGACCGGACCTACATCACCGCCTCGCGCTCCCTCCAGGCCCTCAACCCGGAGATCAGCGTGGCCGGCGACTTCCTGGCCCAGCTGGTGGTCGACGAGGACTTCGAGGCCTTCTACGCGGGCCCCCACGACCGGAGCGGCCTGCCACTCCGGGCCCTGGACCTGCACTTCCAGTCCACGCTGGACCCCTTCTCCTTCACCAAGATCGCCGTGGGCTTCGACCCGGCCGAGGGGGTGGGCATCGAGGAGCTCTACATCACCTGGACGGGCATCGTGCCCCAGATGTCGTTCACCGTGGGGCGCTTCCGCCAGCTCTTCGGGGTGCTCAACCGCTGGCACGAGCACGACCTGGACCAGACCGGCTACCCGCTGGCCAGCCAGCTCCTGCTCGGCGACGAGGGCCTTCAGCAGACCGGCCTGTCGGTCAAGTGGCTCATGCCCTCGCTCTGGGCGCACACCAACGAGCTGACGCTCGAGGTCTGCGACGGCGAGAACGAGAC
Organism: Deltaproteobacteria bacterium; assembly: GCA_016935365.1. Lineage (GTDB taxonomy): Bacteria > Myxococcota > B64-G9 > B64-G9 > B64-G9 > JAFGRB01. Next base: position 45,041 of record JAFGRB010000189.1, read on the forward strand.
GCTCTTCTCCGGGGAGCACTTCAGCGTGCCCACGGCCATGCTGCACCTGAAGAGCTACTGGGACCTGAGCGAGAACACCTACCTGGAGCTCGGCCTGTCGGGCATGTTCGGCTTCAACAACCGGCGGGGCTTCGAGGACGAGGACCGGGAGGGCGCGATCGTCGACGAGCCCTGGCGCAAGACCTTCGTGGGCGGAGCCGACATCACGCTTCACTGGCAGCCGCTCCAGCAGGCCCGCTACCGCTCGCTGACCTGGCGCAGCGAGGGCTTCTGGGTGAGCAAGGAAGACCTCGAGAGCGCCGAGTACGACCACGGCTGGGGCGTGTACTCCTACCTGCAGTACCAGCTCGACGCGGTCTGGTTCGTGGGCCTGAGGGGTGATCTGGTCGAGCCCCTGGGCTCCGACCGCCTGCACTGGCTGGTCGTGCCCTACGCCACCTTCTGGCAGAGCGAGTTCGTCTACATCCGCATGGAGTTCCAGCACGGAGAGCCCTTCGCCGACTGCCACGACACCCGCCTGCTGCTCCAGGTGAACTGGGCCGCGGGCCCCCACAAGCACGAGAAGTACTGAGGAGGTCTTCGCCATGATTCGCGCGTGTCTCTCGTCGTTGGCCGCTCTCCTGCTGGCGAGCCCCTGGGCGCTGGCCGCCGAGGGGGGCAAGATCCGGGTCCTGACCACCTCCTCGTCCTACGCGCCCATCGTGCGCTACATCGGCGGCGACAAGGTCGAGGTCGAGTACATCGTCAAGGGCTACCAGGACCCCCACATCGTGCGGCCCAAGCCGAGCCTGGCGGTCGACCTGGCCAAGACGGACCTGCTGATCGCCACCGGCCTGGACCTCGAGGCCTGGCTGCCCACCCTGCAGGACATGTCCGGCAACCCCGCCATCATGAGCGGCCAGAAGGGCTACGTGTCGGTCGCGGCGGGCCTGAAGATCGCCGAGAAGCCCACCTCGCTCGACCGCTCCGAGGGCGACGTGCACATCTTCGGCAACCCGCACATCCACACCAGCCCGCTCAACGGCAAGGTCATCGCCGAGAACATCACCATCGGCCTCAAGAAGGTCCTGCCCCAGCACGCGGCGCTCTTCGAGGCCAACCTCAAGAAGTTCGATGCCGAGATCGACCGAAGGCTCTTCGGCGAGCAGCTCGTCAAGCTCCTGGGCGGCAAGACCCTCTGCAGGCTGGCGGAGAAGGGCCAGCTCTACGCCTTCCTCGAGAAGAAGAAGTTCAAGGGCAAGCCGCTCACGGACTTCCTCGGCGGCTGGATGAAGAAGGCCCTTCCGCTTCGCGGCAAGAAGATCGTCACCTACCACAAGAACTGGACCTACTTCTCCCAGCTCTTCGGCATCGAGGTGGTGGGCTACATGGAGCCCAAGCCGGGCATCCCGCCCACCCCCGGCCACATCTCGAGCTTGATCGACAGGATGCGGCGCGAGAAGATCACCGTCGTGCTGGCGGCCAACTACTTCGACATCGGCAAGGTCGAGCGGGTGACCGAGATGACCGGCGCCAAGCCGGTGGTCGTGGCCCTTTCGGTGGACGGCCAGCCCGAGATGAAGACCTTCTTCGACCAGTTCGACATCTGGCTGGACGCGCTCAACGCCGCCTTCGCGAGCTCGGGGAGCTGAGATCGGCCGGCGCGGGGCGCTCGAAGGGGGCCCGTAGAGAGGCGACGCATGAGCATGTTCGAGCTGATGATACGGCCCTTCGTGGAGTGTCTGATCCTGGTCGGCATCCACTCCTACCTGGGCCTGCACGTCATCCGCCGGCGGGTCATCTTCGTCGACCTGGCCCTGGCCCAGATCGCCGCCCTGGGCGCCACGGTCGGCGGCGCGCTGGGCATCATGCACGAGACGCCCGAGGCGCTGCTCTACTCGCTGGTCTTCTGCCTGGTGGGCGCGGCCCTGTTCGCCTTCACCCGCGTGCGGCACGACCGCATCCCCCACGAGGCGGTCATCGGCCTGGTCTACGCCATCTCGTTCTCGATCGCCATCCTGGTCGTGCAGAAGACCGAGGGCGTCGAGCACATGGAGGACATCCTGGTCGGGCGGCTGCTGTACGTGAGCTGGGGCGACATCCTCACCGCGCTGGTGGCCTACGCGCTCGTCGGCGCGATGCACCTCATCTACTGGAAGCGCTTCATTCTGATCTCGGACTTCCCGGAGAAGGCCTACCGCCAGGGCCTCAACGTGCGGCTGTGGGACTTTCTCTTCTACGCCTCGTTCGGCTTCGTGATCACCTTCTCCACCAAGGTCGCCGGCGTGCTGCTGGTCTTCGTCTTCCTGGTGGCGCCGGCCATCCTGGCCTCGATGATCACCGATCGCTTCGGCCGCCAGCTGCTGATCGGCTGGGGCGTCGGCACGCTGGTGACGGTCGTCGGGCTGGCCATCTCGGCCCACCGGTCCGTGGACCTGCCCAGCGGGCCGTCGGTGGTGACCTTCTACGGGGTCGTGCTGGGCCTGGGCGCGGTGCTCGTGGCCAACGTGCGCGCCAAGCGCCACCTGTGGGCGCTGCTGTGGACCGGGGTCGGCGCGCTGGGCGTGCTGGCGGTCGGCTTCGGGGTCTACTACCTCGGCCGCGGCCTGGCCTCCGAGGGGACCCTGGCCGTCCGGATGGCCAGGGCCATGGACGAGCTGGCCACCCACGGCAGCGCGCACTCTCCGGTCGCGGCTCCAGCCGACAAGGACGGAGCGGCGGCGGCCGGCCTGGACGCCTTCGAGTCCGAGGAGGACGAGTTCGATCACATCTGCAAGGACATCGACGGGGGCAGGCGGGGGGGCATCGTCCACCTGGTGCGCTTCCTGGCCGACCCCGAGACGCCGCTGTTCTACTGCGAGCAGGGCCTGGAGCTGCTGCGAAAGACCGCCGGGCAGGACTTCGGCTTCGCCTGCGACGCCGAGCCGGCCGAGCGCGACAAGGCCTGTCAGGCCATGAAGGCGTGGCTGGAGGAGCGGGACCAGCTGGTCGAGGAGCCGCTGCCCGGCCGCGGCCACCGGCACCGCCACGGCCACGGGCACGGCCACGGCCGCGGCCACGGCCGCGGCCACGGGCACGAATGAAGGCGCCCAGGGCGTGACAGCGCCTGTCCCGGTGTGTACCCCCGTCTGATCGTTGCAGATGAACGGGCAATTCCTATTCTTGCAAAGGATGACACGTGGGTTCCCTATGGCAAGCAGCTCGATTCGACTTCTCATGGCCGCTACCTGAAGTACTCGCGCCGGTCTCCGTGGCTGGAGATGGTGGACGAGAACGGTAAGCGCGTCTTTCGCATTCATCAGGACGGAAAGGCAGGCCGTGCTCGACCTGGTCACGCTGCCGAAGCGACTGTCCTGTCGAGCATCGCAACTGCGGAGTTCCCTCACCTGTATGCTGTACGCGAGGAGATGCGTTCGTGGCGTTTGCTGCAGCTCGATCCGGTGGGACTGCGCAAGCCCAGTCCGCTCACTGCGGATGAAGCGTTGCTTCCAGACGGTTCGAACCTGGCGGCTGTCCTTTTTCGAATCAAGACGGAGACAAAAACGCCGGATGTTCCAAAAGGAGCCCTGGCGGACATTGCAGGCGAGCCCTCTGAGATCATCCCGGGCGTAATGGATGTGGATGTCGATCGGGACGATGCATCACGAGAGTACCGCGCAAGCGTGTCGCTACGGGATGGTTTCGAGTTCAACACTTCTGTGATCTCCGACGGGACCCTCCGAGTTCTCGCCCTCTTGACATTGCTGCACGATCCGACGCACCGGGGAGTCGTGTGTTTCGAAGAGCCTGAGAACGGCGTGCATCCGGCTCGATTGCGCACCCTCATCGACCATCTCCAGCGCCTGATCCCTGATCCGACTGATTGCAATTCCGGTGTGGAGGAGCGATTGGAGTCGTTCCGGTACGTGAGACGGAAGCCTGGGCAATGGTGGATGGAGAAGCGCTTCGCAGGGCTTTTGGCGTTACTCTGGCGGACGATGCGCTGGGCGTTCCCGCTCGGCCGCAGGATGTCGAGAGCATCAGTGACCCCAAGCGGAGCCTCGACGAAGCATGGGTCGCCTCCAAGGGGAGGCGTAGACGGAAGAAGCGATCCGATCCACCGGCCTACCTCCAGCTGATCGGAGAACGGATGCGCCTGGATCTGCTGCAACGGGTTCCTGCTTTCCAGCTGTTTCAGGAGGAACTCACCGCCGTACTAGACCTAAAACAAGCGCGGCTTTCCAAGCCGCGTTTGTTTTCAGGGCTAGCCGCCCGAAGGGCGGTCGTTTTGGG
>JAFGRB010000190.1 GCA_016935365.1 Deltaproteobacteria bacterium
GACCATGGGAGCCGGACTGAGGCCGCTGGGGAAATCCAGGGAATAGCCACCGGACCCTAAAGTGCGCGCGCCGTGTTTCTACCCGACACCCCCGCTGCTTCGCAGCGGAAAACCATGCGACGGAAAAGATGTGTATACGGCTCAGGGCGAAGCCCTGAAGGGGCGGAATACAGACACGACTCGCAGATCGATTACGCCCCATTGGGGCCTTGTATCTCGCCCTTCCATGGCTTGGGCTCTCGCCGGGCATTTCAATTCTCACTACCAGACGCGAAGGTGGCCCGCTCCAGCTCGATGCGCGTCTTGGGTCCGCTGCGCACTGGCCGATCCGAGACCACGTCGGGCTCGGCCCGGTTCGGCTCGCCGCTGCTGGCGTCATACTCCAGACAGCCGCCGTCCGGCTCGTACCAGCCGTCACCGCGGTCCAGGTAGGTCTGCCCGCTGCTGGGGCAGGCCAGCCGGCAGCTGTCGAGCGCGGGCATCGAGACCAGCTCCCGGGGCGGGCTGCAGCAGGTGCAGCGGGCCCTGACCACGCCAGCGGTCACCAGCTGGCGCTGCTGTTCTTGGCGTTCCATGTCCGACTCCTTTCAGTTGCGGCGTCGAGAGACACCGGTGGAACAGATCTCGGCCAGCCCCGCGTCCAGCAGCTCGTCGATCGCAGACGCGTCGAAGACGGGCTGGCTGGGCGCCCAGACGTACTGGCCATCCTGGTTCTCGTGGAGCTCCCCCGAGCGGGAGCAGCGAATGGTCTCTCCGCTCCGGACCAGGGGCTGTCGCGGCCGGCAGCACTGGCAGAGCCCGTAGGGCAGGTCCTCGATCAGGCTGTAGCCGCCGCGGCCGGGCATGCGGATGTGCTCCTTGCCCGAGTGGGCGCAGACGAGCGAGCTCGAGCCGGCCTTCTGGACGAGGATCTTCCTGGGCAGGCAGCACTGGCAGGTGCCGAATCGCAGGCGGCTGCACTCCAGGTACTCGCCGCGGCCGTTGGGGATGAACTCCGCACCGCAACGGCTGCACAGCAGTCGGTAGTCTTGCCAGTGCACCTCGGCACGGCAGTGCGCGCATCGGATCTCGAGCTCCGGCTCGTCGTCGCCGTACGATTCGTCCTCGAAGATGCGCAGCTCGGGCGCCAGGCTCAAGGTCGGGTAGATCAGGTGCGCCTGCGGATGCTCGCGGTTGGCCTCGCGCTCATGGCCCTGGGGGGCCGGGGTGCAGACGACCGGCGGCGGTCCTTGGACCGCGGTCCCGGCGAAGAGCGTGAACAGCTTGATGGTGTGGCGCTTGCCCGGCTCGATCGCGATCCCGCGCGAGGCGTCCAGGGCCACGGACTTCACCTCGGGCTCGAGCATCAGGCGTCCGAGCAGGCGCCGGCCGCGCATCAGCTCGACGGCGACCTTGTCCGCGAAACCCGGGCTGCAGTGCCAGAAGGCCGTCAGGCGCCGCTCCTGGGGCATGACGTGAAGCCGGTCCACGCGGGCGATGCGCGACTCGAAGCCGCGCAGCTCCTCGGACGGGAGCGCGGCCAGGCCGGCCCGTGGTGTGACGCTGAGCCAGTCCGAACAGGCCGTCTTCTTGCCTCGGCTCGCCAGCATGCAGACCAGGTAGCGCTGGTGGCGGCTCAGCGAGAGGATCTCGTAGCGCCGAAGGGAGCCGTCCAGGCCGATGGAGGTGTAGGCGGGCACCGAGCCCGTGCGCTGGATGAGCAGGGTGTGGCGGGAGGGATTCGGGTGGGCGTCCCAGGCCAGCGACAGATGGCCGTCCCCGAGAACATCGGCTCGAAGTGCGACGCGGCTCATGACGTTCGCTCCTCAGGCGGCCCGCCGGCCCTGGCGGGCCGCGCGCTGCTCGGCGTTTCGAGAGCAGACCACGCGCGAGATGTCGAGGAAGAGCTGAGGCGAGTCGCGGACGATGCGCTCGAAGTCCCGGCCCCGGATGGCGAGCACCTCGCACTCGTCCAGGGTCACGATGGAGGCGTTGCGGGTCTTTCGCAGGAAGGGGGCCGTCTCTCCGATCAGGGCGCCGGGCTCGACGATGACCGGCGTGCCGTCGACCAGCAAGGGCGAGGCACCCTTGTAGACCTGGGCCCGGCCGTGCACCAGGACGAAGACCGTGTTGCTGCGGGAGCCCTCCCGGATGAGCGTGGAGCCGGGGGCGACGGTGCGCCGCGATGCCAGCCGCGCGAAGCGGTTGCGGGTGGTGACCGAGGCGCTGGCGAGGATCCCGGCCGACTCCAGATCTGCGCGCCGCGACCAGATCTCGGGCAGCCTGGCAACCAGCTTGGAGCAGGCCGCAAAGCGCGCAAAGACCGCGGCCGGGATGCGCAGCAGCCGGCAGGGCGTCTCTGCGCGCACCGACGCCGAGCGCGGCGCGTTGCGAACCGCGGCCATCTCGCCGAAGATCTCCCCGGCCTGCAGCTTGGCGACGGGCTCTGCCCGGCCTTCCCGCTCGACGAGCACGGCCAGCGTGCCGGAGAGCGCCACGTAGAGGTTCTGGCTGCGGTCCCCGCAGCGAATCACGACCTGGCCGCGGTTGACGGTCTCGGCCTCGGAGGCGTCCAACATGGCGTGCAGCCAGTCGGGCTCGTCCGGGCCGAAGGCCTCGGCGAGCGCCCGGTGGGCCAGGCCACGCTCCAAGGTCGAGGGTCGGCTGCGCTCGGGGATGACGGTGTAGCGGTGCCCCGGCTCGGCCAGGGTGAAGAGGTGCCCGAGGGCATCGTCGAGAGAGCCGGTGTGGACGCAGACGACGGTCTTGGCCGGGCTGTGACGGTAGTCGTCTGCCTGGCCGTGGATCTGGCCGCCGCCGGCATCGGCCACCAGCAGATCCCCGTCCCAGTCGTACAGGGCCGTCAGGGACGCCAGCCGCGCATCGTCGATCACGCCCGCGCGCCGGGCCTGCTCGATGTGGGCCCGGGCGTCGTTGTCGCCGGTGATCAGGATGCGGCGCAGCTGGCCGCCCTCCTCGAGGCCGAGCTCCACGCCCGCGCAGGGGATGGAGTGCAAGCAGTCGTGGATTCGCATGCCCAGGCCCATGTAGTCGTATGCGCGGCCCGGCTCGACCGGGACCCAGTCGAAAGCGTCCTCGAGCAGGTGCTCCGGGTCGGCCACCTGCGGGTTGCAGATGGCGAGCTTGCGGCGGAGGATCTCGGCGGTCTCGCGGGTGGCGAAGAGCTTGAGGCGATGGGTCAGGCCGAGCAGCGAGGTCAGACCGACCGCGTGGTCCTCGTGGGCGTGGGAAATGAAGATGGCGCCGAGCTGCTCCGGGCTGACGCCGGCGTGCTCCAGGGTGTGGCGCACGTAGGGGCCGGCATCGACGAGCAGGAAGCGGCCGTGGGACTGGACCAGGAAGTTGGAGCACGGCCTCGTGGGATCGAATCCGGTGCTCGTGCCCAGCGCGATCAGCTCGAGCGGCTGCGGCAGGACCGGCGCATTGGCCGGCGGCAGGCTCCAGGGCGGGCAGGCCGGTTCGCACTCGAGGCGGTGCTCCTCGATCCGATCGGCCCGGGCGAAGAACGACCAGGTGTTGTCCCCGTGGGCGCGGATCTGCAGCGTACCGAGATCGGCCATCCCCTCGGCGTCGTAGAAGACGGGCTCGAGGAAGTCCTCGATTCGGGCGATGCGGCCGTCCGGGTGCTTGAGCGCCATGTGCGCGCTCTCGGCCTCGAGCGCGGCGGCTCGATCCGGCGCGACCCCCGCGCGCTCCATCTCCTCGCGGATCAGGCCCAGCAGGGTCAGGCGCAGCGACTCGACCACGTCGGGCCAGTCCTGCTCGGCCACCACGACCCGGATCTTGCGGCCGTCGCCGAAGCCGCCCTGCACGAAGAGGAAGAAGTAGAGCGGGAACTCGAGCGACCACTGCACGACGCCGCCCGCGCTGCGCACGTCCGGCACGACCCAGACCGTGGGTCGGGCCTGGGCGCGGATCCACGCCTTGACGACCTCCTCCGGAAAGCCGAGGGCGATCTGCTCCTTGCCCGCGCGGATGAGCTCGGCGCCCGGCATGAGCGAAGTGATCTGAATCAAGTCTGCCCGGCTGGACATCGCGAACCTCCTTTTTCTCACTCTCGCCCGGCAAGAGCGCAAGGAGCGTGCCAGAGACTGCGCGGTCGTGTATTCGGGCACTTGAGCGCGGCGTCGAGTGCCCCTCTGCACCGGAATGCAGCAGCGGCAGGCACGGGCTGCACCATAACTGTGGCTTGAACCTCGCACAGCTCGGTGCTAGGAAGGCCGCGAGCACGAGGGAGCAGGCATGAAAGTACTGGTCTTCTCCACAGCGGCTATCGGCGGGATACTGCTCTTCGTCTCTGCTCCCTTTGCCATTCCTGCCCTTCCTTACCTGTTTCAGTCGGAGCCGGATCAGGTGCCTCTTGAACAGATCCTGGACCGCGGGCCAGGAGAGGGGGCGTGGATCCAGACAGGCGGCCTCGAGTACACGGGTGCTTTTGTGGAGTACCAAGTCAAGGGGAGCGGCTCGGTTTCCGGACCAACATGGAGCAGATTCAGTCTCCTTTTTTTGGAGTCGGATCCGGCCTCTGGGTGCTGGAGGCAAGTCCAGCAGAGAGCGGCAGAACTCAAGCAGAGAGCCAGCCTAGATGAGAGCGTGGAGGTGCAATCCTGGATGCGGATCCAAGATGATGCGAAAGAGATCGTCGATCTGGCCCGTGGCTTTCATCCCCAGCGCTCGATTGCGGTCTCGCATTCCGAGGTCACCGCGTTTTCGTTCGATCTCGCTCAACCCTCTCTGTGGATACATCCGGTCCGTTTCGCCTCGTCGTCCGAGGAGGCCCGGGCCGCGAGGAAAAAGGCGCTCGATGGGCTGGTCGAGAATCTCGACAAGCTGCTCGCCCTGGTAAGGGACTCAGAGTCCGTATCGGGCATCGTGGTCGAGATTCGACCCGAGGTCCTGGGCCAGTTCGCGAAGCATGGCTATCAACCGAGCTGCGAGATCCGTGCGGGCGAGGAGCCTTCACGCTGGTCCGTATTGCTCTTGCTCATCGGAGCAGGTCTGATCCTCTTTTCTATCTGGCTTTTCGTGAGGCGGATCAGAGTGCGGTTTTCATGAAGACTCTGTCTACAGGATCACTCCGTGGTATCGGAAGATCCAATAGGGCAGCAGCCAGGGCCACGGGGCCTGCACCTCGCGGCCGTCGCCGCCGTCCGCCAGGGCATAGGGGTTGCCGTTCCACTTCATGGTGCGGATCTCGTCGTAGGGCAGGACGGTCTTGATCTGCTCGTGGCCGTGCCGGTCGTCCACGTCCCGCTCCACGTCCATCCGGTGGCTGTTGTCCACCCGCCACTCGCGCCAGTCCTCGGGCCACTCCCGCATGGTCCGGATCGCGTCGGCCAGCTCGTAGCCCTCTGGTGTCACCCCGGCCACGAAGGCGGCCCAGCAGGGGTTGCGCTCTGGCTTCTCGTACTCGTACATGGCGAGCAGGCTCTGGATCCAGCGCGCCCGCCGCGCGTCGTCCGGCTCGTAGCGGATCAGGGTGTGATAGCCCAGCATGGCCAGCTCGTGATCCGAGTGGTTGGCGATGGCCGGCGTGGTCACCGTGTAGATCTCGTCGTGGAAGTCCACCAGCTCGGCGTAGCGGTGATCCTCGACGAGCGAGCTGTACGCGTCGTAGAAGGTCGGATCGCCCGTCATGTGATAGGCGGCCAGCATGTGCCCGAGGATCTCGATGGCGTTGAGCCAGCCTCCGCCGTAGGCCGCGGACATGCAGTCCTCGAGCGAGTGGTTCTGGGTGCAGGGGCCGACGCCGTCCAGGGCGATGGCCAGCGTGTCCGGGTCCCAGTGCCCGTGTAGGGTGCGCTCGCCGTCCAGGTCGATCAGCCGGAAGCCGTGGTCGACGATGTGGCGGGCGAGTGCCGCGATGTGATCGGCCAGGGCGGCCCGCTCGGCCTGGTCCCGGGCGCAGAAGTCGTAGTAGAGCGGATAGCCGAAGAAGTGGCCCGTGGTCTCGTCCGAGGAGGTGTCGTCCTTCCAGCGGTAGTCGTGGCCGTCCTCCCAGCCCTCGACCAGGTGCCAGTTGTCCTGGGGAACCTTGCTCTCGTAGACGTCGCCCTCGTCGTCGCGCACGAAGGATCGGCTGACGAAGCCCCGCGGGTCGCCCTGGGCCTCGAAGCTGACCGCCGGGATGTCGATCAGCCACTGCATGCCGCGCATGGCCCGGCGGGCCTTCTCGCAGTAGGTCTGATCGCCGGTGGCCCCGGCCGCGTAGCACCAGGCGCCCACCTGCATCTGGGTCCAAAGGCCGTCGTTGTCGTGGTCGTGGTGCTGCAAGGGCTCCGGGAGGTCCCAGGGATCGCTCCGCAGGCCCCCGCAGGACACGAAGTCCAGGCGCCAGAAGCCGTCGTTCATGGACTCGAAGAGATCCGCCCGGCCGGCCAGGGTCTGCGGCTCGAAGGAGATGCGCGCGATGCCCCCCGAGGTGGCGATCCACAACCGGGCTCCATGCAACATGTCCACGCCGCGCACCTCGTCGGCCGGCAGCCAGCGCAGCGAGTGGTAGTGGTTCATCGAGGCCGATACCGGAAAGACCGTGTCGAAGTAGCTCGCGCCCACGTCGTGGCCCACCAGGATCCAGCCATGGTCGTAGGCCAGCGCCCGGCAGGCGCCCCTCGGCAGGCCGCCCAGGCCGGCCGGGAAGGCGACGGACTCCTGGTCCGTCAGGGCGGTGACGCCCTGGGCAGAGCCGGCCAGCACGCCCGGGGGAACCTCCATCCAGGCCAGGCTCTGCACGTCGTCGTCGAGCAGCTCGCTGTCGGCGGCCGTGTGCTGCTGCCAGCTCCCGTCTGCGAGCTGCCAGACCCCGCTGCCGGTGGCCAGGTAGAGGTCGCCGTCGTCCGAGACGAGCAGGTCCCGCACCGGCAGCGCGGGTGCATCGGTCACGGCCTGGAGCGCGTCGCCCACGAGCTCCAGGGGGCCCTGCTCGGTGCCCGCGTAGATCTGGGTGCGGCTGGCCGCCACGCTCAGGGCGCTGTCGATCGAGACCGTCAGGTGATCCGTGCCCTCCAGGTCCAGCAGCACGAGCCGGGTGGGCGTGATCAGGGCCAGCTTGCCGTCGGCGGTCGCTCGCCCGGCCATGTCCAGGACCGCCTCGTCTCCGCCCGGGAGGGCCAGGCGGACGAAGCGATCCGACTGCCGGTCCCACTCCAGCAAGCCCGAGGCGGAGCCCGCCAGCACGCGGGTCGAGACCTCCTGGATGCAGCGGACGTCCGTGTCCGGCAGGTCCTCGGCGCTCCGGTAGAGCCGGGGCCGCTCCATCTGGAAGGGCTCGTCGAGCACGCTGTCGACCTGGCCCGAGGCCTCGTAGACGAAGGCGGGGTCCGGGTACCGGCCGCCGTCGCCCCCGTCGGCCGTGCCGTCCGGACCTGCGTCGCTGGGGCTCGACTCGCCGTTGCAGGCGAGAAAGGCGAGGCATGCAAGAGCAATCCACACTGTGCGCCGCTTCATGGCTAGTGACTCCTTCTCGGATCCCTAGGCTCACCGCTGCAGGTGGATCTGTCAAGCCGATCTTGCTGCGGCGGGTCTGCGCATGCGAAGCGCTGCTCGCGCGGCTCTACCGGGCGGAGTGCAGGGGTATAGAAGGGCAGCTCGAAGGCGAAGCCGATGTCGAGCTGAGCGCCGGGCCACGGGTCGAGGCAAAGGACCGGGTGAACCTGTCCTCGCCAGTCTGGATCCGTTCATGGTGTTGGGGCATTATTACGAGAGAATACCACGGCCTTTGGCCGTGTGACCCAAAGAGGTTCGACCGATCCGTGGTGAAGACGGTGGGAGGAACCAAGATGTTGTGGCTCAGAC